>NZ_JAXQNS010000004.1:0-407942 GCF_034427815.1 Pseudomonas gebzensis
GCACGCGTCGCCCTGCACACGCTGGATCAGAAGGTCAAAGCCCTGTTCCTGAATCAGCCCCAACAAATTTTTGCGAGAGCCTCCGGCAGCAGCCGACTGATGCTGGATCCCGCCACAATCAACCGCTGGCTCGCTGACCTTGGGCAGGCAGAGGCCGCCGCACAACTGAATAGCGCGGGCACGCCCGCCCACCGCGTGCGCGTCAAACAGTGGATGGACCAGCATTTGGGCAGCGCGCTGCCTGGATTGCTGGTGGCACTGAACATGTGGAATGTGCACAACACCTTCAGACAAGCGCAGAACGACGGCAGGTTTACGGCGGATGAGTTGCGCAGCTTGGGTGCCAATGCGGGGTATGCAGCGAATGCGATTGCGGCGTTGTGGTTGGGGCCGGCATGGAGTCGGGCTGCGGGGATGTCGGCGAGTTTGGGCGGTAATGCTCTAAACGTCGCTAAGGCTGGATATATTGAATGGTTGACCGCGGCTAGAAACTCGGCCAAAGACAGCATGGCTTTTGCGACGAAAACTGAATTTGCTAACTTTTCCAAAAATTTGATTTGGCGAACTGCAATGTGGGCAGCGCTTGCCGTTCTAGCAACAGCGTTGGAAGCTTGGCAGCTGTACAAAGACATCGATACCGCAACCAGTACAGGAGAACAAAATCTTCTAACAGCTAAATTTATAACGGTTACCTCGATGTCTGTAGTTGGGTCACTCCAGTTAGGCGGCGCAGTAGCTGGCTATATCACCGGCTATGCTTGGTTAATGTCCAATCCAGTAATGATCACCATAGCGCTGCTTGGCATCGCTTATCTATTGATTAGTATGGCTGCGAACCGCTACAAACGAGAAGAGCTACGCCTATGGTTATACCGCTGTAACTGGGGTCGGGGGGCAGTGAGGGAGTGGCTTGATGAAAAAGGTCATGTGTGTCAAATGCAGTCGTTGCTGGAAATATTGAGCAGACCCAGTGTTGTAGGGAAAGCGATAGTGTATGGGGGTGAACGAATGCCAAGAAAATGGCTAGGCCATTGGTTGCAAATACAGCTCCCTGCCATGTTGGAAGGACAAGAAGTGTCGATCCTCCCAACACTGGTCGAAAGAGCCTCCCAAAATAAGGAGGACAGTGACCACACGAAGACTCGCAAGTTATACGACCAGTACCTAAATGGTAATTGGGTAGATCCCAGAAAATTGGGAGAACTACCGAGCATTCCTGGCAGCAGGCTGCATTTTGAGGATTTCACTTACAGTGCAAGTGATCAGCATCGGCTGTGGCAGGTATGGATAGAGTCTTCGCTTGACAATCCTGTAATTGAGTTAGCAATCAGCTACCCATCCGATGCGCTACAAATGAATTACAGCCAACGCTATGGGTTTCGGCTGGAGCTCGATGTTTACACACGAAAGGCAGACCGAGCTAATGACTTGCTAAACGGCGAACTGAACGACTTTAAAACCATAAAAAGTCAATGCTTTCAGGGCATAAAAATATCTCTTCCTAAAAAGAAATGATGGACACTAAATTGTTTAAATTCCTCAAGCCACCGCAGCCACCTAAGAAACTGAAGTGGAAGATGGATGCAGAGCCAGAGTTACTGGCGTGGTCTATACGCGCTAGAAACTACAATGTCTTCCTAGGAAACATATTATTTTTCATACTTACAACGCTGGCAGCGACAGTCTCTATAATTATATATTCGGTATTTAAAAAGACGGGCCAGCCCTGGGGATTATTGTGGGCAACGTTTTTATTCTTTGTCTTGGTATCCCTGATTTTCTACGGAAGCCACCAAAAGGTTAACATTGCTTATCGAATTACACCCTCCGGCATTGAATATTGCAAATGGAAGTACGCTATCAGATTAAATTCAAAACTAGTAGGCATCATCTCGATTTTCGTCACTGTAGCCTTTCTTTCCCTCGCAATCACTACGTCAAGCTTGTCGCTGGTCGCCTTGGCAGGGCCAGGCGGCATGGGTGTGATTGCGTTGATGAGGCTCAGCTCAAAAAAATTTCGTGACCCGAACACTGAATATAATCATCTCGAATTCAAATGGAGGCAAATCACACAGTTGGCAATTGCCACTAATAGGGACGTTGTGGACTTGAAATATACCTATATTGATGACGGCCATGAAACGCACTGGAACTTCAATATTTTCTGCGAGAAAGGTCAGAAAGAGTCAGTGGCTGCTGTTATCCGTCTCCACTTGTCACCTGAAGTACCCTTCATCAGAGCCAAGGTCAATGTTCCACTTAGCACGGAGTAGTTCTTTAGCCTCGCACCAGGATAATGGAGATATTTAACCCGTGAACATTAGACGTTGGACTGTGTTTGCCAGCCCCCATTACCAAACCAAAAACACCAACCGACGAGACTAATAAACCCAGGAAAATAGCCAGAAGATTGGTCAAAAATTAGATTAATTGCCAGGCTTAAGTAAGGGTGCGAATGCGGAGTGTGCAGCGAATGCGATTGCGGCGTTGTGGGTGGGGCCGGCTTGGAATCGGGCTGGGGCGATGTCGGCGGTATTGGACGATAAAACGAAAAAGGTTGCTGAAGCGGGATACAGGCAATGGTTATCCGCCGCGAGGAACGCATCGAAAGATGGCGTTGCCTCGGCTGTGGCAAATGAATTCGTAGCGACCTCTAAAGCGCTAATCTGGAGAACTGCAACTTGGGCAGCTACTGCAGTACTAGCGACCTCGCTTGAGGCTTGGCAGATCGCTGACGATATTGATGAAGCGAGTAGCAGCCTTGAACGAAAATTGTTAAAAACAAAATTTTATATAGTTTCCGCGATGTCTATTGCTGCAACCGCACAGCTTTTTGGAGCGGTATCCGGACTTATGTGGACCTATGCCTGGGCGATGTCTGGACCACTAATTATTATCACTGCCGTATTAGGCATCGCCTATCTACTGATCAGCTCCGCTGCAAACCGTTATAAGCGAGAAGGCCTACGTCTGTGGCTGTACCGCAGCATATGGGGTCGCGGCGCGATATTCGAGTGGATGGGCAGCACAGGGCATACAAAACAGATGCATGCTTTGTGGACGATCCTTAACCAACCAAGCGTAGTAGCACGAGCGCTAACCTATGGCGGCGAAAGGACGCCGAGAAGATTTATAGGGCATTGGATACAGATACAATTTCCTGCAACATTTGAAGGAAAAGAAGTTACTCTTCAACCGACGCTTAATAAAAAAGCCTTTATGAATGGCAAGTGCGACACCACCCTCAACACTAGCCACTTATATAGTCAATACATCAATGGATACTGGGTTGATCCTGTGCAATTAGGTAACTTACCCGACCGCCCAGGCGGAAAGTCCAATCAGTCAGACTTCATTTACACCTCAGGTCATCAGCATCGACTGTGGGAGACATGGGTAGAAACTTCGCTTGACAGCCCCGTACTTGAGATCGAAATCGGCTACAGGTCTAATTCGGCGCAGCTTGAGAATAAACAAGATTACATTTTTCGGCTAGCGCTCGACGCATATACAAGCAAGGCCGATCAAGTCGAAGCCACGTGCGCCCTAGCCTCATCTGATGGAAGACTCAAACTACAGCTAGCAATTCCAAAATCCAAAGCAGGGCAACCGAAATGATCACACTCCGCAAGCCACTACCCCCCCCTCAAGAGCTTGATTGGAAACACGGAGAGGAACTCACGTCACTGACATGGACAATTCGAGCAAGAAATTACAATACGTTTGCAGCCAGCGTGATTTTCTGTCTACTCGCCGCTGTAGCTCTTACTTGGACAGTTATCATATACACCGTATTTGACGACACAGTCCAACCGTGGAGAAGTATATGCCCTGCCAGCTTCTTCATGATTGTTCTAACCGCAATCTATTTCCTAACGCACCAGAAAATTAACTTTTCCTACAGGATCACATCTTGCGGGATTGAGTACTGCACGTGGAAGAGAAATTTCAGGATCAACCCAAAATTTATAGGCGGCATAACAATCTTCATTACCGTGACTCTTATCTCCCTCGCTGCCACTACGCCGGGCCTTTCGTTCATCGCCATAGCCGGTCCGGGCGGCATGGTTGTAATGGCGCTGATAAGGCTCAGTTTGAAAAAATCTCAGGAACCTTATAGCGAATACAATCATCTTGAGTTCAAATGGAAGCAAATCACACAACTGGCAATTGCCACAAATAGAGAAGTTGTGGATTTGCAATACAGCTATATCCATGAGGGTCACAAGCGACACTGGAACTTCAATATCTTCTGCAAGAAGGGTCAGAAGGACTCAGTGGCTGCCGTCATCCGCTCCTACCTCTCGCCAGACGTGCCCTGTGTTAGAGCCAAGGTCAATGTTCCACTTAGCACCGATTAAATTTTCAGCGGTAGCAGCATGACGATGAGACGTCGATCACTAATATCAGACACAGGAGCATCGTGGGGATATTTAGAGTTTTCTGCCTCAGGTTTGAAACAGTCAGTAACCGCCCTCACCGGCCCTACAATTTCCCTGACCTGCTTGTGATAAGCCAAGGTCAACGCGCCAATGAGCACAGGCCGAAGTTTATGGGTAAAAAGCTCTCCTGAGGAGGCGCAAAAAAACTACGTAGCCCCACCCCAGGGTATTGAATACCTGTATAGACGTGCCGCAGATCAAACCGCTCCTGGCGCCGCGCCGACTGAACTCAAACCGCCATCGGCGCCGTCAGCGGCGGATGGTGCTCATACCCTTCCAGGGTGAAATCGCTCGGCTCGATCTTCTCCAGCCACTCTGGCTCGTACTTCCCAGTGTCGGCAAATGCCGGTACCCGGTCGCTGATGCGCAGCGTTGGCGCTGGCAAGGGTTCGCGGGTGAACTGTTCGTTGAGCATGTCCAGGTGGTTTTCATACACGTGGGCATCGCCGATGAAGTAGGTGAACCAGCGCGGTGTGTAGCCGGTCAGGCGGCCGAACAGCGAGAGCAGCGCGGCGCCTTCGGTGAGGTTGAAGGGCGTGCCGAAAAAACTCAACCCCCCAGATTACTGCACATTACGCTCTAACCTGAAGCCTTTCAAGCAACTTGCTATATGTGCATTTTAGCTTTTGCACAGTTCGAGATCAAGCTTATTCTGAACAAACTGAGTGGATAGAACCCAATCCATTGCGCTATGGGCACCATTACCGAGCCCTTAAATTAAGTTCTGCCAGGCGCCCTCAAACACCCCGACCCCGCGTTTATCAGACTCCCGAAACTAGTCAGCGAAATGGTAGCCTTGGGCAGGCCATTCAAGGAGGAAACCATGCGACTCGATCAGATGCCTTATCACTCTGTCCCCACCCTGGCGGTACTACCATTCCGCCGATTCCACATTGGCTGGGTATGGCACCTGCGCGCGTTGAAACTTTTCCCCGAGTCGCACCTCGCGTGGAAGCGGTATTTTTTTGATAACGGCAGCGGACATGCCAGGGGAGCGGTGTTCACAACCTATGCAGAGGCCATGAGCGCTGCTGACGAGTTCAACCAAGGCGTTGATGACCGAGTCAGACAGGCTCTGAGCGACCCACAACTCCAAACCTCTACCATCCTGAAAGTCGAGAAAGCCCTGACATCTGGGCGCCGAATCCGAGATGAGGAAGAGCTGATGGAGCGCGAGGCTATAAAGCGAAATGCCCAGCTACCTCGCCCGGCCAGCCAAGATCTTGAACTCCCCATGAGTCTCGAACGCTTACGTGAGCCTTTATCAAAGCAACTGGACATCGCTCCGTACCTTCAGCTCGCAGCTTTTCCAGAATTCAAAGCCTGCCTGCACCGTACCGGGGAGCTGAAATGGGAGTACCTTGGCGCTTTGAACCCAAAGCTTTCGCAGGCCTGTTTTCGTGAGTCGATTGCCAGAGGCTACGGATATTCGGGGTTCGATCATTGGGGACAAACCAAAGCGCTGATTCGCGAACAATTGCTTCCTCGGGCAAATAAGCTGCTTCAGCTGGCCAGCGTCAGACAATTACTGGCCGAGGCGAGGAGCCGAGGACAAAGCGTGCTTGTGATTGGAGGCTTCGTCTTTTGGTATGAAGAGGATGGGGTGCCTCAATGGGTTGTGAAGAGCACGGGTGGCGAATCCAGTGGCGGCGAAGGCACTACCCTTTGGCATGAAGGCACCATTCTGTCGAAAAACCATGGCCGCATCGTAGTGCTTCCGTACGTTAAGGCAAACGGCGAGCATGTCCAGGGCCACACGAAGAACTCAGGACACGACGGAAAGGCGCTGCCACGCCACCCCGATCAATACGTCACCCTTCCTTTCGAGATCCTAGACGGCGATCTTATGATTGGTTTATTCGGTGAGTTGCACTACGAGTAATGCCCCGAGCAAGCACCAGTGCTTTTGAACAGTCAAAGCACGTTGGAAGATTAAAGCCTCAAAAACAAAACACAACTCCAAGTCTCTACCCTCCACCTAAGGACAGCAGATGATCACGAAGATCAAAATCCAGGGCTATCGGATCTACGGCGACTTCTCGCTGCTTCCAAACAAGGATCTCAACATTCTTGTAGGTGGCAATGACGCGGGGAAGTCGACCCTGATGGAGGCGATTGGTCTTGCGCTCAATGGGCGTATCGGTGGCCGCTCCGCTCAGGAAGAGCTGAACCCATTTTGGTTCAATAAACAGGTGGTTAATCAATTCCTGAAAGATTGCGACCGGGATGAAAATCCAGCTCTTCCGGAAATCCTGATTGAGCTATTTCTGGAAAATCTGCCTGAACTGCAGTTTCTCTGTGGCGCGGTCAATAGCGATAGGAAGACGAATGCCTGCCCTGGCATCTCGTTCAAGGTCATCCCCAACCCTGAGTACCACGAAGAGTTGACGCAATGGCGTACCAACCCGAGCGCACTGATACCCGTTGAGTACTACAAGATTGAATGGCGTACTTTTGGGGATGAGGTACTGACTCGGCGCCCCCGGCAACTCGCCGTTGCGACTATCGATTCCCGTACCGTCCGCTCGACCTCTGGCATCGACTACCACCTGCGCCAAATCCTCAGTGACCATTTGGAGCCGGGCGAGAAAGCCAAGATCTCCCAGCATTACCGCGAGGTCAAAGAGTCCATGACCTCTAACTCATTGGGAGAAGTGAACAAACGCCTGAAGAACATTCGAGCGCCACTGGATAACCAGGAGATGGCTTTGGCCATGGATCAAAGCGCTCAATCTTCCTGGGAGGGGTCGGTCACACCGCACGTGGATCATGTGCCTTTCGCGTTGGCAGGCCAAGGGCAGCAAGCTTCGATCAAGATTTCGCTGGCCATGCAGCGTATGTCCGAGCACACCAGCATTGTGATGATTGAAGAGCCTGAGAATCATCTGTCGCATACGAGCTTGACCACGCTGCTATCTCGCATTGAGGAGGCTGCAGGCGAGCGGCAGTTGTTCATCTCGACCCACAGTGCCTATGTGCTAAATCGCCTAGGTCTGAGCTCCTTGCTCCTCCTGCATCGCGGCAAGGCATCTCACATCGAGGCACTTGATCCGGACACGGTCGGCTATTTCCAAAAGCTCCCAGGCTTCGACACACTGCGGATGGTGTTGGCTCACAAGCTCGTCCTAGTAGAAGGCCCTTCAGACGAGATCCTGTTCGAACGCTTCTTCAAAGACCTCTACGGTAAACACCCGATGGAGCTGGGGATTGACGTGATGAGCATGCACGGGCTGACGTTGAAGCGCTGCCTGGAACTTTGTACGGCCATTGATCGGCCCGTTGCCGTGCTTCGAGACAACGACGGGGAGGATCCAGAAACCCTTAGGGAAGCTGTCAGCGAACTGCTCGAAACAGGAAAACGTGAGCTCTTCATTGGAGCGAAAGAAGCGGGCAAGACGCTGGAGCCGCAATTGATGGCGTGCAACAGCGATGAGTCTCTGCGCAAGATTCTTAAAGTCACTGATCGGGCCATTCTTGGCAAATGGATGTCGAGAGAAAAAACGGAAGCGGCGCTTCTCATCGCCAAATCCAAGGAAACAATCAACTCCCCGCCATACATGACTGCAGCAGCGAAGTTCATCCATGGCTAACAATTACCTGACCTTGGCAGTTGCGGGCGCACGTAAGACTCAAGGCCTGGTTGAGCACTGCAAGGCATTACCAGCCGATCGCAAAATCCTGCTCATCACCTTCGCACAGGCCAATCAAATCGAGTTGCGCGCGCGTGTGAGGCGGTATGTCGGCGATCGCCCCAGCTTGGAAGTCTCTGGGTGGTTCAGCTTCCTGCTGCGTCATTTCGTCAAACCCTTCGTGCCATTTGCATTCCCCGGCAAGCGCTGCAGGGGCTTCAATTTCGAAGGTGATCCAGGACGATACGCCGTCGACGAGAATCGATTTTTCGATTTTTCGGACAGCGTATATGCCAAGGAATTAGCACGCTTGGCCCACCAACTCATTGGCCAAAGCGGCGGTGCTTTGATTCAACGCCTCGAATGCCTCTACGACGAAATACTCATCGACGAGGTGCAAGATCTTTCGGGTTACGACTGGGACATCCTGGAGGCGCTGTTCGGCACCCGCATTGCTATAAGGCTCGTAGGGGACGTCAGGCAGGCAGTCTTGTCAACCAACCCTCGTGGCCAAATGAAGAAGGCGTTTGCCTACTCGAAATCAATTGCATGGTTCAAAAAACAGCAGAAAGCTGGCCGGCTTGAAATCAACTTCAGTTCTGTGACCTGGAGGTGCTGCCAGACAATCGCTACCTTTTCCGACACTATCTTCGAGGCGAGCTGGGAGTTTCCGGAGACGACCTCTCAGAATCACACGATCACACCCCACGATGGCGTGTTCCTAGTGAAGAAGACTCATGTCCGTCAGTACGTTGAGACATTCCAACCCCAGTGCCTGCGCAATAGCATCAGCTCGGGCAAGGAGTTCGATTTCGACTATATGAACTTCGGGGTATCCAAAGGCCAGACTTTCAACCGCGTACTGATCTATCCGACTGTCCCCATCGGCAAGTTCATCAGCAAAGGGGAGCATCTCGTGCCCCTATCCGCAGCCGATTTCTATGTGGCGGTCACACGGGCCGAGCAGAGTGTTGCGATTGTCCTGGATAAACCAGGGGCGTCACAGATCCCATATTGGCATCCACCTGTCGATGCTTCACCGCCAGATTGATATCTCGCTGTGTTACAGCTGAACTTATCTGGAGCCGGCGTCCTACATGGGCAATTGTATTGCACTTGACCACCCGTTTGCATTACCCCTGACCGGTCATTTGCATTCGACCTGACCAGCTGTTTGCATCCGATTTGACCAGCGCAATGGAGGCGCCTTGACCGGCAGCTGGCGACCCATTGCTGTCGTAGAAGGCCTAGTGGCAATCAGCCGGAAGCAGTCAACAAACTAAGCCGCAAATGGGTAGCGCCAATCTGAAAATGATGTTATACCGACGAAAATAAATGTCACTTAAATAATCTAGAATGTCATTTGAGAAAAACATGAACAGTTTTGACAGCTCCGAAACTGCACAGCAACTTCTGGATGCATGGAAGGCAATGAGAGAGGGGAAGCTGAAATTTCCTCCTTCTTTACAATCCCATGCGGATGAGCTATTGGCTGCCCCTTTGACGGTTACTGGATTGGTAGATACGAAAGGTTTATCTACAGAGACCGTACTGATGGCAAAGACTCTTGGCGCTGCGCTGTCAATACAGAGTGCAGAAGCGCCAAAGGATAAAGCCCCTCAGCCAGCAACTGCCATAAACGAAGTTCAAGCCGAACTATTTGCCCTTTTCAGTTCGTTATTTGCTGCATTGATATGCCGTTCGGTCGACTTGGTCAAAGACGAGGACGAGATCAAACAACGGATGATGTGGCGAGTGAAATATCAGCCAGACGTATTCGCCAACTCCGTAAACCAAGCAATGAATGAGCTGGGTGAATTCTATAATCATCACTCCGCCAATATCTACCAGCAAGCACAGAATTTTGGTGGAATGAAGTTGGTCACGGGTGGGCAGCGTTACTTTGGGCCATCCGCGCTAAAGGCAGTTCGCATAACCGGACTTTACGCAGACACACAGTTGATCCCGGATCCTATATTTCCATTCTTGAGTTCAGATCTAAACCTGAATGCTAAATACTTACAACTTGCCATTCAGCTCTTCCACATACTGCAATTGCGCCCGCTAGTAGATGCAAAACTTTCTGTGCCAGCTGTTTTTATTTTCCCAAGCTTTGAGGAGGTTTTGGAGCAAAACGATGCACATACCAAGCTGGGTTTTGAGCAGTTGGCGATTCGCTTGATATCCCCATTGTGCCACGGGCAGATTCAATCACTGGAAGAACTCTCCGAATATTCAATAAAGCAAGAAAATGCATTCCTTAAGGCACTGATGCCATCAGGCTTATTCGTCCCACCAGGTGCGGAGCCCGGCATTCAACTCAGCGCCAGCGAAGCGGCGAACCAGTATCTCACTGAGCTTAAGGGAACGCGCGCGCTCCATAGTCTAGATCAAATGAAGCGAATGCCAATCGGCGCACTGCTCCTCAATGGCGTCTTAGAGAGACTGCGCCCTCAATACCATTTATTTGAGAATTCCAGTGAGCTTGGGGCACAGGCACTTCTGTCGCAGCCTGTTCACTGGCACTATTTCGAAAAGATCGCCCAAGCAAACGCAAGAGATCTCCGTTCAAGAAATGTGATCTCTGATCAAGCGCTTCAGACGCTCCATGCGGTGCAGGATGACAGCCTATCCTGGCTCGCTAATATTCCTGTAACGACTCTCGCTCAGCTAATTTCGAATAGTGAACACCAGTGGCTCCGAGAGGAACTAAATAGATACACCAGTCAACTGGCATCCATCGGCCCAATTGATACGAATGAAATGATCAAAGAGGTCAGCCATGGCCTCGCGTCGCTGGTGCAGCGGCAACGTAAAAGTCTTAAGGATATTGAATCAAAGTACACGCCGAAGAAAGCGGCGATCCTTACAGGCGGCTTCTTAGGCGCGGGCCTGGTCGCATCGGCGGTCATGCTTCCCTTACTCTCCCCGCTTTTGGCCGTAGGTGCTCCGGCAGTTGCGCTCGCCGGCGTAGCCAGCGGTGCACTTATTGGTTTCGGTAAGGAAAAAGTAAGTGAAGTCGTTGAGAAGCGTCACGCGGGTAAATCCATGCTTGGCGTGCTCGCTACGACAAGACCTATTTAGTATCCACATATTCAGGATATCTGATGGGTAGCACGTCCGGTGCGGCACCTACCTAACTGGGGCGAGATACCGAAGCAGGTTCAACTGGCAAAGTCCCCAATGCTGCCCCCTTCGACGTGTAGAAGTATTCAACTCAAGCATCCCATTTGGGCGACTCCTGCCCCTCGTGAAGGGCAGCTTCGGGCCTATTTCGACCGGTTAGGTTCGGCTAGCGGACTGTTCAAATCCGATGCAAACGGCTAGTCAAGTCGAATGCAAATGGGGGTCAAGTCCATGCAATTACTCACTATACATTGAGGGTGTCCAAACGCAGCCTCTCGCAGATCTCTGCATGACGCTCTGAGACTTATACTCAGCCCTTCTGGATGCCCGGCTTATAGACCGAAGCCATGTTGCCATGCATTGGCTTCGGAGAGGCTATTCAACACCGACAGACAAATAGTCTGGTCGGCTGGATTGTAGGTTTCGTCCCGCTCGCTCTCTAGATTTGGCTCGACATGGACTTGACCAGTCCTTTGCATCGGATTTGACCAGTCGCTGGCCGACCCCTGACCGTCGGAAATCGGCCAGTAGCTGACATTCCTTTAACGACGGCAACCGGCCTCAAACAGCGAGGCATCCTTGAAAAAAAGGGGGATTCAGTTATGCCGCCTCATTACCTGATTTTGATAACGATCCCACCAAATCCCTCAGCCGGGTTTCCGAAAGCGGTTCACTGAACAGAAACCCTTGCGCCATGGCACAGCCTGCCTCACTCAGCCACTGCGCTTGAGCACGCGTCTCAACACCCTCCGCAAGCGCTGTCAGGCTCAGTCCTTTGCTTAGGGAAAGGACGGCCTGAACAATGCGGGCATTCTTGTCGTTTTGAAGAACCGTGCTGATGAAAGCGCGATCAATTTTGAGCTTGTCAAAATTGAACTGGGCCAGTTGAGCTAAGCTGGAATAGCCTGTTCCGAAGTCGTCCATTGCGATACGGATGCCCATGTCATGCAGCGCTTCTATGTGCTTACTTGCCAATGCAAAATCGCTCACTACAGCTGTTTCGGTCACTTCCAATTCGAGCCTATTGGGCGGGAGACCACTTCGCTGTAATACGCTTCGTACCCGGTTGACGAGACACTCATCACGAAGATCTAAAGCGCTCAGGTTAAATGCCAGCAATAGGTGCTCAGGCCAAACTGTTGCCTCCCGGCAGGCTCGTTCCAACAACAACGTGGTGAGCTCGCGCATCAGACCGGATCGCTCCGCAGCAGGGATGAAATGCAAGGGTGAAATGGAACCATGCACGGGATGATTCAGCCGGGCTAAGGCCTCGAACCCAACAATACGCTCATCCTCCAGAGCAACAATTGGCTGATATGCCAAGCTCAGATATCCATGATCCAGAGCTTCGCGCAGCAACTGCACTACTTGGGATTGCTCTTCTAACTGCACATCCCGACTCGGATCAAAAAACCGAACAGTATTCTTGCCGTCATGCTTACCCTGGTACAGCGCAAGATCGGCCCGTCGGAGCAAGCTGCTAAGGTCTATCCCGTCTTTTGGAAATTGCGCAACACCATAGGTGCCCGCTGTGCAGAGACGTACGGAGTCAAACACCATAGGGCTTGAAATCAAAGAGGCGAGTTGATCCAGGAAAAGACATGCGGATTCAGCGGTTTTTGTAGACCGAAGGATGAGTGCAAACTCATCCCCGCCCAAGCGGCAGGCAAAATCACCGTCTGGCAAGCTCGCACTGATACGGTCTGCCAATTCCCGCAACAACCGATCGCCATAGCTATGGCCATAGACATCGTTTACGGATTTAAAGCCATCTAGGTCAAACAGCACGAGAAAGAAAGGATCATTAGGACAGAGCCGGCGTGAATGGAACTCCAATTCCAGTCCTCTGCGGTTGGGCAACCTCGTCAAGGTGTCATGGATGGCCATGTCGACGGCAGCTTTTTCAGCAAGACGTCGATTGAGAATCTCCTTGCGAAGCTCGTAGACCCTCCGGATACCAAAGGCAAAGCCACACCAGCCCATGACGACGAGGCCTAAAAAGAACTCGTCTGCCTGCCAGCTCTCGTGCTGGGTATTGAAACGAGCAAGTTTTTCATACAGGTCAAGGTGAATGCCAGCCCAGAGCACACAAGCACCCAAACAGGCGACGACGAGTAAGTCTAACCACGCTTGGTGAAGGCTTAAGAAGCGACGTAGTGCATGGTCGGCCATAGGAATGCCATCATTTGGGGGCTTTGATCTTTAGCTATCGACGCATTCAACATTTCCTTGAGTCCATCGATGACTCAGGCCGCATCCCCCTAGTCAGTGCTAGTCATGCTTTCACTTTTGGCCACGTGCTGTCACGGGCAATGGCCGCTTTGGGTCGAAAGCAGCCGGTCGTGGCTGATGGCTTTCGACCCGAAGCGGTCACTCCGCCCGCTGGCCCCTGGCCGACTCCTTCTTAAAAATGTCCGTCGTCTGGACAAAATCGACGAAACGCTTGTTAGCGAAGGAAAGGTATTCGCCCGCGCGCCAGCGCAAACTGAAACTCATGGTTTGTGGGGGGGTGAAAGGCACGCCCAGAATGCCCGGCTCGCGCTTCTGAGCAGAGCGCAATAAGGTGGAAATCCCCATACCATCGGCAGCGGCCTTAATGACGAGTGACACGAAGTTGCTTTGCAGTGCAATCCGGTAATTTGCGCTCCCCGCATCGCAGAAAGCGTCGAGTAATGGCGTTGCAGGAATGTTTGGTCAAACACCACCATGGGCTCATCCTGCAAGTGCCGGGCTTCCAGAAAGGGTTTCTGGGCTAACGGGTTGTGTTCGTTCATGCATAGCACCATCTCGTCTGTTCCCAGTACTACTGAGTCCCAACTCGATTGCACTCGCCGCGACTCCAACAACGCGACGTCGATGTTGCGGTCTTCAAGGCGCTGCCCATCGTGTCGACCCGCGACAGCAACTGCGCTGCCAAAGCACGCAGTTGCTCGGGGGAAATTTGGTCGAGATTGGGAGAAGAAGTCATGCGCCGGATTTTGCCAGAGCAGGCGCTTCGCGGCGATAGACCGATAGACTAATGGCAGCCGTTAAAGCAGTGTGATCGAGCCTCCAGAACCCGCGCGTAGCCATGGCAGACCCGGCACCAATGCCTGAAGTTGCTCGGTATCCAGTTCCATCTCAGAACCATGGCGAATGCCAGGCCGATGGAACTTGCCTTGGTTCAACCGGCGCGCCGCCAGCCATATTCTAAAGCCGTCATGCACCAGCACTTTCATGCGATTGGCGCGGCAATTGGCGAACAGATAAGCACAGTGCGGCTGCGCCGCACCGAACACCGCTATCACGCTGACCAATGCCGTCTAGGTGCCGGCGCGCATGTCCATCGGCTCGATGGCAAGCCAGATGGCGTCGATGCGAATCATCGCAAAAGGTCTCGAAGAAAGGTCGCGCAGGCAGCAGCATTTTCAGCGGGCCAGTTCACTTTGACGGTGCCTCGCGGGTGCTGTATTTCAACGCAACTGTTCGATGAGGACGGGTGAGATTTTGCCCCAGCCAGCCACACGGGTAATGGAATAAATGCAGGTCGCAGCGCTGTGCTTTTCTGCGATTGCAGCCGAATCCATTTGTGGACGAGGTTATGGCTGAGTGCGATGCTGGCAATCGAAGCACCAGGCTGGGCACACTCTTGAATGACTTGGGCTCTGAAGGAATTGGAGTAGGAACGGCGTGTTGGTTGCACGAAATACCCGCTTAAAAGGCTATAACTGGTGTCCACTTAATTTAAGTGAACACCATGTCTTGGCTTTTCGGAGCTGGGTAGATGACTTGGCCGGACGCATACACCGTATCGTTCACAAGTCCCACATCATCGAACTGAAAGGCGAATCAATGCGAAGAATCAAAATTCGCAAACGGTCGTAAGAGCATCTGACGCTTATCCAGGTGGGGAATACGAATGCAATTGGTCAAGTTGAATGCAAGCAGGTGGTCAAATACAACTAAATCAGATTTTTTAAGTAATTTTTCCTTAACGGAATTAAGTTTTTTGCTATGCTCCTTGGATCATCCTACCTAATCAGATCTGTGGGTTGAAACCGTAATAAATCCCAGTCCCGCTGCTAGCCCCTATTGGAGTTCAACAGTCCAGAGGTGATCCAGGTGGGTTGTGTAGATGCGGCTTAGTTTCTGGAGGCTTCATACCCCAGGCTGGCGTTACGGGAATACGTCCAAGGTGTACCGTACCTCGGCCCCATTTTTCGTTGAAATGATCCATCAAAGATTTATGAGGCGCGGCGGCTGTATGTTGGCGAAATTATCAGGTGTGTATTCTTCTGGCTTACGCCACTGACAAAGCCAGTGGGGTAAGCCAGCCTATTAATTATTTGACGTTACGGCTTGGCAACGTGCCAGACTTGGTTGACGCCGTCACCGGTTGTATCCCCTGGCTTGGTATCTTTGACCCAGCTGTAAAGTGGCATGCCTTTGTATGCCCATTGTTTTGTGCCATCGTCTCGAGTGACGACAGAGTAATCATGACCCGCTTTCGCGTCTGCGGATACCGGTAAAGGTGGCCAGTTTGAAGCGCATGGCCCATTGCAGACCGACTTGCCCGAGGTGTCCTTCCCGAAGGTATAAAGAGTCATTCCTTTCGCGTCTACGAGTACTTTTCCCTTGTCCGTTTCAGCAAGCTTGACTGGCGCATCGGCGAGCGCCAAACCCGACATGCAGCTGGCGGCAATAGCGACGGTGAGAATCATCTTTTTGAACATCTGTATTTCCTTTGGTCATTTTTAATTTTTAGAAGACCCACCTGCTTTTGAAACGGCAAGCGATCAGACAGTAGACGAGCCACAAACAGGTTAATTCGATTCCGTAGAAAAAACGTCCCGATATCATTTTTTGCTGGAATGCTGGGCTCCCCCCCCCCGGACCCTGTGCCTTCCTCAATTGAGCAAAGCGACGCTCACGGTCAAGCATCACTGGCTCATCTCAATGAGCGACGGCGATCCATCATCCAGGACTCATCATTTTCACTCATTATTATTCACTTGGTCGTGGAGTATCAGCAGGCCCCCATGAAGGCCTGCGCTGTTCAATCAGTCGGCCTTGAGCGTCGACACCACCTTGTTGCTGGCGAGATCGACTGTGGAGATACTCAAGTCCTCATTAAGGACATACGCCTTCGATTTGTCTTTGGTGAAGACAATGGCCTGGCGGGGTGCCTTCAAACCGGTCACAGTGGTGGTCACTTTCAGCGTTTTGGTGTCGATCACTGAAAGGCTGTTGTCACCGAGGTTACCCGAGTAGACGTGCAGCCCGTCTGGAGTGAGGGCTGCGCCGTAGGGGTCTTTGCCAACCATGACGGTGGTTGTGATGGCGCGTTTTTGAGTGTCGACAACTGCGATGCTGTTACTGCCGCTGTTAGCCGCGTACAGCGTATTGCCGTCCGCCGATATGGAGATGGCGCGCAACTTGTTGAAGCCAGTGATCTCACCTTCAATCGTATTGGTTTTGCTGTCGACCAAGGTAATTTTGTCCCCAAGAAAGTTGGTGACATAGACGGTTTTGCCGTCAGGGCTTACTCGGATGCCCTGGCGCGGTTGGGAGAAGCCAGGTACCACAGCTACTGGCCGCTGGTGATCAAGGTCAATGACCGACAGCGTGCTGGCCGCTTCATTGTTGACGTAGAGCAGGCTTCCGTCCTTGCTGAGTGTGGTACCAAAAGCACCTGCGCCCAACGGAATATCTGCAATCACTTTTAAAGTCTTGGTGTCAATCTTGCGCACGACCCCCAAACTGCTGTCGGAGAGGTAGAACACATCGCCAGTTGGCGAAAACACAATATTTCGCGGCGTGACGTAGCCGGTGAGAACCTGGCGAACCTTACCGGTTTTCAAATCATAAACCACTACATCTGGACGCTGACTGTAAGAGACCACCGCCGTCGTTTCATCAGGGCTGACGGCCAGCGAGTTGTTGTGAATATCGCCGTCAAACGTCCAGCGATCTTGCGCGGCCCACGCGCTCATTGATGCGGCCAACGCAACACCCAACGTCAGGGCTGTGACGGTTTTCTTTATCACATTCATCAGAGTTTCCTCATAGGGTAAGCAAGGCATCCAGTCGCGCCTTGGCATATACAACTCGTTCATCGCTGCAGGGCAATGAGTTGACTTTATGCGTCGTTGATAAGTTCCGGAAACAAATTGTTTTGGTAGCTCTTACCTGTTTTATAAATAGGTCTAGCTATTCCTGGCTCACGAATTGACTGCAGTTTTCCCAGAATCGCTCAAGTCCAGGCGAGATGTATTTGTCCCGGTGGCGGATCAGAAAAAAACGTCGGGTCAGTGCAGGCAACGCGTGCGGCAGTCCAACCAGAACTTCAGAGGCCAGTAGATCCCGAACGACCCAGCGGGACAGGCAACTGATGCCGATGCCTTGTGCGAGGGTATGCTTGATGGCCTCTGAACTGCCGATCTGGCGCGTTTCGGCGAGATCGTGCAGATGAAGCAGCAGCAATCGTTCGACTTCTTCACGGGTACCAGAACCTGGCTCGCGCAGTAGCCATTCAGCCGTACGAAGATCATCAAGTGTGACCTGCTGCTTTAGTGCCAAGGGGTGCCGTTGGCCTGCGACAATAAGCAATTCATCAATTAGCCAAGGCTCGGCACTGAGTTCGGGCAGGTGGCAAGGCCCCTCGATCAGGCCCATATCAATCTCGAAATCAGCGACTCTTCTTGCGATAGCCATGCTGTTGGCCATGTCGACATCGACCCTCAAATGTGGTGCTGATTGACGTAGCTCACCGAGAATCAATGGCAGAACATAATTGCCTATCGTGGTACTGCATCCTACCCGCAAGCGTGTCTTCAGCCCGGCATGGCCGGGTAAGAAACTGGCCTCTATCTGTTGTGCATTCTCAAGCATCCTTCTGGCTTGAGGCAGTAAGGCATGGCCGTTATCGTTCAGCACTAAACGCTTGCCTACTCGGTCGAACAGCCTGGTATCCAAGGCGCTTTCCAACTCGTTCAGTGCGGCGCTGGTTGCAGATTGGGACAGTGACACCGAAATGGCGGCGCTGGTGGTGCTACCGTGCTGCGCGACGGCGCAGAAAATTTGTAGCTGGCGTAGGCTTAGCTTCAAGTAATCTACCTTCTTAATAGGTAATGTAAACCTATACTATCCGTTTTTACCGCTATGCCCATCAAGCTATACTTCAACCATGTCATATTGAAGGCACACTGAAGCGGGAGCGCGAAAATGAGTGAGACACGACTCGCAGCTATAATTGGCGGCAGCCACCCACTGGCGGCTTTGTCCAATCCACGAGAAGCGATCCGCCAGTTCACACCCAACTGGTTCGCCGCCACGATGGGCACCGGGATTCTGGCGCTGGCTCTGGGCCAACTGCCCTTTGTTGCGCAGTGGCCCAAAGCGTTAGGGGAAGCCTTGTGGTTTTTTAATATCGTGCTGTTTTGCCTGTTTACGCTGATGTACGCGAGCCGTTGGGTATTGTTCTTCGATGAGGCCAAACAGATCTTCGGCCACTCCACTGTATCGATGTTTTTTGGAACTATCCCCATGGGATTGGCGACCATCATCAACGGTTTTCTCCTTTATGGTTTGCCACGCTGGGGGGGTGGGGTAGTCGCTTTAGCCGAAGTGTTGTGGTGGATCGATGTCACCATGGCATTGGCCTGCGGGGTGCTGATCCCGTATATGATGTTTACTCGCCAGCAGCACAGCATTGATCAGATGACAGCGGTATGGCTGCTGCCAGTAGTTGCGGCTGAGGTGGCTGCCGCCAGTGGCGGTCTATTGGCTCCGCACCTCGCTGATGCGAGCGCACAGTTCACCATGCTCATCACCAGCTACGTGCTGTGGGCCTACTCGGTGCCCGTCGCCTTGAGCATACTGGTGATCCTGTTACTGCGCATGGCGCTGCACAAACTACCTCATGAAAGCATGGCAGCATCGAGCTGGCTGTCTTTAGGGCCGATCGGTACCGGGGCTTTGGGGATGTTGCTGCTGGGCAACGATGCTCCAGCAATCTTTGCTGCTCATGGAATGGCAAGCATCGGCGGCGTAGCCGAGGGCATTGGCTTGATCGGTGGTGTGCTGTTCTGGGGGCTGGGATTGTGGTGGATGGTATTGGCGCTGCTAATTACCGGGCGCTACTTCAGGGAGGGCATTCCGTTCAACCTCGGCTGGTGGGGCTTCACCTTTCCGCTGGGAGTGTACGCCGTAACAACCCTCAAATTGGGCTCTATGCTGCACCTCACGTTCTTTAGCTTCTTTGGCGTGGTGCTGGTGTTGATGCTGACTGTCATGTGGATGATCGTCGCGGCTAAAACCCTGGCTGGTGCCTATCGCGGCAACTTGTTCGTCTCGCCGTGTATCCGCTCGCTGAGCAAGGCGAGCAAAACCTGAGCCTTTGGCTACTTGATCGACTGTTTGGCGTGACGCAGTGTGGACAAAATGCGCTGCCTAACATTCGGGTGAGTGCAAACAGAAAGGGGACTTGGGTGTGGCATTTCCAGCAATGAAAAATTAGGGAAGGCGAGCCGAACACGCGGTATGGCTTTCTGGGCAACACGTCCAGCAAACACGATAGTGACGAGATCAGGGAAAAGCGTCAGTAGCGTGATCAGCATCTCGATACCTTCCTCAATTTGCGCTCTGCGGAGCGGACCCTTGGGCTTATCGAGATCTGGTAACCAAGGGTACAAATTCCAAAGGACGGTTTTGTGACGTGCCAGTCCAACCTGCTCAATGAAACCTTTCAGGTTGCGTTGTGCAGGCCCCGGATTGTCTCTTGAGACATACCGTGGAAGACTGACCGTTCGAGCGGGCGATTCCAACAAGATCAATACCCTTGCGAAGACGCCGCCATCCAGTGGATCGAAATACGGTAATGTTCTTTCGCCCGTGGACTGGGCCATTACCCAGCGCGTCAATTCAGCAGTTTTCGGCAGCAGCAGAAAGTCTTCTCTTACCTTCAGAGAAATTTCCTGCTCTGCGCTCTTCTGATTGAGTAACACTACTTGGAAGCCTCCTTCTTCAGGTTATAGGCCGCTACCGATTTACGAATATCTTCCCGCGCTTCGTCTGCGCTCCCCCAGCGGCCCATTTTCACCCACTTACCCGGCTCTAACGCTTTGTAGTTTTCGAAGAAGTGCTGAATCTGTGCGAGGAGTAACGCAGGGAGGTCAGAGCATTCCTTTACATTGCTGTACATAGAGCTGAGTTTTTCATGAGGCACTGCGATTACCTTGGCATCCGCACCAGCTTCGTCCGTCATGTACATCACACCTACTGGGCGACTGCGGATGACAACGCCAGGTGATACCGGGTAAGGGCAAATCACGAGGACGTCCAAAGGATCGCCGTCATCGCTCAAGGTATTTGGAATGAACCCGTAGTTAGCCGGGTAGAACATCGGCGTGCTGAGGAAGCGATCAACGAAGATCTGTCCACTTGGCTTGTCCACCTCGTACTTGATCGGCGAGTGGTTTGCAGGAATCTCGATAACGGTGAAGAAGTCATCGGGGATCGCGTTACCAGCTGGAATATCCGTGTAGCTCATGCTCATATCTCCAAGCGTCTAGGAAAGGCCAATGCCACTGACGTTTTTGCCAACAGCTATACGTGGTTCATTTTTTACGGTAACCAGTCCAACAGGTTTAGCGGCGATAGGCCGTCAGCGCACGAATGCATCATGTCCTGCATAAAACGCACGGCTGCCAAGATGCTCTTCTATTCGCAGAAACTGATTGTATTTCTCGACCCGCTCCCCCCGGCATGGAGCTCCTGTCTTGAGATGGCCAGTCCCCATCGCGACAGTCAGATCAGCGATGGAGCTGTCCACCGTCTCCCCGCTACGATGAGAAACCATCGCCCCCCAATTTGCCCCATAGGCCATTTCGATGGCGGCTTTGGTCTCAGTCAGCGTTCCGATTTGATTAGGTTTGATCAATACGGCATTGGCGACGTTTTCTGTGATGCCTCGCTGAATCCGTTCGACATTGGTGACAAATAGGTCATCTCCAACCAACTCGATCCGGTCACCCAGCGCAGTATTCAATAGCTTCCAGCCCGACCAATCGTCTTCCGCGAGGCCATCTTCCAGTACCGCAATCGGGTACTTGTCGACCCAGGAGGAATAGAGGCTAATCAGCTCTTGGGCATCTACCTTCCGACCTTCCGAACGCAGATGGTAAAGACCGTTTTCATAGAAACCGCTGGATGCTGGATCGATAGCGATCTCGATCTGAGATCCAGGGGCGTAACCGGCCCTTTCAATTGCCTTGATGATCAGCTCAATGGCATCTGAGTTTTTCTTGAGCGTCGGAGCAAAGCCGCCTTCGTCTCCGACCGCAGTTGAGTAGCCGGCGTCCTTAAGCACTACTTTCAGCTCGTGGTACACCTCAGCGCCCCAACGAAAGGCTTCCTTGAAACTGCCAGCCCCTGTAGGTGCAATCATGAATTCCTGAAAGTCAGGGCCTTGCCAGTTGGCGTGAACACCGCCATTGAGAATATTGAACATTGGGACGGGCATTCTTGCTGCTTGCTCGCCGCCCAGATATTGGAACAAGGGCAAGTTCAGCGCAGAAGCCGCCGCTCTGGCAACGGCGAGGCTCACGCCTAAGATCGCGTTTCCTCCAAGCCTGGATTTATCAGAGGTTCCATCCAGCTTAATCATCAGATGATCAATCTGTTCCTGGTCAGCCGCATCCAGGCCTCTCAAAGACTCAAATATTTCGGTATTTACATTGCTAACGGCCTTCAAAACTCCTTTGCCGGAATACCGCTGTATATCTTGGTCACGCAACTCAACTGCTTCGTGAGCGCCTGTAGAGGCACCGGACGGTACTGAAGCCCGGCCCATGGCGCCGCACTCCAAGGTGACGTCGACTTCAACGGTAGGGTTGCCGCGTGAATCGAGAATTTCACGTGCATGAATGGCCTGGATTTGCGTTTTCATAGATTTTCTCCAAGTAACGATTCGGGAACGTCATTAACGATGTGAAACCGTTGAGAGGCCTCTATGTCGGACGTCAGCTCTCCATGAGTATCCTGAACAGCTGCACTGCCGACACCGCGATTGCGGGAACCAAGAAGCCTCCAATAATTAGTTCAGGAATCTCTCCCACCAAGGGCATGAACTGCCCTCTTTTTGCCATCTGGAAAAGCTCCATCATTTGGTTTGAAGCAACCATTACAGAGCAGCAATACGCCGTCTGGGCTTGTAGCCTGACGCGCCTTTGATTTAGCAGATGAAAGGTCAGCAAGGACACTCCAACGCTTACGATGAAAAGCGCGGCGAACTCATAGACGGATCCTGTGAAAAACCTGCCCATCACAAGCCCGAATACGATGCTCAGCGTCACTGCGCTCATGTGGTCTCCCAATTCTCTAAAATGATTTTGATGAGCCGACGTCGGTGAGCTCCATTTCGCGATCTCATCTTTGGATTGCCAACCGCCATCGCGCTCAATGTTGCTGTGCTCTCAGCTCGTAGCCCGGTACGCAGGTCTGGGCTACGTCGGCCTTGCAGGACTTCTCACTGGGCATACGCAGCGTAACCAATGCGCCTTCGAGCGAGGTGACGATGTACCACCCCTCGCTCGAGACCTTTTGACTGCCTGCGATGCCGGCCAGAAAAAGTGACCAGAAAACCAGTCCTACGAGAAGCGGCTTGTTGTCACGAGCCCAGTTAGCAGGGGCTGGCTGTGGACGTAGGTTATAAACTCGGTACATGGCGCTTATCCTTTTTATTGGTTGTCCAACAAGGTGCGTTTTTTAGTTTTTCGCCTGGCCCACTCGACCGTATTCGATGGGCAATTTGATATAGCTCAGTGAAAACGACTCCTTGGCCAATGCCTCCAGCAACCTGTCGCACCCAATTTCATCAGTGGATATAGTCACCGTGACGGGATGGTCGGCACCGCCGAGGAAATGCGCCGTATGCAAATGCCCCAAATGATCTAGCCCCTCTGTACCGCTCACCAACGTCGCACCCAACGCGCCCTCTCGCTTGGCGAACTCGACCAACCACTCTCCCAGTGGAAGGTGCTGGTAGTTGGTACTCTGTTCGGTGAAAAACGTCAGTTGAAAGCCGTTCATAGCTACATCCTCTAATGTCGCGAGTGACCGACGCTTCGGTCGGCCGTACCTCTTCATTTCCGAGCTGTTTTCAAACTGAATTACGACGCGTCAGTGAGCGGTAACTCACATAAGAGAAGAACTGCTCGCACTTTGCGTAACTCGTCAGCGTGGTCGCGCAGGAATGCGCGCAGCTTGTCCTCTGTATCTAGCAATTCCAGACTGTAGTGGTCTAATGAAACCGGACACCCATTTAGGCGAGAATGCTCGCCACAGAGAGGTGTCTGATGACCAAGCAACGTCGTACCTTTACCCCTGAGTTCAAGCGCGAGGCGGCGTGCCTGGTGCTCGACCAAGGCTACACCCATACCGAAGCAGCCCGTTCGCTTGGGCTGGTTGAGTCGGCCTTGCGTCGTTGGGTGAACCAGCTCCAGCAAGAACGTGGCGGTGTTACTCCAACCAGCAAAGCCCTGACGCCTGAGCAGCAAAAAATCCAGGAACTCGAAGCTCGTATCAATCGGCTCGAACGGGAAAAATCGATCTTAAAAAAGGCCACCGCGCTCTTGATGGCCGAGGAACACGAGCGTTCGCGTTAATCGATCAACTTCGGGCTCAAGAGCCGATTGATCTGTTGTGCTCGGTATTTGAAGTAACCCGATCTTGCTACTACGCCTACTGCCGGAAACGTCGGTATCCGGATGCCGAACGGGTGGTTTTGCGCAGCCGTGTGAACGAGCTGTTTACGCAAAGCCGAAGCGCTGCGGGCAGCCGGAGCATCATGCTGATGATGAAAGAGGACGGTATGCGAATCGGGCGATTCAAGGTACGCAAGTTGATGCGCGAGATGAACTTGATCAGCAAACAGCCGGGTTCCCATGCCTATAAAAAGGCGACCGTGGAGCGGCCTGATATCCCGAACGTGCTTGATCGAGGGTTCAGCGTGGCGTCCCCCGACAAGGTTTGGTGCGGTGACATCACGTACGTTTGGGCCGAAGGTCGGTGGCACTATCTAGCGGCGGTAATCGATCTTTATGCGCGCCGGGTTGTGGGCTGGGCGTTCTCGGCCAAGCCCGACGCCGACCTGGTGATCAAAGCGCTGGACATGGCCTATGAGCAGCGTGGCCGGCCTCAAAATGTGCTGTTTCACAGTGATCAAGGCAGTCAATACGGCAGCCGGAGTTTCCGCCAGAGACTGTGGCGATACCGCTTCACGCAGAGCATGAGTCGTCGCGGCAACTGCCATGATAATGCGCCGATGGAACGACTATTTCGCAGCCTAAAAAGTGAATGGATACCGACGGTGGGCTACATGAGCGCTGCGCTAGCGCAACAGGATATCGGCCGGTTCCTGATGGAGCGATACAACTGGCGGCGACCGCATCAGTTCAACGAAGGGCTAGCGCCTGCGGTCGCTGAGGAAAAACTCAATTCAGTGTCCGGGATCAGTTGACCACTACATCTTAACCACCGACAAAGCCTCAGCGCAGGGACGTTCGGCGTCTGCGGCGAGAGCGATTAGCTCCCGGATATCTTCGAGAGGAAAGCCCAGCTCCCGATTTTGACGGATGAAGACAAGCCTTGATCGATGCTTTTCTGTGTAAATGCGATGCCTTCCGGTCGACCGCAAGGCTGGGGGAAGAAGGCCTATTTTTTCGTAGTAGCGAATCGTTTCGATGTGGCAACCCGTGGATTTTGAGAGCGCTCCGATTCCTGACATGTGATCTCCTCAAGCAACCTCTTGAATCTGTAGTGGCTACAGATATTAACCTGTCCCCAGAAAATAAATTCGTGCATCTGAAGGGCAATTCGTGGACAGAGAACAGCTAGAGAAAAACCAGATTCCCGTGTACTTCATTGCGGTCATTGTCGCAGCCATAGGCGGTCTGCTAGCACCCAATGCTTCCCAAAATTTGGGGGTGATGGTGACGCCGGCCATTGCAGTGCTGATGTACGCCATGTTTCTGCAGATCCCGTTTTTGGATCTTCGCGAAGGGCTTACGAACAAACGCTTCATGGCAGCCCTGCTAACGGCCAATTTCCTCGCCATCCCCCCGTTGGTTTGGGGGTTGACCTCAGGATTAGGAGATCACCCGGCGATTTTAGTAGGTGCTCTGCTGGTTTTGCTCACGCCCTGTATCGACTATGTGGTGGTATTCACCCACATAGGCAGAGGCGACTCTAAACTGATGCTGGCAGCTACCCCATTGCTGCTTTTGCTTCAGCTCATGCTTCTGCCACTGTATCTAGCGTTGATGGTGGGTAACGACTCAGCAGTGGTCATCTCTGTCGGCCCATTTATAGAGGCCTTTGTAGCGCTGATCGCCTTGCCTCTTGTCCTAGGGGTAGCCACAGCTGCCGGGGCAAAAAGGTTTCGCCTCATTGAGGGCTGGAACAATGCATGGGCGTGGATGCCAGTACCGGCAATGGCGTCTGTATTGGTCGTGGTCATCGGCTCGCAGATTGCTGCAGTGGTCAGAGACATGGACAAGTTGCTGCCTGTCATCCCTGTCTATATCGGTTTTATGCTCTTGGCGCCCCTGGCAGGTGCACTCGTGGCTCGGGCATTCAAATTGCCGGCCAGCACGGCGAGATCCGTAGCCTTCAGTAGCTCCACACGTAACTCATTGGTAGTTCTACCGTTGGCACTGGCTTTACCCGAGGACATCAGAGGGCTCGCAGCGGCAGCAGTCATCACCCAAACGCTGATTGAATTGGTCAGCGAGCTGATTTACATCCGGGTTATTCCTGCGTTGATTTGGCGAAAAAACGTAGTTGGTTGGTAAGCATCAGCCGAACTCAACCCGCACAACTACGCGTAGGTGAGCACGACCTGTGCGAAGTCGGTGAGGCTCGAAAATCCCTCTGACTGCTCCCTGCGCAAGAGAAAGCCGCTGATACCACACTGGCGAGGCCCGTCCCTGTCGCATCGCGCCGAGTCGCCAATCATCACTACTCGTCCATGGCTGCCGTAGTCATCACCGGGCCTGACCCCAAGTAAGTCACAGGTATGTCGATAGATGATCGGGGAAGGCTTCATGGCCCCAACTTGGTAACTGAAACCGTAGCCATCTAGGTTCGGAAAGATCTGTTGTATCGCTGGGCCATATGCCATGGCCAAATTGGAGCATGTGGCTATTCGCATGTCCGCAGCCCGGAGCATCGCTATGGCTTCCAAGGCATCTGGGAACGGCTCAATGCTCGCAAGCTCTGCTTTGAGGGCTTGCTCCAGCAGACCAAGCCGGTCGGGCGACAGTTGGATACCAAGACGTGCAGCCGCCTCTGAAATGCACAGTCTCTGGGTCATCAGGGTCTGCATGTCGTCTGGCCTAAAATTGCGGCCTTGCCGCTTGCCTTCGCGCAGCAGCTGACCATAGGGATGTGTTGGCCGTGTTATCCGGGCAAGGGTGCCGAACGCATCGAAGATTACTGCCGCGATTTTCATCAGATTCCCCGGCAAGGACATCGGATCAGGGGCCTACTCATCAAGATGGCCGTTGGTTGAAAACGACACGCTTGCCATCCTGTTGATTTGGGCTTGAGCAGCGCGCACGGTTTCGATATCCGCTGACTTGCGAAAGCCGTGCGACAACAGGATGTAGACCGTATCGACTGTTTCAAAAATACCTGCCGGATCCATATAGGCCGCATACCCAGTCATCACCGAATCCCCTCCAGACAACTGACCGCTACTGTGTGAGAGCACGTGATGTACGTACAGGACGGTAGGCTTCAGGTGTATGCCATGAGTGATTTCAGGGTCAACACCTGCGACATCAATGATTATCCATGCGGACACAACACAATAGGGTTTGCTCGTTAGTCTGAGCTTCTGCTCGATAGCCGCTTTACTCGCCATCGACGCACCACTCACCCGCTCGCCGTCTAGGCAAAGCATCTCAGCTATACGGGGCAGGCTCATCCAATTTCCTGTCCGGCAACGTCAGCACCCAAGGCCCACCCTCTGCCACAAGGGCATAGCGGCTCCCACTCCATGTCATGGCAACCACGTAGCCGTCGCACGTTTCGAACTCCATTACCGCTGAAGTACGTATAAGTCGACCGGACTGGAATCTATCCTTTCGATCCAGATAGATGGTTCCCTCCAAGCAGAAACCTACGAGCTGTGGCTCAAAGAGGTACGCGGTGATTCCTAGCTCGAAGTTAATCGTCGCAGCTTCAAGGACAGCTCCTGGTACTGACTCGCGAGCACTCATGTTTCCTCGCTACTGAATCGCGTCACAACGACGTAATGGTCATTGCCGCACAAGCTTTGGAGCATCTCAAACTTTCCCACCGCAGCTACCTGCCGAACAGGCGGCGTCAAGATGGTCATCCCGTCAGAAGATGCTCCCGACAGGTCGCAATACACGGAGGCAGCGAATCGATTGCCTACCTGCGCAGCGTTCATGAGGTATGCATCAATGAGCACTCCCCAGTCGATTCCCTTGGCTTTCTCAACCACATTAGGGATTTCTGAAACGTTACCAAAGCCCACGAATGTCTCCGCATTTACTGAAATTCTATGACCTTGCTGGGGTTGAAGCCGGTATCTTCGCCTGGATAACCTCTGGGGTTGCTCACGGTGCGGCAACCTCCCAGAACGGTATCTACAGCGCGATGCGTGTGACCGAAAATCCAGCCGTCCGCTTGCAGGAGCAACGAGTGCCATGCGTTGCAGTAAGCGGCGCTCAGATGTCCCCCATGCTCATCGCCTGAGACCTCCGGAACGGGCGCATGATGGGTGACTACGATCGACCGACCATCAAATGGTCTGTGCAGTTCTGCCGTCAGCCATGCTTTGGCTTGGCGATTGCGCGCAGCAACATCATCAGGTCGCAAACGTCGAAAGTTGGTATCCGCTCTGATGGCTCGGAAGTCCGTCATCGTCTCTCGCGCCACTGACATTGCGGCGCTTACATCACCAGTGCTGGAGAAATCCGTCCACGCGGTGCAACCCAGGAAACGGGCCTGCTTCCAGACAAACGTCTCGTTCTCTAGCACATGCACATGGCTAGCGGCGGCCTTACGTGCCTTGTCGAGCGTTCGATCAAAATGGCCTGTGTAGTACTCGTGGTTCCCCATGACGTACACGACATCGCAACTGAAGGTGTCGTTGGCCCACTCGACCCCACGTGTTTTTTTGTTGATGTCCCCAGCCAGCACGACTAGGTCGACCTCAATGGCGGGAGGCACAAATGCCTCAAACTCTGCGTGCAGGTCAGACAGGACGTGAACCTTCACGGATGCCTCGTTAGTCGGATTAAGCGTAAATTGATAACTCACCCAGTCAAGGTGAGATCCGAGCCATGCATCAACAGTGTGATCAGCTCGTACCCAACACAGCGGTTCTGGCGTGGCATGATACCCACAACAACCTATTACGCACAACATACGCTGTTTATTGGGCTGACAACCCTGTGGCTCTATCCTTGTTTTTTGGACGCTTATGCCCCTTAAAACAGAGATAGCTGCGACGCTGAGGGCCATCCGGCAGCAGCGCAAGCTCAGTTACGATAACCTGGGTGATGCGGCCTTTCGCACAACGCTTAGTTTGCTGGAAAGGGGTAAGTCCGGCGTGAGTATCGGAAAACTCACAGAGCTCGCCCAGGCCCTCGAATTTGATCCTGTAGCGCTCATGGCTCTCTGTGTATCCCTGCAACGTGGGGAGAGGTTTGAAGATACGCTGGCTTCAGCTCAGGCAGAACTTAAGCGCTTTGCTGAGGCGGGCGGCATTGAGTTACTGCATCAGCAGATGGATGGCAAAAACCTAGCCAAGCGATCTCCAGGCAAGCCACTGCGAATTCAGAGTCTGCTGGCCGTCCAAGCCCTAAAAGCTCAAGGCAAGACGCAGGCCGAAGCCGTGCGTGAATTGGGCTTGTCACACTCGACAGTGCAACGTTATTGGCACTCTGATCATCCGACTCCCTGACCCGTCAGGCGATGTCAGTGAGATAGCTTTGCACTTGCTTGACCACATCTCTTGCGGTACGGGTTACTCCGATCAAGGTAGCCGAAGCAAGCCCTGTCCAGTCACCGTAGCCCACCAGCCACAGATTAGGTAAATCAACACTTCGGTTTTCATCTACGGCCACTTTGCCGTCCTGACCTACGATACCCAGGTCGCTCAGGTGCCCGAGCGATGGAGAAAATCCAGTACACCAGATGATGGCATCAATCTTCGTCTCGGTTCCCGATGGCCACACAACACCTGTTGAAGTGAAATGAGTGAATGGCCGTACAGCATTTAGAACCCCGCGTTCGCGAGCCTCCTTCACCGGTGGCACCATTACGATGTCGCCCAGCCCTCCCACGGGAAGTTGGGGCTCCACGCCATCCTGCTGCGCCTTCAAACGAGCTGTGGCTCGCTCGAAAAGGACACGACCATCGACGTCATCTGGAAGAAATTTCGGGGCCTCCAGAGTCACCCAGGTGACCTGACCCGCTTTTGAAACCTCGGCGTAAATCTGGGCACCCGAGTTGCCACCGCCCACCACCAAAATTGTCTTCCCCTCGAACTCACCCGGCCCAACGTAATGGGCGGAGTGAATCTGCTGGCCCTTGAACACTTCTTGTCCTGGATAGGCTGGGATAAACGGGCAGCCCCATGTGCCCGTTGCGCTGATGACTACCCTGGCATCCCAGCAGCTATCGTCAGAGACGACGCGCAGTCCGCCTTCGATTTTTTCGACATGGCTTACCTGCGTGGAGCGGACGATGGGAAAGTCGTAGCGGCGCTCATATTGAGTCAGGTAGGCGATAACGTCGTCACGACTTGGAGTTTCCTCAGAGACAGCTGGCATCTGCCAGCCCGCAATTGAACTCCATCCGGACGGCGAGAAGAGTCGGAGCGAATCCCATCCGTGCTGCCATGCGCCACCGGGCGCCGCCTCGCCATCGAGCAACACGAAGGAAAGGCCTGAACGCTTCAGAAAGTAAGCGACGGTCAGCGCGGACTGTCCGCCGCCAATGACCACAACATCAAGAATCGGATTTTGATTTACCACCATCCCTCCAGGCCCATTCGCTCGCATCGGCTCAAACCCTGTTGCCATTCTCATCAATGACGATTTGTCCGTCTTCCTTGATGAAGCTGCCGCGCTGCTCTTGCGGCAGCAGGTCGAGGACTGCCTCTGATGGACGGCACAAGCGTGTGCCCAGTGGCGTCACGACAATTGGGCGATTGATCAGGATGGGGTGAGCCATCATGGCATCGATGAGCTGTTCGTCAGTCAGTGATGCATCATCCAGTCCCAGCTCCTCGTACGGAGTGCCTTTGGTACGCAGGAGGGCTCGCACGTCGATTCCCATATCTTTGATCAGCCTGATAAGTGTGTCGCGATCAGGCGGGGTCTGTAGATACTCGACCACTATTGGTTCTTCCCCGCTGTTGCGGATCAACTCCAAAGTGTTGCGAGAAGTGCCACAACTGGGATTGTGATAGATCGTAATCTGGCTCATACAGCTTCCTCGCGGTGACGTTAAATGGAGCGCTGATTGACGCGCTTGGACAGCTCTTCGGAAGACTCTTTGCGCTCGGAGTAGCGATCAACCAGGTAGTCCTGACGATCCCGTAACAGCAGCGTGAACTTCATCAGCTCTTCCATCACGTCCACCAGGCGGTCGTAGTACGAGGACGGCTTCATCCGGCCTGCCTCATCGAATTCTGTGAACGCCTTGGCCACTGAAGATTGATTTGGGATGGTGAACATCCGCATCCACCGACCCAGCACGCGCAGTTGATTGACGACGTTGAACGATTGCGAGCCACCGCAGACCTGCATGACCGCCAGGGTCTTTCCTTGCGTAGGTCGCACCGCACCTATCGCCAGTGGAACCCAATCGATCTGGGCTTTGAAGACAGCGCTCATGGAACCGTGCCGCTCAGGAGAGCACCACACCTGTCCTTCAGACCACTGCATCAGTTCGCGCAGCTCTGCGACCTTGGGATGTGTCTCGGGAGCATCGTCCGGCAGCGGCAAGCCCGAGGGGTCGAAGATTTTGGCTTCTGCGCCGTACGCCTCCAACAGACGCGCTGCTTCCTGAGTCACCAGCCGGCTGAAAGAACGCTCTCGCGTCGATCCATACAGCAGCAAAATTCGAGGTTTGTGAAGTGACGGGGTGTGGGGTTCCAGTCGCTCCAGCGAAGGGATGTCGATCAGGTCAGTGTGTACGTTCGGCAATGCGTCTTGCATATAAACTCCTGAGCGGCGCGAGATGGGCGCCGCCTCGGTTGATCTTTAAAGCGAACCGATCCGGTTCAGTTCAGCTTTCAGCTGGTCAGCGCTCATCGTCTTCAGAGGCAGCTCAAGAAAGGCCGTGACGCGTTCACGAATTTTGGCGAGGATTCTTTCGAACGCCGCGCTGATGTCGGCTTCAGTCCCTGTCGCTTCGGACGGATCGGCCAAGCCCCAATGCGCCTTCAAGGCAGGCCCGAAAAAGATGGGGCATGCTTCACCCGCTGCCCGATCACAAACGGTGATCACGATATCTGGAGGCGAGTCCTCAAAAGCATCCGACGCCTTGCTGCTCAGGCCAGCAGTGGAAATGCCCGCTGCTTCCAGCGTCTGCAGTGCCCGCTGATTCACTCGACCGCTTGGAAAGCTTCCCGAGCTGACCGCTTCTACGCCCTCGGGCGCCAAGTGATTGAACAGCGCCTCGGACAGGATGCTGCGGCAGCTGTTATGGGTACACATGAACAGGACTTTCATCAAAAGACTCCTTTTCAAATACTGAGGCGCAGTGCCAAGGCGGATAGAGTGGCGATTAGGATCGGCAGAGTCAGCACGATTCCGGTTTTGAAGTAGTAACCCCAGCTGATCTTGATGTCTTTCTTAGCCAGCACGTGCAACCACAACAGCGTGGCCAGGCTACCGATGGGGGTGATCTTCGGGCCTAAGTCGCAGCCAATGATGTTGGCGTACACCATTGCCTGCTGGACGACGCCATCGACTTCGGCGGCATGGATCGACAAAGCCCCGACCAGGACGGTCGGCATGTTGTTCATGATGGAAGACAAAAACGCCGTGAGCAGGCCGGTTCCAAGCGAAGCGCCCCAGATACCATAGCCAGCGAATAAGTTCAGGATCTGTGCGATGTGATCCGTTAGCCCTGCATTTTTGAGCCCGTATACGACCAAGTACATGCCTAAGGAAAAGACCACCACTTGCCACGGGGCGCCTTTGAGCACCTTCCCGGTGTCGATGGCGTGACCACGGGCAGCGACTATGTAGAGGATGAATGCGCAGACTGCAGCAATGACGCTGATCGGAACGCCTAAAGGTTCAATCACGAAGAAGCCGACCAGCAACATCACCAGGACTAGCCAGCCGGCCATAAATGTTGGCCGGTCGCGAATTGCTTCAGAAGGTTGATGCAACTGTTCAAGATCGTAGGTCGCAGGTAACTCTTTGCGGAAGAACCACAGCAGCATCGCCAATGTCGCCATGACGCTCACAACGTTCACCGGCACCATGACAGAGGCATATTCGGTGAAGCCGATGTTAAAGTAATCGGCAGAGACGATGTTGACCAGGTTGGAGACCACAAACGGCAAGCTCGCAGTATCTGCGATGAATCCAGCTGCCATGACGAATGCCAAAGTGGCTGCCGGAGAAAACCGGAGGGCTAATAGCATCGCGATCACGATGGGGGTAAGGATCAGCGCTGCACCGTCATTGGCAAAAAGCGCCGATACGGCGGCACCCAGCAATATGATGAACGCGAAAAGCTTTCTGGTGCTGCCTGCTCCCCAGCGAGCGACATGAAGCGCAGCCCATTCGAAAAAGCCTGCCTCATCCAACAGCAAGCTGATGATTATTACCGCAATGAAGGTGGCAGTGGCGTTCCAGACGATATGCCAGACCTCAGGAATGTCCCCAAGGCTGACGACGCCAGTTAGCAGAGCCAGAACAGCGCCAAGGGTCGCGCTCCAGCCAACCCCCAAGCCTTTGGGTTGCCAGATGACCAGCACGATAGTGACGATGAAAATTAATACGGCAAGAAGCATATCAAGCACTCGTAAGGGTGTGGATCAGTCGCAAACGACTTGTTTGACTGGGCGACCGTCCATGTCACACAGGCGAGTCGTCTCGTCCTGCAGCCACTTGAGGTTCGCATCGACAACGCTTTTAAGTATGGAGGTCACCCACTCCGGCAGATCTCGACGCAGTCGGTAGTAAACCCACTGCCCTTGGCGGCGATCCATGAGCAGACCTGCCGACCGGAGAAGAGCGAGATGGCGGGAAATTTTGGGTTGGCTCTCGTCAAGGGCTGCCGTCAGTTCGCAGACACACAGCTCCCCCTCTCTCACAATCAGCAACGTGATCTTGGTGCGAGTGTCATCGGCCAGGCATTTGAACAACGCCGTGGGCGTCATGAGCTCAGTCATACATCCTCCAGATGCTTTGTCTTCACCAAAACAAAGAGTTTGATGCGTTCATGAATGTCTTGAAGAACGTGCCGAAATGCGCCGGGATCATTACTGGTGACGGGATCGGGGAAATCCCAGGCAATGACCTCACCGGCGTCAGGTACTGACTGGCATTCCTGTGCGGACTTGTGACATAGCGTTATGACGTAATCGAATCGCTCACCCTTGAATTCGTCAACGGACTTGCTCCGCAGCCCGGAGGCGTCTACGTCGACGTTTTCAAGCGCGGCGATAGTTCGCGGATCAACACCAGACGGCTGGGAGCCTGCACTGAATGCTGCGAAACGCACATCAGTAGCGCGTAGAAGGGCCTCTGCAAGCTGTGAGCGGGCAGAATTGGCAACGCAGACGAAAAGGACTTTGATGGGTTGGTTCATGGTAGCCACCATACATGCGGGAATGTGAATATATGTATTATCGTATATTCAGTAAAGCACATGTTTTTGATATCGCAATTTTCTCGCTTCGCAAAGTACTTCTACTCAGGCCGTTGGACGACTTTTCGCTGGAAGGCAGACGCTGACTACCACGCAAACCAACAGCAGGCAGCAAAGCGTGCCCAACAGGACTACCGGGCCGAATGTGTCCAGCACCCAGGCGGCTAGGATGGGCCCACACGCCTGAGCAACCATAACCGGTCGAGCAAGCAATCCCATTCGTGACCCGTAACCCTGAGCACCAAACAAGGCCAGCGGCAGTGTGCCGCGAGCAATGGTGAGAATGCCGTTACCTGCTCCATACAGGGCAATTGCAACGAACGAGAGCCACGGTCTTCCCGAGATCAGCAAGCCAAGTCCGAACAGACAAAGCAGCACGCCCACACGTGCCGACCATGTGGGATGCAGGTTTCTGCCGATTGAAAACTCTGCGATCCGTGCTGCGACTTGGGCGGGGCCGATTACCATGCCAATCGCCAGCGCCACGGCGGTCACCATCCCCAGTTGCTTGAGGGTGTTCAGAAGATGCACCGAGACACTCGATGCCACCAGCGCGAGAATGGTCAGCATCACGCCGATGAGCAAAAACAGGGCGCTAGACTGTCTTGGCGTACGAGTCGTCTTGTCGTCATTTGTGATGACAACAGGCCTTAGGGGTTGCCTCGCGCTACCAGGGATCATCAGAGCATGGACAGGTAATCCGATGAACAGGTGAGCAGCGGCAATGCAAAGACATGTTCCTCGCCAGCCGAGCCACTCCTCCATAGCCGCTATTGCAGGCCAACCCAGCGTACTGGCGAACCCACCCAGCAGGGTTAACCCTATGATCGATGTTCGAGCTCTGTCACCAAGAAGTCGCCCCAGTGTTGAGAAGGCCGCATCGTAAAGCCCCGCAGCCATTGCGATGCCTATCAAACTCCATGCGAAATAGTACGTCGCCACGTTTTCGGCGACCCCCATGGTGGCAATGCCGACGGCGAGAAGCCCTGAGCTGAGGGTCATCACCAGACGCCCCCCATAAAGGTCAATGCGACGTCCTACTGCGGGTGATGTTGCTCCTGCGACCAGCATCCCCCACGACAGACCGCCATCGGCACTGGTGATCGACCAGCCCGTGTCCCTCGCAACCGGGGCGGCGAGAACTGCAGGCAGGTAGTAGGTAGAGCCCCACGCAAGGATCTGAAGGATGCCCATGGCCCAAACCAGCCTGGTTCTGTTGACCGTGGGGTGTAACGCCTCAGGAAGACTCACCAGCTGAACTCGTTTTGGTTGGTTAGCAGCAAACTGGCGCGATCGATCTGTCGTCAGCTAAGGGAGCTTCGTTGACGGCTCAGCACTCACGCGATTATTGTTGCAGCTAACAACAAATTTGTGACGATTATGCCGAAGCGGAAAAAAGATCAGTTGACTCAGGATGCAGAGGATTTGTACGAGGCGCTGAACCAGCTCGTCCGCGTTTATCAGTTCCGAGACCGAGATCGAATCTGCTGCTATGACGTTTCGGTAACGCAGTGCTACGCAGTCGAAACGCTGGTCAAGAAAGGAGCCCTGCGACTTCAGGTGCTGGCTGAAGAGATGTTTTTGGACAAAAGCACGGCGAGCCGGGTAATCGATGCGCTTGAACGCAAAGGATATGTGTCTCGCGTCGAAGATGATAAAGACCGCCGCGCTGTGAAGATCCAGGCCACGGGCGCTGGCAAAGAGCTCTACGAGAAAATCAGGAGCGGCCTCGTTGCTGAAGAGAAAGTAATGATCGAAAACCTTTCAGCCGAAGCCAGGCAAGGAGCGTTGAGCCTGCTCAGACAACTCACACGAGCTACCGAAAAACGGTGTGGCGTCACCAGTGAGACTTGCTCAGACCCCAAGCAGCCAAGTTGATGCTGAATTTTTTTGGCCTAAATGTTGTCGCTACCAACTAATGGAGTCCACCCTATGCGCATTCGTCCCGCCGAGACCAACGACGCACTAGCAATAGCTGCGATTTACAACCAAGGGATTGAGGAACGAAGCTCGACCTTCGAAACGACGCCTCGGAACCCAGAGGAAATGCTTGAAAGAATCCAATCAGTTGATCGTTATCCTGTACTGGTAATGCTTGGCGAGCACGACCAGGTTATAGGGTGGGCGAGCCTGAGCGGATACCGCGCTCGCGTTTGCTATAACGGCATCGCTGACTTTTCTATTTACTTGAGCCGTGAGGTTCGAGGCCGGGGGCTGGGCAAGCATCTGCTGCAAGCACTACTTAAAGAAGCGCAGGAACGGGGTTTCTGGAAAGTCCTCTCCCGCGTATTTACCTTCAACCGTGCCAGCCTTGCCTTGTGCGAAGCGTGCGGTTTCCGCCAAGTGGGTGTGTATGAGAAACACGCATGTCTTGACGGTCGTTGGATCGACTGCGTGATTGTCGAACGACTTTTTCCTGAGAACCAAGCTACAGGTGGAGCACCTGTCTGCGGGATCAGTGCTGCAGCAGGCGGGCTAAGCGGCTGCTAAATGGCCGCTTTATTCAAGGAGGCCCTAGTATGCCTTGGATCGCTCCCGTTTCCCGAAAGCATCAATCCAGTGGGAGAACGAGCGGTTCATAGCTACAACTTCGGTATGACCGGAACAAATTCCTTCCGATTTCGCAGCTTCTTAAGGGCTCACGCGCTTTCTAGTGAAGCAAGTTTTCAGGGTTGAATACAGAATCAAAAGGATTAAAACGGCCTGAGGCCAGATGCCATGCCTGCCGCAGAAGGGGTAAAGAAATATGGATCGTAAAATCAACGCCGAGACGCCGGACAAAATGAGGTTGATCAGGTGAGGGCTGGAGGGCGATAAGCTTTCAACCCCTAGAGCGTCGGTGAAGCTGGCTCTGTGCTCGGGTTTCAGTCCTCGCGGATGGAGCATCCAACCTCGCTCAACCCTACCGGACAACAAGCCGTCCTTCCCCCGACCCTTCGTTACGAGACCATTCAATGTGGCAAGGATCATCATTGCCAACTATTCGAAACAACGAAATCACGGCATCGATGGTGATGAAGTACAAGCAGCTGTCCTTGTCACGATCTGAGTTGAAAAAAGCCCCATGGAGACCGCCAGTATCAGATACACAGGGGCAAAAAACGAAGCTGTGTATTAATCGTCCACAGACGAATAAGACGTCACGGATCTCATTCCCACTTTTCGAAAGGTCATAAAGCTCATCGAGCTTATGATGATTTCGCCACGTCACCGGTTTGATGTTTGAATGCCTTTGAAGGCTCAGGGTGTGCCCGCGTGCCTGGTCGGTAACCTTAGTAGGTGCTTCGAAGAGCTTCCTGACCGAGTAAAAGCCGATGAACACATCACGCTCTATCTGAGCCATCTGCTCGTCAGATAAATCATCAGAAGCTTTCAGGCGTTCCAGCCGATCAGCCATTTCCAGTAAAGGCTTCTTCCAATAATGACTTTCCCAGATCATCTGCCTTCTCCAGTCCGCCAGACTAACGAAGCGAGCCTGCGCTGGCGGGCGCAGCACGCGAGAGATGGGCTAGAGTAAAGGATCCTAGCGATTGAACCGCAATGGCCACCCGACCCACCTCCCTCGAACCTTCAAATCGAAACAGGAGCAGAGATATGCGGATGCGGGTCGTATCCCACGATCTCGAAATCCTCAAACTTGTAGTCGTAAATGCTGGCTGGCTTACGCTTTAGAACTAGTTTTGGCAGAGGACGAGGCTCACGAGTTAATTGCAACTTAACTTGCTCAATGTGATTCAAGTAAATATGTGCATCACCCATAGTAACGATAATTTCGCCAACACCCATATCACACTGTTGAGCAAGCATATGAGTAATAAAACTCGCCCCAGCTAAGTTGTACGGATTCCCAAGCAGCAGATCACTAGACCGGATATAGAGGTGTGTCGACAATTTATTGTTGGCCACATAAAACTGGTAAAGCAAATGGCACGGCGGCAATGCCATCTTTCCGTTGCGTGCATTTTCTTGAGGGCTGACAGACTCATCTGGCAGGTACTCAACATTCCATCCATGGAACAGAATGCGACGGCTGTTCGGGTTCGTTTTAAGCGTGTTAACAACGTAGTCGATCTGGTTGATGGTTTTGCCGTCCTGAGTCGGCCAAGCAGTCCACTGCTTGCCATAAACCGGCCCAAGATCGCCATCCTCGGTTGCCCATTCATCCCAGATTTTGACACCATTCTCCTTGAGCCATTTGGTGTTGGTATCGCCGTTCAAGAACCAAATCATCTCATTGATGATGCTCTTGAAATGCAGTTTCTTCGTGGTCAGCAGCGGGAAGCCATCTTCCAGGTTGTGGCGGAATTGACGACCGAACACGCTAATCGTGCCTGTCCCTGTGCGATCGTCTTTCTCGACGCCGTTCTCCAGCACGTCGGCCAGCAAATCGTGGTACATCTTCATTTCGGATCCTCTAGATTTGCGCTGACCATATGCAGCGCATCACGCAATTTCTGAATTTCAGTATCCCGCTGTTTTAGCTTGGCCGTGAGCTCGGCATTTTGATCCACGTAGTAGGCCCTGGACTCAATGACACCGGCCAGCCGTTTATCAAGGGTCGCATACGAGCTCTCAACATCCTGATACCTATTGAACCAATAAAGCACTTCCAGTCGGCTCTTTTCAAGCCGTTGCATCAGAATGGTCTTGGGATCTTGCTTCTTCTCAGCTTTGACCCTCTGAACCATAACCTCAACGAGGCGGCTTTCCTTGATGGCCTCAAGCTTCTCCATCGGCCACCCCCGCATCCTGATGGTATTGCGATGGATCCCTGTGATGCGACTGAGCTCAGCAACCGTAGGCTTCAGCGATTTATCGGAGGCAATCTGGAGGATGCCTTCGGCCAGCTGCTCGCTATTCTTTTCGAAGTCGAGCTTATTCCGAGAATCAAAAGCTTGGGTGGTCATAGCTCAACCTCTTCTCCCAGATACTCCAGAACTCCTTTAGCTTCCTCCATAGCAGCACGAAGCTCCTCTTCCGTGCTTGCGGACGACGGGGAGCTCAACGCAAGGCTGTTCGAGACATAAATTTCTCGCCACTTGGGCGCATGCACTTTGGTGACGACAGCGTTCTTGCAGCGATTAGGGTTGCACCGCAAAGTCCCGATGCAAGGCAAGGAATCGTCGTGAGACTCCCGCTGACCGCCATAACAAAATCCTTGGCCAACGTTGATGATCGCCAGGCGTTTCTTTGCCATCTGAGCAATGACCTGCTCTTTTGTATACCCAGCCGCCATGTAACCTTCGAATACTTTCTTCATTCGAGCTTTATGGCTCTCGGCATTAGGCCCGGCGTAGTTGCCGTCTGGATCGCAGTAGCTGGTGATGTACTCTTCCTCAGCTACCTGTGTAGGCGTCTTACCACCAGAGCGGCCACCCTTCGAAAGGATCTCCGCAATTGCGCCGTACCCGAGCGAAACGGCGCTGAACGCTTGGTTTTGTCCTGCTCCACCGATAAGGTCACCAAAGTGCTTCAACTGGTGTGAAATGAACGGGAGGCCAAGCTCAGCCCTTGCCATTTGGTAAGCCAATGTGTGCCGTAAGGTGTAGGGCGAAAACTCAAGAGACTCAAATTCTTCGTCCGTCAGGATTTCCTGAAAGAATGATCTGAACTGATGTGAGATCCCAACCGAGCTCATAGAGGCCGGCTCCGCTCCCTGGGCGACCGTGTCCACATTCGAAAACAGATACGGGTTCTGTGTGACCTTGGCGATTAGGCAGGCCGCACGAATGGCGTCGCGCACGATAGGAATTGCGACCCATTTGTCATCAAACAACTTGGCAAGTCCTTGACGGTGTTTTACAACGTTGCTGATGAGCAGCCAGTAGTCATTCTCTTTCTCCATGCAGGACTCCACCAAGATCTCAGAGAGCTCGGAGGGTCGCATTCCCGTGTACTGCGCCACGAGATAGCACGCACTGTAAGAAATAAAGTTGATGTACCGACGAAACTCATCATCCAGGGGCACGTGGGTAAGCTTAAGCAAGGTTTCTGGCGCTTTAAAGTCGTGCTGCCTGTTTCCCGATAGAAAGTCTGGGCGAACAGCACCAATCGCCGCCCCCATGGCGATGGAGTCATAACCCTTGCGTCGAAGCCGTAGGGCCACGTAAAGGTCGTAATTGTAAGGCGTCAATCTCTGGCTCTTGGCCGATGAGTAACCTTTAGCGTTCTGACGCGTCAGAGCGATCAGGTCATTCACCGGCTCGCCCAGTACGCTTAGGAAGTCAACGACGGCAAATGAGGCTTCGCGAGAGGCTTTCTCGAATATATCGTTGGGAAGAATCCGATACGTTTTTTGAGACTCGTCTACCCGCTTAAGCAGCTTCGCCCAAGGCAACGAGTCAAGCTCAACGTAGGGCAGAGGCTTATCAAAAACCTGCTCCAGAAGGAACGGCGACCTAATCGCTGTGAAAAATCTCTGAAGCTCAGGGCCGAAAGCATGGGGGTGTACGAGAGCGGCGGTACGATATATCCCTGCATCAAAGTAGGAGAGGCCATGGTAACCGACCTCGAAAAACTCATCCGTCAGAATTTCCCGCGCCTGTCCTGACATCGTGTTAACAAAGCTGAGCCCCGCCTTGAAGCAGGATATGGCAGTATTGGCCTTGATGTTCCTTGCGGAGTTTGTCACTGATTGCAGGCTGGCAGGCATCTTCAGCCAGCAGTACATCGCCACCTTAACCTCCAGGATTGCTAACTGGTTGACCAGTGGGAAACTCCTGAAATCAAGCCTCAGCTTGGCACCTTGGATGTTCCTGGCTGCATTCGGGTAATCCTCGTTGAAGTCCCAAATGGGATCACCCAATACGGATGTTTTGCTCACAGGTAGGGCCAAGAGAGCGTTGAGCCAAGACAGCGCCTCAACTGGCACAGCGCTAGATTCGCCAACATCTTTCTGCAGGCCCAGCAGCAGACCATGAGCGGCCATACGCCATTTTTTGAAGGCTGCAAATTCAGGAATGATGGATTCGCTCACAGAGTTACCCCCTCTGTCAGGATGTCGACCTGCAGGTTTTCAGAAAGGCGCTCGGCTTTAGCCAGTTCCTCTGCGGAAAAATCAGATGTCTGCGGGTCGAGGATGCTGTTGAGCACGTCCAGGTTATCCAGGATGACGGCGCCGTAGGGCGTATCGAGCACCCGGTTCACCTCAATCATCCGCTGGTAATCGCGACGGCGAGCAAAGAGCTCGGGTAGGTGCGAAACCGTGATGATGCTGTTACTGCACGAGAGGCACTTGTTGAACAGCGTGCAAGGCTTGCTGGGGTCGTAGTCCCTCAGATTTTTGATGAAGTCTGGCGGGTCGTACACATTCATGCACGTGACCGTACCGGTTTCCATCGGCATGCCTTTTGGGGTCGACTCGATCGTTTTCGTTGGGATGATCGTCACCGACTCGTCCATCGTTTCTTGGTGCATCTCATGGAGCACTTTATTCAACATCTTGCGCGCCATAGGGTTGAAATCCATCTGATCAAGGTATGCCATAGTGGTGCTAATGTTCTTATGACCTAACATCACCTGAATCTCCCGAGGAGACACACCACGCTCAATCAACTCGCTAACAAAGCTTGGTCGAAAACGAGAGGGCGACAATGGCAATGGGTTGCCCTCCTCATCAAGCAATCCCCAATCTTCAGAGAAACCTTTCATGATCTTATTAATCATACTGCTGGAGGAATTCTCAATGGAGTCAACCACCCCAAACTTTCTGGGAGAGCTTGAGCGATAGATGAATAACTTATTCTCAACTTCAGGCTGAGCTTCAGCGCGAAGATTACGGGTCAAGAATTTAATGTCATCAAACACCTGTTTTACTGCGCGCCCCTGAGAAGTTGTAAGCCACGAAATCTCGGCATGAAACAAATCAAGATGGTACATCTTCTCGCCATCTGATCGCTCTTTCCAATACAGCAAGCAAGGCCGATCGGTTAAATCGTGACGTTCGATAAAGTCATCGAGATCAAGACCCAACAACGAATCAGCGTTCATGCCAGTAACCTGGGCGAGCCGGATCACATAGGGTGCTAGCACCCGGCTGTCAATCTGGTAAAGTACACCCCATTCCTTATAAATATCAAAAATAGATATACTGGAGGTATTGACAATAGTAATAAATGCTTTTTCATAGGGATCTTCGCGATTGGCCGACTTGAAACCCAAGGGCTTGCAGTCGAGTTTGTTCTCAAAGATCCAACGGGCGTTTTCAAGAGTGGCGCACCCACGCCGAACCTTGCCATTAGGCGCAAGGGGATCCTCCCCTACATGGCTCAGGACATACGGCTGTGCCAGACGGTTAGTCTCCGCAATCTCTTCAAGAACGGCTTCGGAAATGCGAGCACGTACCGGAGCAGGGTAAGGCCTATATTGATCAGTTTCTCGCTCAGCATCGAAGCCTTGGGCCGCCATAAAGGTCGTTAGGCCCATTCCATCGATCTGGAGTGCACGCTCCATCATTTTCCGGGCCGAACTCATCAGCGTGTTGCAATGGCTTGTTGACAACACGCGCTCAATAATCTTTTCTTGTAGATATACCCGAAACTTAGGCAAAGCATAGACGCTTACCAGCTCCTGAAGATCTTCTAGCCCCGTGAATCCGGCCACCCTCAAATAGTCGCGAAAGTACTTATACGCTTCGATGAAGTTTGACTGGCCCGATTTACTGCTGGCGCTCATTGAAGCGGCGCTGAACAGATGGAGCAGGTGAATAAATGGACGCTCTGGCTCGACTGGCATGACATCTGAAAGTCGATGAATGGAGACCGAACGAAGTGAACGGAAGGCCGCCGTCAGCTTCCCCGCTTCCGTTTGCTCGACGGGCTTTTTCGACGCGACGCGCTCTTCGACCGTTTGATAGTCCCTGTCTAGAACTCCCAGTGCTCTGAGGTCTTCAAGGATCTCCTCGAACGTAGAACGCACCAGCTCATATTTTTCCCTCGCAGAGGGGAGGCCTGCCAATTCAGGAACATTATTTAAGTAGCCTCGATACCGAATGGTGTTTGCCGCCACTGGAATCGCTAGCTTCTGTTCTTTAGGCATACCCTCATACCAGGCAAGAAGCCTGCGGCGCCATTCGCAAGCGCCCGATGGATGACCTGAGACGATGATCCCCTCATCTGCCATCGCATCCAGGATGGGCTGAAAAAGCGGCGCTCGCTTCATGACCGTCGAGGCACCCAAACCGGTGTGTTTGACTGCATACCCAGTAGATACCGCTAAGTCGGCATTTTTGCTTAAGCAGACCTGAAGCAACGACTCTCGATCATCGGTAGCTCGGGCTACAAACGATTCAATGGTCGCGTCTACCTGCGCGCTATTTAACCGACTAATCATTTCGTATCTCCCGCATCAATTCTCAAGCGCGTCCGGTCGACGAGCGCCGTCATCTCGCCTGCTTTTGTTTTGGTTTCAGTCCCAGGACGAACAAGCTTCTGATAGATGTCGTGAGGAATCTGTGTGTAAGTTTCGGCTGTCTTGAGCCGGGAATGCCCCAACGTTTTTTGTACAGCTACCAACCGGTCAAGGTAGCTCGTGCCAATATCCGGCGTGCGGAGAAGGGCATAAGCATTCCCATGGCGCAGCTTATGCGGGGAGATCATTCTGTTGATCTTCATAAGATTCAAGGCACGCTTCGAGGTGCGCTCAAGGAGCTTGGATACGGAGCGCGCTGTGAACTCGCCACCCTCAGCATTCAGGAACGCAGGGGTGGTCTCGGGGCTGCCGAATTGGCGCTTGTGCATCTTGTACAGCGGAGAGGCGTGGTACTTCTTTATGCGAAGCAACGTTGCCCTGCTCACCAAGGTATCGCGAGGCTTGAAGGAGTCAGCAGGGCCCTTACTCCCATCGATACGAAGGGGGCAGTAGTCGGCATTTACTGCGACAGAGGCACCAGGTGAAATGAACATCGTGTCCTGGAAGCGGAGAGCATCATCAATCGCCCTGAGGGTCACACGAGGGACTTCTGAGCGACGAATGCCTGCGTCATATATGAACTGAAGGAGGCACCGCTCACGCTCGCTCTGGGTGGCAAGGATTAGCTGCAAGAGGTCGTCCAGGGAACAGGACACCACCAGATTCTTGTTTGGACGCGGAGACAGCAGCCCACCCGCATAAGGATTACCTTCTTTACGAAGAGGAGGGACATCGTCCACCCAACTACAAAGCGACTTGTTGAAGAATGCCATGAGCGCCGAGTCTCGATTGCGGACAGTCTTCTTCGAGATCCCCTCAACCTCGCGCAGGTGCGCAAAGTATTCTTGGATGACGTGGGTACGGATCTCCAGATAAGCGGAGTCCCGATCGCAGCTTGCGTACTCACGGCGCTTGGTTAGGTACTCATGGGCGTAACCAAGGTTCCGGCCAAAGGTCATGGCCGTCTGCTCAGCGATCAGCGCAGCTTTGAGTTGCTGGGAGAGGAAGCCAGATATCAGAGGCATCAGGCGCTCATCGTCATCAAAGACGGCAGATCCTGTGACCTTCACGGCTTCTTGGGTTTGATGCCCATCAAGGGTGTCGTCCCGCCTGGTCGGGGACTCACTGAGATTTAGGGCTTTGCCCCTTACTGCGATTACCTTCACTGCTTCCTTCCTTTTCAAAGCGGCCCGTACTATACACAATGTGCATTTTGATAGGGGGCACAATAAATAGGCTTGGAAGGCTTACTGGGTTACGCAGGCATTACGTACTGTGCAGTTTCTTGTAGGGGGGATAAAAGGCCCAGGTCGTTCGAGCGGATGTAGAGGGTCAGGGAAATTTCTCGTTTCTTCACGTCCGGGTGGAACTGGTACAGCAGGTGGCACGGCGGCAAGGCCATCTCGTCGAGCTGGGCGCAGTTCCAACCGTGAAACAGGATGCGGCGGCTGCCGGGATCATTGACGATGGTGTCCAGGCACTGGCGCACCTGGTCGATCGCCTTGTAGAGGATGACGAATGCCTGGCCGTCTTCCTGGTCCTGGGCGATCTGCCGAAAGCCCTGCCCTTCGGCCATGGCGATGGCCTCGGGGTTGCTCAACGGCACACGCTTGTAGCCTGGCCACTGGCGCCATTGCACGCCGTAGATTTCACCGAGGTCATCGGTGCCTTGGCGGAACGGGTTGGCCAGCCACTGGGCGTTCTCGTTGGCGTTCTGGTCCCAGACCTTGCAGCCGAGCTCACGGAACTGCGCGGCGTTCTTCACCCCGCGCAGAAAGCCGACCATTTCGCCGATGGCCGACTTGAAGGCCAGACGACGCGTGGTGATGGCCGGGAAGCCTTCCTGCAGGTCGAAGCGCAGCATGGCGCCAGGACGGCTGATGGTGCGGGTACCGGTGCGGTTTTCCTGCAGCGTGCCGTGGTCGATGACGTCACGGACCAGGTCTAGATACTGTTTCATAACCTACCTGTAGCGAGGCAGCCGGAGGAGCGCCCCGGCTGCGGGAATCATTTGACGGGGGTTGCCGTGGACTGGCGATTGTACGCCCACCAGATCAGGCCAAGCCCGGCCATGATCATCGGTACACACAGCACCTGACCCATGGTCAACCAGCCGAAGGCCAGGTAACCGAGCTGCGCATCCGGCACGCGGAAGAACTCCACGATGAAGCGGAAGATGCCGTACAGCAGCGCGAACATACCGGACACCGCCATGGTCGGCCGAGGCTTGCGCGAGTACAGCCAGAGAATGACGAACAGCGCCACGCCTTCGAGGGCGAACTGATACAGCTGCGAGGGGTGACGCGGCAGTTGCGCAGGGTCGCTGAACGGCGGAAACACCATGGCCCATGGCACATCGGTGGGCTTGCCCCAAAGCTCGGCATTGATGAAGTTGCCGATGCGCCCGGCGCCCAGGCCAATCGGCACCATCGGCGCGATGAAGTCCATCAGCTCGAAGAACGACTTGTTGTGGCGCTTGCCGAACCACACTGCGGCGAGCATCACGCCGATGAAACCGCCGTGGAACGACATGCCGCCCTTCCACACCTCGAAGATCAGCATCGGCTTGGCCAGATACGCGTTCAGGTCGTAGAACAGCACGTAGCCGAGCCGCCCGCCGACGATCACCCCCATCGACAGCCAGAACACCAGGTCAGAGAGCTTTTCGCGGTTCCAGGTCGGGTCGAAGCGATGCAGCCGGCTGGCTGCCAGCAGCCACGCACCGCCGATGCCCACCAGGTACATCAGGCCGTACCAATGGATTTTCAGCGGCCCAATGGCCAAGGCCACGGGGTCGATCTGCGGGTAAGGCAGCATGGTGATTCCTCTTGATTCAAATCAGAAAGCTGAGACCGACGCTGCACGACAGCGCGGCAGAAAAGGCTTGGGCATGCGCGGCGGCTAGCGCGCGCTATCACGGTCGACCACCCGCCGCGGCACGGATCGCACGCTGCACGCGCCCGCCAGGCTCCAGGCGCAAGCGCCCGGCACACGTAGAGTCCGAGCGCCAACGGGTGTTCCCCGAGGAAATCAGTCCGCCATGGTAACGGAAGCCGGGCATGAGGCTCCAGACTCAGCGTGAATTGTCACTCTAGGCAAGCCATGCAGGGCATTGCACAGAAAGCCGGAAACACTGCCGGCGACGCCTCGTCAGATCGCGAAGGCGACCCAACGGCGATGGCCTGAGGCCTGCACGCTGGGTACAGTGGATGAATTTCTGGAGGCCCACCCATGTGCCTGATCGTATTCGCCTGGCGCCCCGGCCATTCGCTGCCGTTGCTGGTGGCGGCCAACCGTGACGAGTTCTATGCCCGCCCGGCTCGACCCCTGGCCGCCTGGAGCGACGCGCCGGGCGTCTATGCCGGACGTGACTTACAGGCCGGCGGTAGCTGGCTGGGCGTGGGACCGGGCAATCGCTTCGCCGCGCTGACCAACATCCGCGACCCCGGGCAGCCGGTGGGGTTGCGCTCGAGAGGGGAACTGGTGGCGGGCTTTCTGCGCGGCCAGGACGATGTGCCAGGCGCCCTGGCCAGGCTGGCTGGGCGCAGCGGCGAATATGCCGGCTTCAACCTCCTGCTCGGCGACGGCCAGCACCTGGGCTACCTGAATGCCCAGCAGGCTCGGCCTGAACTGCTTGAACCGGGTGTCTACGGCTTGTCCAACGCCCAGCTCGATACGCCCTGGCCGAAACTGATCAAGGCCCGCGAGGGCTTGCGCGCGCAGCTCGATGCCGCGGATCCACACCGCATGATGGCGTTGCTGGCCGATGCGCAGGTGGCGAGCGATGGGACGTTGCCCGAGACGGGTGTGGGCCTGGAAACCGAGCGGCTGTTGTCGAGCGTGTTCATCGCCAGCCCGCATTACGGCACACGGGCGAGCACGGTACTGATCAGCGATGCGCTGGGTCATCGGCAACTGATCGAGCGCAGCTTCGGGCCCTGCGGCGGGCATCTGGGCGATGTCACGCTGACGTTGAGCCCGAGCTGAGCGCCCGCCGACCAGCCAGCGCGTGGCGTGGCGCGAACAGGCCCGCAACACAGGCCGACTCCACGGGCCAGCGATGAACTCAGAGCGGGGTCTTGGCCCCAGGCCCGATCATGCGCGCCAACCCAAGGTTTTTCAGTGCCAGTTGCAGGGCACTGTGGGTCAGCTGCGGGTTGTCGTGGCTCATGGCATCGGCCAGCAACTCCCGGGCTTTCTCCAGGCTGACCTGGCGCAACATCCATTTCACCTTCGGCAGGTTGGTGGCGTTCATCGACAGGCTGTCAAAGCCCATCGCCATTAGCAGGATAGCCGCAGCCGGGTCGCCCGCCATCTCGCCGCAGATACTCACCGGCCGGCCTTCGCCATGGGCATCGCGCACCACGGTCTGCAGCGCTTGCAGCACCGCGGGGTGCAGGTAATCGTAGAGGTCGGCGACCCGTGGATTGTTACGGTCCACGGCCAGCAGGTACTGGGTCAGGTCGTTGGAGCCGACCGAGAGGAAGTCGACCTGGCGCGCCAGCTCGCGGGTCTGATACACCGCTGCCGGGATTTCCACCATCACACCCACCGGTGGCATCGGCACGTCGGTGCCTTCATCGCGCACCTCGCCCCAGGCCCTGTGGATAAGGTGCAGCGCCTCTTCCAGCTCGTGAATGCCGGAAATCATCGGCAGCAGGATGCGCAGGTTGTTCAAGCCCTCGCTGGCCTTGAGCATGGCGCGGGTCTGCACCAGGAAGATTTCCGGGTGGTCGAGGGTCACGCGAATGCCGCGCCAGCCGAGAAACGGGTTTTCTTCCTTGATCGGGAAGTACGACAGCGACTTGTCGCCACCGATGTCGAGCGTGCGCATGGTCACCGGCAGCGGGTGAAACGCCTGCAACTGCTCGCGGTAGATGGCCAGCTGCTCTTTTTCGCTGGGGAAGCGCTGGTTGATCATGAACGGGACTTCGGTGCGGTACAGGCCCACCCCTTCGGCACCGCGCTGCTGGGCGCGGGCCACATCGGCGAGCAGCCCGGTGTTGACCCACAGCGGCATGCGGTGGCCGTCGGGCGTGATGCAGGGCAGTTCGCGCAAGGCATCAAGGCCCTGGGCTAGCTGGCGTTCCTCTTCCACCACTTCGCTGTATTGCTTGCGCAGCACTTCGCTGGGGTTGGTGAACACCTCGCCTTTGTACCCGTCGACGATCAGTTCGATGCCATCGACCTTGGAATACGGCAGGTCGACCAGGCCCATGACCGTGGGAATGCCCATGGCTCGCGCCAGGATCGCTACATGGGAGTTGCCCGAGCCGAGTACCGAGACCAGCCCCACCAGCTTGCCTTCGGGGACTTCGCCGAGCATGGCCGGGGTCAGCTCTTCACTGACCAGGATGGTGTTTTCGCCATACACCAGCGACATCGAGCGGGCTTGCTGCAAGTAGGCCAGCAGGCGCCGGCCCAGGTCCTTGACGTCGGAGGCGCGCTCGCGCAGGTAGTCGTCGTCCATCAGCTCGAAGCGGTTGACGTGCTCGCTGACCACCTGGCGCAAGGCGCCCTGCGCCCACTGCCCGGTCTTGATGACTTCGACCACCTCGCCGCCCAGGGCGGCGTCTTCGAGCATCATCAGGTACACGTCGAACAACGCCCGCTCTTCCGGGCGCAGCTGGGTGGCGAGTTTGGCCGACAGCGTGCGCATGTCGGCGCGTACGCCTTCCAGCGCATTGCTGAACAGCGCAAGCTCGGCATCGATGTCTTCAACGGTCTTGTCTGGCACCACATCGAGGTCTGCCGGCGGCAGCATCACCACAGCCCGGCCGACCGCTGCGCCTGGCGAACCTGGCACACCGACGAAGCGCGCTTCCTGAATGCCCTTGCCCTGGCGCCCGAGCCCGCGAATCGAACCGGTGGCTTCGGCATGGGCGATAACCCCTGCCAACTGGGCGCTCATGGTCACCAGGAAGGCTTCCTCGCCCTCGTCGAACTGGCGACGGTCCTTCTGCTGGATCACCAGCACGCCGACCACACGGCGGTGGTGGATGATCGGCGTGCCGAGGAACGACGCGAAGCGTTCTTCACCGGTTTCGGCGAAGTAGCGGTAGCGCGGGTGGGCGGCGGCGTCTTCGAGGTTCAGCGGTTCTTCGCGCGTGCCGACCAGACCGACCAGGCCCTCGTTGGGGGCCATGCTGACCTTGCCGATGGAGCCCTTGTTCAGGCCTTCGCTGGCCATGAGGACGAAACGGTTGGTTTCCGGGTCGAGCAGGTAGACCGAGCAGACCTGGCTGGCCATGGCTTCTTTGACGCGCAAGACGATGATACCCAGCGCCGTCTTGAGATCTTTGGCGGAGTTCACTTCCTGGACGATCTTGCGCAGCGTATTGAGCATGGCTCGGGGTCGGACTCCGTGGTCAGTCGCGCATCAGCAAGCGCGGGGCAAGCTCTTTTAACGCGCGGCGGTAGACCTCGCGCTTGAATGTCACCACCTGGCCCAACGGATACCAGTAGCTGACCCAGCGCCAGCCGTCGAATTCCGGTTTACCGGTCAGGTCCATTCGTACCCGCTGTTCATTGGTCACCAGGCGCAGCAGGAACCATTTCTGCTTCTGCCCGATACACAGCGGCTGGCTGTGGGTGCGGACCAGACGCTGGGGTAGACGATAACGCAACCAGCCGCGGGTGCAGGCAAGAATTTCCACGTCATCGCGTTCCAGGCCGACTTCTTCATTCAGCTCGCGGTACAAGGCATCTTCCGGCGATTCATCAGGGTTGATACCGCCCTGGGGAAACTGCCAGGCATCCTGGTTGATTCGCCGAGCCCATAGCACCTGTCCGACATCATTCGTAAGAATGATCCCGACATTAGGACGAAAACCATCCGGGTCGATCACGGCCGCAACCTCGAAAACGCATGTCGCCGCATTGTTCCACAAAGCTTGCGAGCGCAGCAACGCGCCTGCTGCGCTTATCTGCGGCAAGCTCAATGGCGGAGAATTCGGGGCCTGCACCGCGCTGAGCGGTGGCGAGGGCGCCGCGGCGTGCACCACTGCGGTACATCTATAGCCCCTGTATAGCCCAAGCGCATGAACAGCCGGTGACAACGCCGCTCAGACGGGCTTGGCGCCCATCAGCGCCGCGCTGGCCAGGAGCCCGGCGGCGCTGAACACGGCCAGCCCTAGCGTCAGGCGCAAGCCGCAGGGCGCGCCCTTGCGCAGGCGGTTCAAGCGCAGCAAGAGCCAGGCGCTGCTGCAGGCGGTCAGCAGGTAAAGGACGCTGGAAGCCAGCAGCCAGGTCTGCCCCAGCGGCCAGCCGATCAGGTGCACCAGCCACCAGCCACTGACCGGCAGGCTCGCCAGGCACAGCAGCATCAGCAGCCAGACGAACAGCAACGGTCGGCGTAGCAAGCGTGCGCCGGCATCCGCCTGGCCGCCACGCCGTGCGCGCCAGGTCCACAGGGCCAGGCCCAGGGCACCGATGAGTACCAGCGAGGCGGCCAGGACGTGCAAGGTCTTGAGCGTGGTCAGGTGTTCCATGGCAGGGGCTCCGGTGGCCTCAGGCGCTGTGTGAACAGACTTGAGGCGAAATGTCAGGCAGGGCGAAAGCAACTGGCCAGGCGCAGCGTACCGGAGCGCCTGAGCACTGCGGCGCTGTTTTCAACGCAGCTTGTGCCCACGCTTCACGGCGTTGCAGGCGGCGCAAGGGCCAAGCCTGGCCCCTCAGCCCAGGAACAGTCGGTAGGCCGGGTTCTCGGTTTCGTCCCAGTACGGGTAGCCGATGATTTCCAGGGCAGCCGGGACCAGATGGCGTTCATCTTCAGGCACTTGCAGGCCGGCGACCACGCGGCCATCGGCGGCGCCATGGTTGCGATAATGGAACATCGAGATATTCCAGCGCCCGCCCAGCTTGTTGAGGAAGTTGAACAGCGCGCCCGGCCGCTCGGGGAACTCGAAGCGCAGCACGATTTCGTCATGGGCCTTGGCCGAGTGCCCGCCGACCATGTGGCGAATGTGCAGCTTGGCCAGTTCGTTGTCGGTCAGGTCGACGACCGGAAAGCCCTGGTCCTGCAGATGCTGCACCAGGGCAGCGCGCGGGTCGGTGTCAGGGTGGGTCTGTACGCCGACAAAGATGTGCGCCTCGTCTGCGGTGTGCTTGCGGTAGTTGAACTCGGTGATCTGCCGGCGTCCGATCGCTTCGCAGAAGGCCTTGAAGCTGCCAGGACGCTCGGGAATCGTGACGGCGATGATCGCCTCGCGCTTTTCGCCCAGCTCAGCGCGCTCGGCCACATGGCGCAGGCGGTCGAAGTTGACGTTGGCGCCTGAATCGATAGCCACCAGGGTGTGCCCCGTGATGCCGGTCACTTCCACATACTTCTTGATCCCCGCCACGCCCAGAGCGCCGGCAGGTTCGGTAATCGAGCGGGTATCGTCGTAGATATCTTTGATGGCCGCGCAGATCTCGTCGGTACTGACCGTTACCACGTCATCCACATGCAAGCGGCAGATATCGAAAGTGTGCTGGCCGATTTGCGCCACGGCCACGCCATCGGCAAACAGCCCGACCTGTGGCAGCACCACACGCTCACCGGCAGCCATGGCCGCTTGCAGGCAGTTGGAGTCGTCCGGCTCGACGCCGATGATCTTGATCTCCGGGCGCAGGTACTTCACATAGGCCGCGATGCCGGCGATCAGCCCGCCGCCACCGACCGGCACGAAGATCGCGTCCAGCCGCCCGGGATGCTGGCGCAGGATTTCCATGGCCACGGTGCCCTGGCCGGCAATGGTGTGCGGGTCATCGTAGGGGTGGATGTAGACGAAGCCCTTTTCCTCCACCAGTTTCAATGAGAAGGCCAGCGCCTCGGGGAACGAGTCGCCATGCAGGACCACATTGCCGCCGCGCGAACGCACGCCCTCGATCTTGATCTCCGGGGTGGTCTTGGGCATGACGATGGTGGCCTTGATGCCCAGCTCGCGCGCCGCCAGGGCTAGGCCCTGGGCATGGTTGCCGGCCGAGGCCGTGACCACGCCACGGGCCAGCTCCTCCGGGGTAAGCTGCGCCAGCTTGTTGTACGCGCCGCGGATCTTGAAGGAGAACACCGGCTGCAAGTCTTCGCGCTTGAGCAGGATCTGGTTGCCCAGCCGACGGCTCAATTGCCCGGCGCTGTGCAGCGGGGTTTCGACAGCAACGTCGTAGACGCGCGAGGTGAGGATCTTCTTGACGTACTGTTCGAGCATCGGGGAAGCACACTAGGCGGCAGGACAGGGGCTGGAAGTCTACCGCAGCGCCATGGAGCCGGACCACAGCAAAGGCGAGCGAGTCGCTATACTGGTCGTCTTTGAATCCCTCCCCGCCCCTCCCGGAGCCCGCATGACCCAGGACCAACTCAAACAGGCCGTCGCCCAGGCTGCTGTCGACCTCATCTTGCCGAAACTCGACAAGGACAGCGTGGTAGGCGTCGGTACCGGTTCGACGGCCAACTGCTTCATCGATGCCCTGGCACAGCACAAGAATGCTTTTGACGGTGCCGTCGCCAGCTCCGAAGCCACCGCCGTGCGCCTGAAGAACCACGGCATACCGGTGTATGAACTGAACAGCGTCGATGCGCTGGAGTTCTACGTCGATGGCGCTGACGAGAGCGACCAGCACCTGAACCTGATCAAGGGCGGTGGCGCAGCCCTGACCCGCGAGAAAATCGTCGCCGCCGTCGCGCGCCAGTTCATCTGCATCGCCGATGCCAGCAAGCTGGTTGCGGTGCTGGGCGCGTTCCCACTGCCGGTGGAAGTGATTCCGATGGCCCGCAGCCATGTGGCGCGCGAGCTGGTCAAGCTGGGCGGCGACCCGGTCTACCGCGAAGGCGTGGTGACCGACAACGGCAACCTGATCCTCGATGTGCACAACCTGCAGATCACCGACCCGCGCCTGCTGGAAAGCCAGATCAACGCCATCGTCGGCGTGGTCACCAACGGCCTGTTCGCCGCGCGCCCGGCCGATGTGCTGCTGCTCGGCACTGCCGAAGGCGTGCAGACCCTCAAGGCCCGCTAAGCACCCACGTTCACGCCGCACTCAGTCGGGTTGCGGCTTGAACACGTAGAACAGATTGGGTTCGCTGACCAGGTAGATCGTCCCCGCCTCGTCCATCGCCAGGCCTTCGGCCTGCGGCACGGTCTTCTCCAGCCCCTGATAGCCCTTGCGCAGCGACAGCGTGCTGAGCGGCTTGCCTTCCACACTCAATTCCAGCACCAGCCGTGATTCGTCCGACAGCGCCAGCAAGTGCCCGCTGCGCTCATCGAACTGCAGGCTCGACAGGTCGCGCACGAACAGCCGCGAATCGCGCTCGCGATCTTGCACCACATGCACCGCGTAGGGCTTTTCCGGGTTGGCACTGGGGAAACCGCGGACCTCATAGATCACCATCGGGTCGCGTTCCTTGGCCACGAACAGGCGCTTGCCCAAGGAGTCATAGGCCAGGCCTTCGAAACCCTTGTTGCCATTGAGGCCGATGCCCAGGGTCAACTGTTCGGCGTCATTGGCGTCGAGCGCGGTGGTGGTGTCGTCCAGGTGCACCAGGATCAGGCGTTGCTGACGCTCATCGGTGATAACGAAACTGCCCGGACCGACGTATTCGACGGCTTCCGGATCACCAAAGCCGGTCAGCGCCACGCGGCGCAGGATGCGCCCGTCCAGCGACAGCTCGATCAGTTCGGAGCGGGCGTTGGTGACGGTGAAGAGGGTCTTGCGCTCGGGGTCGTAGGTCAGCGCCGAGACATCGTCGTTGAGCCCTTCGATGGGCTGAGCCTGAAGCGTGGCGCGGTAGCGGTGCAGGGCGATGCCTGCTGCCGGCGGCTGCCACCAGTTCTTGACGTTGAACCAGCCGCGCTCGAACAGGCGGAACTCCTGGGCGGCCACGCCGGCCAGCAGCAAAGCGCCAAAACCCAGGATCAACAGCAGCAGCGGAAAACGCAGGTAACGACGCATGAACGGCGACTCGACGGAAAAGATGGCGAATCTAAGCACGAACAGCTGAAGCAACGCTTAAGTTCGAGCCAGAAAATTCCGAAAATCCCGTCAGTTTTTCTTGAAGCGATAGAACAGGTCCGGCTCGCTGACCATGTACAGCGTGCCGTGCTCGTCCATCGTCACCCCTTCGGCCCGCGGAATCCGCGAGGTCAGACCGTTGAAGCCGCCGAGCAGGGTCATGAAGCTGACCTGCTCGCCCTGCTCGTCCAGCTCCAGGAGCATGTTCGAGTCGGCCGACAGCGCCAGCAGGTGATGGGTCCGCGGGTCGACCGCCAGCGCTGACAGGTTGCGCAGGTCCAGCTCACCACTGGGAATGCGGTACTTGCTGCCGGTCAGCGGGCCATGGCCGTTAGTGTCCCAGCCGTAGAGCTGCGGCGGGCGCTCTTCGCCGATCACCAGGCGCTGGCGCTGCGGGTCCCAGGCGATGCCTTCAAAGCCCTTGTTGTCGTCTGCCGACCTGCCCAGGTCATAGGTGGTGAAGTCGGCGCGGTTGAGCTCGGTGGTGCGTGCGTCGACCTTGACCAGCACCAGGCTGTGCTGACGCTCGTCGGTGATCGCGATCCGGCCGTCTTGCAGCACGGCCACGCCTTCGGGGTTGTCCCAGCCACGCAGGGTGATCTTGCGCAGCACATCGCCGTCCAGGCTCAGTTCGACCAGAAACGGATGCTTGCCCATCACCGAGAACAGCGTGCGGGTAAGCGGGTTATAGGCCAGGTCCGAGGCTTCGTCATCGCCGATACCTTCGAGCACCTTGGCGTCGATGTCGGCCACATAATCGGGCAACCAGACGCTTTCATGGCGCTCGGCCGGGCTCTGCAGGCTCTCCTTGATCCACAGCAGGCCCCGGTCGTCCCAGTGCATGAGCCTGGCCAGGCTGAGGCCAATCACGGCCGCAGCGGCCAGCCAGAAGGGCCAGCGCCGCCACACCGTGCGTGGACGCTGGGGCGAAGCCAGGGAAGCAGACGAAGGGCTGGGCATGACGGTATCACCTGGATCGTGCGCACTCTGCCGAACGCGCAAGGGCCGCCGGGCGGCCCCCGCACCTCAAAGGGCGCCTGGGGGAAAGACCCGGCGATTATCCACAAGGGTTGTGAAAAAAGAGTAAAGCGCAGCGCGAATCCGTTTTCGCCTACAACACCCGGCTTTCGAAGCGGCTGACACCGGGCAGTTCCAGCACCAGCTCATCGCCCGCCTCGAACGGCCCGACACCTGCCGGCGTACCGGTGAGGATCACATCGCCGGCCTGCAGGGAAAATTGTGCGGCCATGTGCTGAATGATTGCCACGATGGGGTTGAGCATCATCGCGCTGCTGCCGTCCTGGCGCACGTCGCCATTGATGGTCAGGCGAATCGGGATGTCGTTGACGTCGGCGAACGCGCCCGGGGAAACGAACGGCGGCAGCACACAGGCACCGTCAAAGCACTTGGCCAGTTCCCACGGCAGCCCCTTGTCCTTGAGCGTGGATTGCAGGTCGCGCAGGGTCAGGTCCAGGGCCGGCGCATAGCCGGAAATGGCGTCAAGCACGTCCTCGGCCGTGGCCGCTGCCGACAGCGGCTTGCCCAGCAGCACGGCGATTTCCGCTTCGTAATGCACCGAGCCGCGACCTTCGGGAATCTTGAAGCCGCCCTCGGCCGGCACCACGCAGCTGCCCGGCTTGATGAACAGCAGCGGCTCGGTGGGGATCGGGTTGTTCAGCTCCTTGGCGTGCTCGGCGTAGTTGCGTCCGACGCACACCACCTTGCCCAGGGGAAAGTGGATGCGCGTACCGTCTGCGTACTGGTGCTGATAACTCATGGCCGACTCCATTGCTGACTGTTATTCGGGAGCGAAGATCTTACCCGGATTCATGATGCCGTTCGGGTCGAACACCGCCTTGATGGCTTTCATGCAGGCGATTTCTTCGGCCGAGCGACTGTAGTGCAGGTAATCGCGTTTGGTCATGCCCACGCCATGCTCGGCGGAAATCGAGCCGTCGAAGCGCTGGACGATCTCGAACACCCACTGGTTGACCTGGGCGCAGCGGGCGAAGAACTCATTCTTGTCCATGCCGCCTGGCTTGAGGATGTTCAGGTGCAGGTTGCCATCGCCGATATGGCCATACCAGACCACCTCGAAGTCGGGATAGTGCTGCGCCACCACCGCATCGATCTCGCGCAGGAACGCCGGCACTTTGGCCACCGTGACCGAGATGTCGTTCTTGTAGGGCGTGAAATGCGAGATGGTTTCCGACAGGTACTCGCGGAGTTTCCACAGGTTCCTGAGCTGGGTTTCGCTCTGGCTCATCACGCCATCGAGCACCCAACCCTGCTCCACACAGTGCTCGAACGTGGCCAGCGCCTGGTTGGCGACGTCTTCGGTGCTGGCTTCGAATTCCAACAGTGCATAGAACGGGCAGTCGGTGGCGAACGGCGCAGGCACGTCACCACGGGCAAGAATGTGCGCCAGGCCCTTGTCGGAAAAGAACTCGAAGGCGGTCAGGTCAAGCTGGCCCTGGAAAGCGTGCAACACGGGCATGATCGCGTCGAAGTCCGGCGTGCCGAGCACCATGGCGGTGAGATTGCGCGGGGCGCGCTCCAGGCGCATGGTGGCCTCGACCACGAAGCCCAATGTGCCCTCGGCGCCAATGAACAGCTGGCGCAGGTCGTAGCCGGTGGCGTTCTTCATCAAGCCCCTGTTCAGCTCCAGCAACTCGCCGCTGCCGGTGACCACTTTCAGGCCTGCCACCCAGTTGCGGGTCATGCCATAGCGAATGACCTTGATCCCACCGGCATTGGTGCCGATGTTGCCGCCCAGCTGGCTGGAGCCGGACGAGGCGAAATCCACCGGGTAGTACAGGCCATGCTCCTCGGCGCAGCGCTGCAGCTGCTGGGTAATGACCCCAGGCTGGCAGACCACCGTGCGGTCGACCGCGTCGAAGGCGAGGATCTGGTTCATCTGGTCGAATGCCACCACCACTTCGCCATGCGCCGCGACGGCCGCGGCAGAGAGCCCGGTGCGCCCCCCCGAAGGCACCAGCGCGACCTGATGACGGTTGGCCCAGCGAACGATGGCCTGCACCTGCTCGATGGTCCTGGGCAAGACCACGGCACTGGGCGCGGGGGCGTAATGGCGGGTCCAGTCGGTGCCGTAGGCCTGCAGCGACACAGGGTCGGTCAGGACTTTGCCGGCGTCGACGAGGGTACTGAGTGCTGCGAGGGCTGCAGGGTCGGTCATGGCAGGAACACTCGGATTATTCATGGTCAGCCTGAGTACGCTTCAAGCGGCGAGATCAGTTCAGAATGTGTCGCGCATGGTAACATCTTGCCCCCATCGTTCGTGCTAGGGCCCGCCGCCACGGCACTGCAACCTCGCCATTTTCTCTCAGGGATACAGGTTTACGCACATGAGCAAGACCTCTTTGGAAAAGAGCAAGATCAGGTTCCTTCTGCTTGAAGGTGTACACCAGAACGCCGTTGATACCCTGAAGGCTGCCGGTTATACCAACATCGAGTACTTCACAGGCTCCTTGCCTGAAGCCGAGCTGAAGGAAAAGATCGCGGACGCGCACTTCATCGGCATTCGTTCGCGTACCCAACTGACCGAAGAGCTCTTCGAGTGTGCGAAGAAGCTGGTCGCGGTGGGCTGTTTCTGCATCGGTACCAACCAGGTCGACCTCAACGCGGCCCGCGAACGCGGCATCGCCGTGTTCAACGCGCCGTACTCCAACACCCGTTCGGTGGCCGAGCTGGTGCTGGCCGAAGCCATCCTGCTGCTGCGCGGCATCCCTGAGAAAAACGCCTCCTGCCATCGTGGCGGCTGGATCAAGAGCGCGGCCAATTCGTTCGAGATCCGTGGCAAGAAACTGGGCATCGTCGGCTACGGCTCGATTGGTACGCAGCTGTCGGTGCTGGCCGAGAGCTTAGGGATGCAGGTCTACTTCTACGACCCGCTGACCAAGCTGCCGCTGGGCAACGCTACCCAAGTGGCATCGCTCAACGAGCTGCTGGGCCTGGCCGATATCGTCTCTTTGCATGTGCCTGAGCTGCCGTCCACCCAGTGGATGATCGGCGAGAAGGAAATCCGTGCCATGAAAAAGGGCGCGATCCTGATCAACGCTGCCCGCGGCACCGTGGTGGAGCTGGATCACCTGGCCAATGCCATCAAGGACAAGCACCTGATCGGTGCTGCCATCGACGTGTTCCCGGTCGAGCCGCGCTCCAATGACGAAGAGTTCGAAAGCCCGCTGCGCGGCCTGGACAACGTCATCCTGACCCCGCACATCGGTGGCTCCACGGCCGAAGCGCAGGCCAACATCGGTCTGGAAGTGGCCGAGAAGCTGGTCAAGTACAGCGACAACGGCACCTCGGTATCGTCGGTCAACTTCCCTGAAGTGGCCCTGCCGGCTCACCCAGGCAAGCACCGCCTGCTGCACATCCACCAGAACATCCCGGGTGTGCTCAGCGAGATCAACAGCCTGTTCGCGGCCAACGGCATCAACATCTCGGGCCAGTTCCTGCAGACTGACGACAAGGTCGGTTACGTGGTGATCGACGTGGACGCCGAATATTCCGACCTGGCACAGGAAAAACTGCAGCATGTGAAGGGTACGATTCGCTCGCGCGTCTTGTTCTGACACCGATCGCTGCACCAGAAGGCCCGGACTGCTCCGGGCCTTTTTTTGCCAGGGCGGCAGGCTCGGCGCTGCGCACCACCTGTGCGGTCGCAACATGCTGCCCATCCCCGCCACACGCCCTGCGGGCAAAAACTCCGCGCCCCGGCAAACCTAACGCCAGCTTCACGGTCATAGGCACCGTTCGACCGGGCCGGCAGGCACTGCGCAGAATGCCCGGCGCCTGCCATTCACACGACAGAAAGGGACACCCCATGCGTTCATCCATAGGCGTACTGCTTGCAGTACTGATCAGTCCACTGGCTCAGGCCGAGTTGCTGGACGAAGTCAACGACCGGGGCGAACTGCGCATCGCGGTGCAGGCCGACACGGCGCCCTACGCCTTCAAGGACGGCGAACACCTGACCGGTTTCGACGTTGAGCTTGGCCAGGCATTGGCCAGCGAGCTGGACCTGCGCCCCGCGTTCATCGAGGTGCCTGCCGAGCAGGTGATGGCCGGTGTGCAGAGCGGCCTGTATGACGTGGCCCTGGACGAGCAGCCTGTACCCACCCAGGCCGAGCTCGATACCAGCCAGCCGTACAGCACGGGCGAGCGGGCGATTCCGTTTCAGAAGGACAATCCTGCGTTCAAGAGCGCGGTGAACAACGCCCTGCAACGGCTCAAGGAGGCGGGGCAGTTGGCTGAGCTCGAAGCCAGATGGCTCAAGCCTGAGGCGACGGCGGCTCAATAAGCGGCTCATCGAGCAGGGCCAAGGCCCGCTCGGCGGCATCGAGCTCCAACTCGCTGAAGACCTGCACACCTTCGCGCCGCAACAAGGCGGTAGTGACCCCCTCCCCCGGCACTTTGACGCCGCTGAACGTGCCGTCGTAGGTGAGGCGGTTGCCGCACGAGGGGCTGCCCGATTTGAGCACCGCGATGCTGATGGCGTGCCGGCGCACCAGCGCCAGCGCTTGCCGGGCACCGGCCACGAAGGCGGCGCTGACGTCGTCGGCGGCGAGGGTCAGGACCTGCGCTGTACCGTCGAGCACCTGCGCACCCTGGCCACCGGGAATTTCTGCCGCGGGGCGCGGGGTGGGCAGACCGCCCGCCACTTCCGGACACAACGGTACGACGCGGCCCTCGGCCTGCCAGCGCTGCAACAGGCCGGGATGACCGCTGGCGCGGCCGTCGTAGCGCACGGGTTGGCCGAGCAGGCAGGCGCTGACCAGCACCGTCGGCTTAGAACGGCTCATTGCCACGTCGCCGGAACCAGCCTGTGAGCGACAGCCGCTGGCAGTGGGTGGGCAGCACTTCGTGGGGCACCTGGCCGGACAGAAACACCACCAGCGAACCCGCCAGGGGCGGGACGTCGAGCACCTCGTGTTCAGCGAGGAACAGGCGCAGCTCGCCGCCCTGGCCACGCTGCCAGTGCTCGTTCAGGTACAGCACGGCAGACACCATGCGCCGGTCGTCATCGCGAAAGCGGTCCAGGTGCCGGCGGTAGAACGCCCCGGGCGGGTACAGCGCAAAATGGCACTCGAAGTCTTCCAAGCCCAGGAACAGGCCACGGTTGATGGCCAGGCGCAGGCTGTCCATGACGGCCAGGTACTGGTCGCAAGACGGCGCTTCACCGGGTTCGAGCCATTGCGTCTGGTCGCCACGAATGGTCTCGCGCACTTCCTGGGCAACGCCCCGGCCAATGCCCGCAGGGCTCAGCTCGCCCTCGGCAGAACGGCGCAGGCACTCGTTGGCGAGTGCGCGGGTCAGTTCAGTGGGCAGGAACAGGGCCTGCTGCGACCAGCCACGCAGGGCCAGATCGTCGACGATGGCCGATAACATCGGGTGTTCGAGAGGTAGGGTCATGGTCGGCATCATAGCGGCAAGCCTGGCAGGCGCACAGCACCGTTAGCGGGTTCGCCGAAGGTGCCGCCTGGCCGAGAACCGCACCGGATCGCTCGACAAACGCCGCCCGCGCCACAGACAATAGCGCCCTGCCGACAGGAGTCTTGAATGCGCCGTCCGTTTTCCCTGCTTCTGCTGATGATCTGCGCCATGCCTGTCTGGGCAGACAGTCTTGATCAACTGTACAAAGCCGCCGGCTGGCCCGAGCAGCGCGCCCACTTTACCGATGCCCTGAGCGCCGCCCAGCAACGCTATCGCAATAGCCTGCCGCCGGCGGTGTTCCAGGCGCTGGTGAGCAACAGCAACCAGCGCTTCGAGGCCGAGGCCATCGATCGCCGCGCGCTGGCGCAGTTGCGCGCGACCCTGCCCGATGCCTCGCCCGCCCTGACGTTCTTCCAGTCCCCCTTGGGCCGCAAGATCGTGGCCGCCGAGCTGCTGGCCACGCGCAAGGATCAGCTGGCGAAGAATGCCCAGGGCCTGCCGAAGATCGAAGCCAGCGATGACCGCTTGCTGACCATCGGCCACTTGGCCCAAGCGCTGCCGGCGCGTGAGGCCGGTGCTGAAGTGAGCCTGGCCATTGCCGGCGTGGCGGCCGACAGCCTCAGCTCGATGCTTCCCGGCCTGTTCGGCAGTGGCCAGGCCCATGGCATGCTCGACGGCCAGCGCCAGCGGCTGATGCAGCAGATTGGTGCGGACCTCAACAACACCTTGCTGTATGTCTATCGCGGGTTGTCTGACACCGAGCTGGAAGCGTTCGCCACCTTCGCCGAATCCCCGCAAGGCCAAGCCTACTACAACGCTGCCGTGGCCGCAGTGCGCGCAGGGCTTGCGGTCGGCCAGAGCAGCGCCGACCTGCGCTGATCAACCCAGACGCTGGCTGAAGAAGTCGAAACAGCGCTGGCGGATCGCCGGCACTTCATTGGCCAGATGATGCCGCGCCTCCGGCAGCATGAGGATCAGCGGCGTGCTGAATTTTCGCTGCAGCACCTTGAGGTTGTACGGCCAGTCGACCGTCCCGTCCTGTTCGCCCTGCACGATCAACAGCGCCCGATCACTGTGCGGCGCGGCCTCGATGCGTTTGATCCACGCCACCAGCGCACCGACCCAGGCGGTCGGTAGACGCCGCGGTTGCAGCGGGTCGGCCTGCAGAAACGGCAGAAACGCCGGATCACTGCTGTTGGCGGTGAAACGCCGTTCGATGCCATTGACGAAATGGCGCAGCACGCAATAGCTGAACTTCGACCGCCCCCACGCCCGCGGACGCACCAACGGCGCCAGTAGCATCACCTGGCCATCCACCGGGCTTTGCCCCGCGCAGTGCAACAGGTGATCGACCACGATGGCGCCGCCGGTACTCTGTCCGCACAGGTGCCAGGGGCGCGGGAGCTCCAGCGCAGTCGCCTGGTTGAACAGTGTGTCGAGCACCTGCTGGTACACCGCAAAATCATCGATGCTGGCGCGCGTGCCGCTCGACAGCCCATGGCCGGGCAAATCACAGCTGATCACCACATAACCCAGCCCCAGCGCCCATTCGATCACATGCCGGTACAGGCCCATGTGGTCGTAGAAGCCGTGCAGCAGAAACAGCGTGGCGACCGGCGCAGCAGGCCTCCAGACCTGCCCGACCACCTCGAAGTCGGCCACCTCGAAGACCCCGAGGTAGCGCTCAGCGCCCATGGCGATGCCATAGAACTGCTGATAGGCCAAGGCCTGCGCGTCCAGCGCAGCACGCTCGGCGAGCGGCGCAAGGCTGGCACGAAGCCGATCGGGGTGAAAGGTAGCTGACATGGGCGGGTCCGAACACACGAGTATTGACCTGTGATATTCAGCTCTGGCTCACGCCGTGGCAAGCTGGACGCCCTATCACCGCCACAGGCCCGCGTGGCGTTTCTGGATCGATCATGCTCAGCCGCCCTCGCACCACCGTGTGGATCATCTTGTTGGCCCTGGCTGCCGGCACCCTCGCCTGGCTTGCCTATGCCAGCTTCAAGGCCCGTTACCTGCGCCCCTTCGACAGTCAAACGGCCGTCTTCACCGGCGCGGCCCTGCGCCTGCCCGCCGAACTGGCCGGCCCCGGCCCGATTCGCGTGGTGCACTTCTGGGACCCGGCCTGCCCTTGCAACGTCGGCAACCAGCAACACCTTGGCGAGCTGGTGGAACGCTATGCCGGTGACCAGGTGAGCTTCTACATGGCGCAGAAACCAGGCACCCACGGCCAATTGCCGGCACCGCTGAATCGCCTGCGCTCCTTGCCGATACTGCCCGGTAGCGAACAACTGCCGGCCAGCCCCGCTGTGGCCATCTGGGATCGGCGAGGCACGCTGGTGTACCTGGGCCCCTACAGCGAAGGCGCGGCGTGCACTGCGAGCAACAGCTTCATCGAGCCGATCCTCGACGCGCTGCGCGCAGGGCGCCCGGTCAATGCCACCAATACCTTGGCCGTGGGCTGCTACTGTCCGTGGTCCACCGCCGAGACGCCACGATGAAACGCCGCCTGTGGGTTCTGCTGCTGTGCATCACGCTGGCGCTGATCGGGACCGCCGCCGGGTACATCCACGGCAAACAGCCAAGGCGCAGCGGAGCAATTACCCTCGACGGCCTGCAAGCGCCGGTCAGCGTGCGCTTCGATGAGCGCGGCGTGCCGCACCTGCAGGCGCAGAACGAAGCCGACCTGTACCGTGCCCTGGGTTACGTGCACGCCCAGGACCGCTTGTTCCAGATGGAGATCATGCGTCGCCTCGCTCGCGGCGAGCTGGCCGAGGTGCTGGGCGCATCGCTGTTGCCTACCGACACCCTGTTTCGCAGCCTGCGCATTGCCGAGCAGGCCAGACGCATGGCCGAGCGACAAGACAAGCAAGGCCACACCTGGCGAGCGCTGCAGGCCTACCTGGACGGGGTCAACGCCTGGCAGGCCGAGCATCGGCCCATGGAATTCGACCTGTTGGGCATCACGCCGCGGCCCTTTACCGCAGAAGACACCTTCAGCATCGCCGGTTATCTGGCCTACAGCTTTGCCGCCGCCTTTCGCACCGAGCCGGTGCTGACCTACATCCGTGACCAGCTGGGCGCCGAGTACCTGGGCATGTTCGACCTCGACTGGCAGCCTGCCGGCGCGCTTGCCACACCGCTGGTCGGCGTTGACTGGCGCAGCCTCGAACGCCTGGCCCAGCTCAGTGCCGAGGCGCTGCCGAGCGCGGGCCTGCCGCAGTTCGAAGGCAGCAACGCCTGGGCTGTGGCGGGCAGCCACACGCGCAGTGGCAAGCCGCTGCTGGCCGGCGACCCGCACATCAGTTTCTCGGTGCCGGCGGTGTGGTACGAGGCCGAACTGAGTGCGCCGGGCTTCAACCTGTACGGGTATCACCTGGCGCTCAACCCCTTCGCCCTGCTCGGCCACAACCGCGACTTCGGCTGGAGCCTGACCATGTTCCAGAACGACGATACCGACCTCATTGCCGAACGGGTCAACCCGGCCAATGCGCTAGAAGTGTGGGTAGACGGCCGCTGGCAGGCCCTGCAACAGGAGGATGTGCACATTGCGGTGAAGGGCCAGGCGCCGGTGACCGTCAGCCTGCGCCGCTCGCCCCACGGGCCCATCGTCAACAGCGTGCTCGGTGACAGCGCAGGCCCCGCGCCGGTGGCGTTGTGGTGGGCGTTTCTGGAAACCGACAATCCGATTCTCGACGGCTTCTACCAGCTCAACCGCGCAACTGGGCTGGATCAGGCCCGTGCGGCCGCCAGCCTGATCCATGCACCCGGCCTGAACCTGGTGTGGGCCAATGCCCAAGGCGATATCGGCTGGTGGGCGGCTGCACGCTTGCCGATCCGCCCGAACGGCGTGAATCCGGCGTTCCTGCTCGATGGCAGCACACCTGAGGCGGCCAAGCTGGGCTTTCGTCCTTTCAGTGCGAACCCGCAGCAGGAGAATCCGGCCAGCGGCTACATCGTCTCGGCCAACGCGCAGCCGCCGGGTGAGGTGCCCATTGCCGGCTATTACAACCTGGCAGACCGTGCTCGCCAGCTGAATCGGCAACTGAGCCAGACCGATATGAAATGGGACGCCCAGAACACCCAGGCCCTGCAGCTCGACGTCAGCAGCGACTACGGCCCGCGCACCCTCGCCCCGTTGCTGATGACCTTGCGCGCGGTAGCGCGCGAGGGGCAGGAACGCGAACTGGTCGAACAACTGGCCGCCTGGAACGGCGACTACCCGCTCGCCTCCACCAGCGCCACGCTGTTCAACCAGTTCCTCTACGAACTGGCCTTTGCCGCCTTGCATGACGAGCTGGGCGATGACTGGTTCAAGGTACTGCTCGGCACCCGCGCCATCGACGCGGCGCTGCCGCGGCTGGCCGCAGATGCCGAATCACCCTGGTGGCAGACCCGCGGCAGCGCCACGCCGACCGACCGCACCGCCATCGTGGCGCTGGCCTGGCAGCGCAGCCTCACCCACTTGCGCGAGACCTTCGGCGCCGATCCGGCCCGCTGGCAATGGGGCAAGGCCCACACCCTGACCCACGCCCACCCGCTGGGCGTGCGCAAGCCGCTGGACTGGCTGCTCAACGTCGGCCCCTACCCCGCGCCTGGCACCCACGAAGTGCCGAACAACCTTTCCGCCAGGATCGGCCCGGCGCCATGGCCGGTGACCTACGGCCCTTCGACCCGGCGCATCATCGATTTCGCCGATGCCGGGCAAGCGTTGAGCAGCAACCCGGTCGGCCAGAGCGGCGTGCCGTTCGACCGCCACTATGCCGATCAGGCGCAGCACTATGTAGAGGGTGGCTATGTGCGTGCGCAACTGGCGGTGATTCCGGCACGCAGCACCTTGCGACTGTTGCCGGGCAAACACCCCGCCCTGCCGCAGGCCGCGCGGTAAAGGCTGCTGGGCGGCCCATCGCAACTGACCGCGGCGCCGGGCCGGCACTGTGCGGCGAGCTGCGCAAAACGCCCTGCGCGCGACAGCGGCACCCCACCGCCAGGTCGACCTTCGTAGAAAAGCCTGCACAAAAAAACCGGCGCCAGGCGCCGGTTTCTTGAGGTTGCCGGACCGCGGCGATCAGAACGCCGGCAGTACTGCACCCTGGTATTTCTTCTCGATGAAGGCTTTCACTTCAGGGCTGGTCAGCGCCTTGGCCAGTTTCTGCATGGCCTCGCTGTCCTTGTTGTCCGGGCGTGCGACCAGGAAGTTCACGTAAGGCGAGTCGCTGCCTTCGATCACCAGCGCGTCCTTGGCCGGGTTCAGGCCCGCTTCCAGTGCGTAGTTGGTGTTGATCATGTCCAGGTCAACCTGATCCAGCACGCGCGGCAGCATGGCCGATTCCAATTCGCGGAACTTGAGGTGCTTCTTGTTCTCGGCGATGTCTTTGGGCGTGGCCAAGGCGTTGGTCGGGTCTTTCAAGGTGATCAGGCCAGCTTTTTGCAGCAGCAACAAGGCGCGGCCGCTGTTGCTGCCCTCGTTGGGAATGGCAACGGTGGCGCCGTCTTTCAGCTCGTCCAGGCTTTTGACCTTCTTCGAGTAGCCGCCGAAGGGTTCGACGTGAACGCCGATCACGGTTTCCAGATGGGTGCCTTTGCCCTCGTTGAAGCTCTTCAGATACGGCAGGGTCTGGAAGTAGTTGGCGTCCAGACGCTTCTGGTCGACCTGCACGTTAGGCTGCACGTAGTCGGTGAACACCTTGATCTCGAGGTCTACACCTTCCTTGGCCAGGGTCGGTTTGATCAGTTCGAGGATTTCGGCGTGAGGCACAGGGGTTGCGGCTACGATCAGTTTTTCAGCGGCAGTGGCAAAACCCGAGAGCGACAGCGCAGCGGCCAGGGCGGTGGTCAGCAACGTCTTTTTCATGGTGTTCCTTGTTCAAGTTCGATGACCATCGACGATGGCGAAGTTCGGGTACCGGCGGGCAGACGGGCCGGTGTGAAACGGACGATACCGGGATTCTTTATGCCTTAACAATCTATTTCATCGCGCTTTTTATGCCAAAAAAGAACAGCGTTATAACCATTTGCCGCTCAACGTTTGGCGGCCGGTTCGGGGCAGCGATCAGCCCAGCGCCGACAGCGCTTGAGTCAGCGTTTCCCTGAGTCGATTCAGGGTCTGCGGTTCGCGACTCTGACCGATCTGAGCCGCGTGGGCTGCCAACTGCTGGATCGGGTCGAGCGTCGGTAGCCCCAGGTCTTCGACCTGCACCTCATCGTTGCCGCTGACGAGCAGAGCAAAATGAATGACGTTCTCCAGCTCCCGGGTGTTGCCGGGCCAGTCGTGGGCCTGGAGCGCCAATTGCGCCGCCTCGCTGAGCAACGGTACGGCGCGGTCAAGCCGAACGCTGTAGATGCCTACGAAGTATTCAGCCAGCGGCAGAATGTCGCCCACCCGCTCGCGCAACGCGGGCAGTACCAGCTCGCCCTCGCGCAGATAGCGGTGCAGGCCGTCGTTGAATCGACCGGCACGCACGGCGCCGGCCAGGTCGATGCTGGAAGCGGCCACCAGGCGTACGTCTACCGCGTGTGGCTGATGCGCGCCAACCCGCGTCACCTCACGGTTTTCCAAGGCCGCGAGCAACTTGGCCTGGATGGTCAGCGGCAGGTCGGCGATCTCGTCCAGGTACAAGGTGCCGCCGTTTGCCGAGCCGAACCACCCCGCTCGGCCGCTGGCCGTACCGCCCAGGCTGCCAGGGCTGTAGCCGAACAGTTCGGCGTCGGCGTAGGTGGGGCTGATCGCCGCGCAGTTGACCGACACGAACAGGCCGCCGCGGTCGCTGGCGCGATGGACCTGGCGCGCCAGCAGCTCCTTGCCCGTGCCGGTCTCGCCGCGAATCAATACCGGCAGCGGTTGTGGCGCCAGACGTTCCAGTTGCTGACGCAGCCGCTGGGAACGCGGATCAACGAACACCAGCGCCTTGGCGCGGATGCTCAGCGGGCTTTTGTCCAGTTCGGGAAAGGTCAGCAGCGGCTGACCGAGGGGGTGATGCAGGCTCATCGGGGACTCCCAGCAGACCGCCTTACCCAGGGTCTGCGTTGATACCGGTGGATCAGGCGCGCCGCAGCAGGCGCTGTTCGGCCTGCCCTTGCAGCCGGTAGAGGAAGGCGAAACCTTGCTCCCAGCGCTCATGCCCGGACTTGACGTTGATGTGCCCGGCGCCCGGTAGCAGAGCCACCTCGGCGCCCCAGGCCTGGGCCAGTTGCACGGCGCGCGCGGCACTGACGGCGGCATCGTTATCGGAACTCACCACTTGGCTGGCAAACGGCAGCCGCTGCATCGGGATCGACGCAAAGTTGTGCAACGCTGGCGAGCAGCCAGCCCGCTCCACATCCGCCGGCGCTACCAGCAAAGCGCCACGTACGCGCGCCAGCAACGCGGTATCGGCCTGCGCCGCCCAGTGCGCCACGGTGATGCAGCCCAGGCTGTGGGCCACAAGAATGACGGGGGTGGGCGCGGCAAGGATGGCGTGCTCCAACGCGGCGACCCAGTCAAGTCGCTGGGGGGCGAGCCAGTCATGCTGCTCGACCCGGTCACTGTTGGGCAACGTGCGCTGCCAATGGCTCTGCCAGTGATTGTCTGGCGACCCTTGCCAGCCCGGCACGATCAGGTAGCGGATCGTTTGGTTGCGCATGGGGAAACTCCCTGAAAAATCCTGTTCGTTTCGGGAGAGTATAAAGACGGGTTTAGATACATAAAGGAATAACTGGCTATTTGTTAATAACCAAAAGTAGAAGCAACGCGTCGATGTCCGTGCTTGCTTGCACGGCCAGCGCCTACAAAAAAGCCGCCCCGGAGGGCGGCTTCTGATCATCGACGTCGGTCGTTACAGCTGAGGACCTGCCGCGACGATGGCGTCGGAAACCTCGAACTTCTTGAAGTTCTCGACGAACAACTTGGCCAGGCCTTTGGCTGCTTCGTCGTAGGCCGCCTGGTCAGCCCAGGTATTGCGCGGGTTGAGCAGTTGGGTATCGACGCCCGGCACGGCTTTGGGCACGTCCAGGTTGATCACGCCGACATGCTCGGTTTCAGCACCCACCAACGCACCGCTCTGGATCGCAGCGATTACCGCACGCGTGGTCGGGATGTTGAAGCGCTTGCCAACGCCGTAGCCACCGCCAGTCCAGCCGGTGTTGACCAGGTAGACCTTCGAGCCGAAACCATTGATACGCTTGATCAGCAGCTCAGCGTATTCGCCCGCCGGACGCGGGAAGAACGGCGCGCCGAAGCAGGTGGAGAAGGTCGACTTGATGCCGCCGCCCGAGCCCATTTCGGTGGAGCCGACCAGCGCGGTGTAACCGGACAGGAAGTGGTAGGCCGCCTGCTCGTTGTTGAGGATCGACACCGGCGGCAGAACGCCGGTCAGGTCGCAGGTCAGGAAGATCACGGCATTGGGCTCGCCGCCCAGGTTCGCGTCCGAACGCTTGGCAACGTGCTCCAGCGGGTAGGCCGCACGGCTGTTCTGGGTCAGGCTGACATCGGTGTAGTCGGCGTGCTTGGCGTCATCGATGATGACGTTTTCCAGCACAGCGCCATGCTTGATGGCTTTCCAGATGACCGGCTCGTTCTTCTCGGAGAGGTCGATGCACTTGGCATAGCAACCGCCTTCCATGTTGAAGACCACGCCTTCGCCCCAACCGTGCTCGTCATCGCCGATCAGGTAGCGGCTTTCGTCGGCCGACAGGGTGGTCTTGCCAGTGCCCGACAGGCCGAAGAACAGGGTCACATCACCCTCTTCGCCGATGTTGGCCGCGCAGTGCATGGGCAGTACGTCGGCAGCCGGCAGCAGGAAGTTCTGCACCGAGAACATGGCTTTCTTCATTTCGCCGGCATAACGCATGCCTGCGATCAGTACTTTCTTCTGCGCGAAGTTGATGATCACGCAGCCATCGGAGTTGGTGCCGTCACGCTCTGGCACGCACTCGAAGTTGGCAACGTTGAGCACTTGCCACTCGTCGCGGCCCGCTGGGTTGTACTGCTCGGGATTGATGAACAGGCAACGGCCAAACAGGTTCTGCCAGGCAGTCTGAGTGGTCATCTTGACCGCCAGGTAGTGCTCGGCAGCGGCCCCTACGTGAACGTAGGAAACGAAGTGATCCTGAGCATCGTTGAAGGCCTGCACGCGGTCCCACAGCGCGTCGAACTTGTCGGCTGGGAACTTGCGGTTGATCGGGCCCCAGGCGATGGCGTCCTGAGTAGTGGATTCTTCGACGATGAAACGATCAGCCGGCGAACGGCCTGTACGGTGGCCGGTTTCCACAACCAGCGCACCTGTATCGGCGAGCACGCCTTCACCGCGGGACAGCGCTTCTTTTACCAGTTCATCGACGCTCAGGTCGGTGTGCACGGTGTTATTGGCTTGCGTCATGCGAGTTCCTCATCCGGCCCGAGGCCGAGTGCTCCGAACGTTTTTGTAGTCGTCTGTAAAAAACTACTACAGTGGAAAAAAGTGGCGGGATTATGCCAGAAACGCCCAAAAAAAGTAGGCCCCTCCTGTCAGAACAGGGGTTTAGCGCAATTCGACAGGAGATTATCGCGAGCTTAAACGTTTCAGTGGCGAGTTTCTGAAGGCGTCTCTGTGCCGCCACCACTGAACAACTGCTCGATATCGTTGGCATCGAACGCATACCGCTCGTTGCAGAACTGGCAATCCACTTCCACTTGCCCACCATATTCTTCGACCAGCGCCTTGGCATCGGCTTCGCCGAGGCTGGCCAGGGCATTGCCGGAACGCTCACGCGAGCAGCTGCAGTGGAAGCGCAACGACTGGCCATCGAACAGGCGCACCGCATCTTCGTGGAACAGCCGGTGCAGCAGGGTTTCGTTGCTCTCGCCCCACTCCTGGGCCTTCAACGTGCTGGCCAGTGCCAGAACGTGCTGCCAGCTCTCTTCGCGCTCGTCTGCATCGGGCTCACGGTCGACGGGCAGCTGTTGCAGCAGCAGGCCACGTGCCTTGCCAGCGCTGACGTCGAGCCAGAAGCGCGTGTTCAGCTGCTGCGACTGAATGAAGTAGTTGGTGAAGCACTGGGCGATGTCGACGCCGTCGAGGTCGACGGTGCCCTGGTAGCGCTGGCCCTTGACCGGATCGATGGTGAGCGTCAGATGGCCATCAGGCATCAGCTCGGCCAAGGTGGCGTCGGCATTGATCTGGTCGGCTTCGTAGCGAGCCACACCACGAATCTCGCGTTCACCCGAGCATTCCACCATCAATAGAGGAATGGGGCCCTGCGAGCGCGCCTGCAGAATCAGCAGACCGTCGAACTTCAATGCGCCGACCAGCAACGCCGTGGCCGCCATCAGTTCGCCAAGCAGGGTCGCGACTGGCGCCGGGTAGGCATGGCGGGCCAGGACCTGGGCGTAGCTGTGGTCCAGCGACACCCACTCGCCGCGGACATCGCGGTCGTCGAAGATGAAACGTTGTGTGAAATCGGTGTCAGGCAAGTCGCTCATAGGTTCTGGTTATCTGAAAATAATGTCAAAATATTGTGAAAAGGATGAATATCCCGCTGCCGAGCGCTGTCTGAACGCTCTCATTTTTGCTGCTGATAAAGGTATTTTATGGACAATCAACCACTGTTCCAAGCCAAGTGGCGTTGGGGCCCTTTGGCAGCCTGCACCGCTCTGCCCATCGCACTACTGTGTTTCTGGTTATGGCCGTTTGGCCAGATGCTGTGTCTGACTTTCGACGAGTGGCTGTTCCATGCCCTCAATGCCCCATTGGCTGACAACACCACGTGGCGTCTGATCTGGACCGTAGGCAGCCTGCGACCCTTCGATATCGTCGTCGGGTTGATCATGCTGGCACTGCTGATCCGCGGAGAGTGGGTGTTCAGGGCCTTCCAGGTACGTGAAGCCTTCTTCGGCTTTCTGGTCGCGCTGCTCCTCTTAGTGGTGATTCGCGCGCTGTTTTCCAAGTGGGTCGATGCCATGGGCTGGCAGCATTCCAGCCCCTCGATGAATTTCGACAGCGCCGTGCACCTGAGTGACTACTACCCCAACCTGGAAAAATCCTGGGAGCTCAAGGACCGCTCCAGCAAGAGTTTCCCGGGTGACCATGCGTCCGTGCTGCTGATCTGGGCACTGTTCATGAGCTTGTTCGCTCGCCGCGCAGCGCACCACATCGCGATCTGGGCGCTGGCCGTGATGTTCATGCTGCCGCGCCTGGTGGCCGGCGCCCACTGGGGCCAGGATGACTACATCGGTGGCCTGCTGATGGCCGTGCTGGCACTGGGCTGGAGCTGCTATACCCCGCTGGCGGCCAAGGCCAGCGCGGCGTTGGTGCGCTGGACGGCGCCGCTATTTCGCCTCCTGCACAAGCTGCCGCTGATCGATCGCATGAGTATTGTGCGTCGGGCCTGAGCGTTTTACCGGGGCGGCGACGGGCCGCCGCCTAGAACCGAGCCCTGCACAACGCGGGCTCGCGACCGGTCTTAGTCGAAACTGCCGTGCAGATGATGGATCTGCCGGCGCTGTTTCTTGTTCGGCCGACCGTCAGTGGTCATACCCAGGGCGCCTGCCTTGCGCAACTCGGCCGCTTTCTCGCGCTGGCGGATGCTCTCTTCGGTTTCCTCGTACAGGGTTTGCGCTTCGGGCGCGCCGCGGCGCACGCTGGACAGCGCCTTGACCACAACGGTCTTCTCGTCAAAACCCATGCGCAGCACGAATTGGTCACCTAGCCGCGGCTCCTTGCCGGGTTTGCAGCGCTCACCTCGACAATGCACCTTGCCGCTCTCGATGGCAGCCTTGGCCAAGGCACGCGTCTTGTAGAACCGGGCCGCCCAGAGCCACTTGTCGAGGCGAACCTTGTCGTCATCTTCCGCCTTGCTCGCCATCTGATTCCCTCGAATTCTTTCGTTCAAGGAACTGTACTACCTTCACTTGCGGATGCAAAAAATCCGTGCGGTGCTTACAGTGCACCACCTTATCCGCAGGGTGCGTTTAGTGAAGACATTTGACCATCTGAGTGTGATCGGCCTGCGCGAGTGGGTAGCCTTGCCAGGCCTGGGCGTTGCCGGGCTGCGGGCCAAGATCGACACCGGCGCCAGCACCTCCAGCCTGCATGCCACCGACATCGAACTGTTCGAGCGCGACGGCCAGCCCTGGGTCCGTTTCATCGCCCATCTGGGCAGCCTCAAACAGCTGCGCCACCACCCCGGCGAAGCGCCCCTGGTTTCGATCAAGCGGGTCAGAAGCTCCAACGGGCACGCGCAAACCCGCTACGTGATCCGCACACCGCTGGCACTGGGTGATCGGGTCTGGGAAGTCGAGTTCACCCTGGCCTGCAGAAAACGCATGCGCTATCGACTTTTGATTGGCTCGAAAGCACTTGTCCACGGTCAATTGGTAGTGAACCCAGGATTGAAATACGTACAGGACAAACCGGCCTATCCGGCAATCATTTTTCCCGCCACAGGTGCCGCATGAAGATCGCCGTGCTTTCGCGTAATCCGCGTCTGTATTCCACCCGCCGCCTGGTCGAGGCTGGTACCCAGCGTGGCCATGAGATGGTGGTCATCGATACGCTTCGCGCGTACATGAACATCGCCAGCCACAAACCGCAGATTCACTACCGCGGCAAGCCGCTGGAAGGCTTCGACGCAGTCATTCCGCGCATCGGTGCGTCGGTGACCTTCTACGGCTGCGCGGTCCTGCGCCAGTTTGAAATGATGGGGGTGTATCCGCTGAACGAATCGGTGGCGATCGCTCGCTCGCGCGACAAGTTGCGCTCGCTGCAGTTGTTGTCACGGCGCGGTATTGGCCTGCCGGTCACAGGGTTCGCCCACTCGCCCGACGACATCCCCGACCTCATCGACATGGTCAGCGGCGCTCCCCTGGTCATCAAGGTGCTCGAAGGCACCCAGGGGATCGGCGTGGTGTTGTGTGAAACCGCCAAGGCCGCAGAGTCGGTGATCGAGGCGTTCATGGGCCTGAAGCAGAACATCATGGTCCAGGAATACATCAAGGAAGCCGGTGGCGCCGATATCCGCTGCTTCGTGGTGGGCGACAAGGTCATTGCCTCGATGAAGCGCCAGGCCAAGCCTGGGGAGTTCCGTTCCAACCTGCACCGCGGCGGTGTCGCCAGCCTGATCAAGATCACCCCCGAAGAACGCATGACGGCCATCCGTGCGGCCAAGGTCATGGGGTTGAGCGTTGCGGGGGTGGATATTCTGCGTTCCAACCATGGCCCCTTGGTCATGGAGGTGAACTCCTCGCCAGGCCTCGAAGGTATTGAAGTCACCACCAGCAAGGACGTGGCGGGCATGATCATCGAACACCTGGAAAAGCACGGCGGCCCTAACCAGACCCGGACCAAGGGCAAGGGCTGAACGCAGTCAGGCCCGATGCACTCTGCGTGTGCATCGGGCCTGACAGGTGTGGGCTGTGCGTCAAGAGCATCGATTCGACATGGCCCGACCAAGCGTGGCCCGACCAGACGTGGCCCGATCTGCCACGGGCCGACTCCACGCAGCCCCTTCACACCGCACCTCGGAGCGCCGATCAGACGGCGTTGCGTGGCAGCATCAAGCCCAGTGGCAGCCTGACCCGTGCCTCTATACCGCCACCCGAACGATTACGCAGTTCAACATTGCCGCCATGCTGAGCGGCAATCCGCCTGACGATCGCAAGGCCCAGGCCGGTGCCCTTGCCGCCACGCGCCCGGTCACCGCGAATGAACGGGTTGAAGATGCTCTGCAGTTCGGCCTCGTCGATCCCCACACCTCGGTCCAGCACGCTCAGTACCACGTAAGGCGCGCTGTGGTCCCCCGACACATAGGCCGCCACTTCCACCCCCTCCCCGGCATGGTGCAAGGCGTTGCCGATCAAGTTGTCGAGCATTCGCTTGATCGATACCCGGCGCAGCGGAAATGGCGGGATCGGTTCGAGGCACAATCGCACGCGCTCTTCGGGCTGGTTGTACGGGGCGACCACTTCGCCGATCAGCGCCGTGAGGTCAATCTCTTCCACCGGCTCGTCGCGACCATCGCGGATGAATGCCAGGAACTGATCGAGGATGGCATCCATGTCTTCGATGTCGCGGACCATGTCGTCGGTCAGGTCGTTTTCCGAGCCCATCAATGACAACGACAGCCGCAACCGCGTCAGCGGCGTGCGCAAGTCGTGGGAGACTCCCGCCAGCATCAATTCTCGCTCGCGGCCGGCCTGTTCGACGTCTTCGGCCATCTGGTTGAAAGAGCGATAGACCTCGGCCATTTCGCTGGGGGTATCGCTGATCGGCAGCCGCACGCTGCGCCCCTGGCCCAGTTGCCGGGCGGCGAACACCAGGCGCTTGAGCGGCTGGTTGAGCTGGCGCACGAAAATCCAGGCCGAGGCTGTGGACAACAGGCCAATGGCCAGGAACCAGCCCAGTACGTTCCAGATTTTCTGGCCGCGCAATGGATGCGGGTACAACGGCACCTTCAGCCAGCCCGGCCCCAGGCTCGGGGCATTGACCCACAGCGCCGGTGGGGCGTGGATACGCAAGCGTACCTCGGTGTCCTCGCCCAGCTCGGCCTGCATCTGGCGCTGGTAGATCTCGCTGTAGGGCCAATGCTGTTCACCCTCTGGCACCCCGGAGCCCGTCACCCGGATCAGCCCTGCGGCTTCGGCGATGCGTTCGCGGTTCTCTTCGTCAGCCGCCCAGTACGCACGCAGGGTCAAGGCCACGCCGTGGCTGTACTGGCGATCGACCAGCACGTCTTCGTTCATCAGCAGGTACACCAGGGTCAGCGCCTTGGAGAACAGCACGACGATCAGCACCAGCCACAAGGTGCGGGAGAAGAAGCTTTGCGGGAACCAGAGAGGGGTTTTCATCAGGACGACTACTGTGTGGCAAGGGCAGGACGGAACTGCGGGACCGTTGCAGACGCAAGCAGGGCGACCCCGAAGGATCGCCCTGCAGCATCCGCTATGCCCTGCAAACGGCACTTCATTTGCTGGCGTTGCCATCCGGCACGAAGACATAACCCACGCCCCAGACCGTCTGGATATAGCGCGGTTTGGAAGGGTCGGGCTCGATCATGCGGCGCAGGCGAGAAATCTGCACGTCGATGGAGCGCTCCAGCGCGTCCCACTCGCGACCGCGGGCCAGGTTCATCAGCTTGTCTCGGGTCAGCGGCTCGCGGGCGTGCATGACCAGTGCCTTGAGCACGGCGAACTCGCCGGTGGTGAGCATGTGGACTTCATCGCCACGCTTGAGCTCGCGGGTGGCCAGAGACAGCTCGTAATCGCCGAAGGTGACGGTTTCGTCTTCGCTGCCCGGCGCACCTGGCACGCTGGGCGACTGCCGGCGCAGTACGGCCTTGACGCGAGCGACCAGTTCATCGGGGTTGAAGGGTTTGGCCAGGTAGTCATCGGCGCCCAGCTCCAGGCCCTTGATGCGGCTCAGCTCATCACCCTTGGCGGTGAGCATGATGATCGGGATCTGGTTGTTCGCGGCGCGCAGCCGGCGGCAGGCCGACAGGCCGTCTTCGCCGGGCAGCATGAGGTCGAGCACCACGAGGTTGAAGACTTCACGCGCCAACAGGCGGTCCATGTGTTCGGCATTGGGCACCGCACGGGCGCGGTAGCCCTTGCTGGTGAAGAAACGCTCGAGCAGGCTGCTCAGCCCAGGATCGTCATCGACGATGAGAATCTTCTCGCCTTCAACGTTGTTTGCAGTGCTGCTCATGACTAGCTCCTCTGATGTCGGCACGCATTATGGCGTAGCCGCTGAGCCGCGTGCCCTGTGCATTGTTAACAGATTTTTCCCGGGGTGCCACTTCCCGCCTCTCAGCACTGGCCAGGGGCCATCACCGCACGCTGGGCACGATGCGTATAATGCGCGGCTTTCCATCGCGGCGGCCCGTTGCGGGCGCCTCATGCGGTCTTCAGTACTCACAATTTGTCAGGTGGTTTTCATGGACAGCATCAACAGCCGTATCGCCGAGGAACTGGGCGTTCGCCCACAGCAGGTCGAGGCGGCCGTGGCCTTGTTGGACGAAGGCTCGACGGTGCCTTTCATCGCCCGTTACCGCAAAGAAGTCACCGGTAGCCTGGACGACACCCAACTGCGCCACCTCGACGAGCGCCTGCGCTACCTGCGCGAGCTGAACGAGCGCCGCGCCAGCATCCTCGCGAGCATCCAGGAACAGGGCAAGCTGACCCCGGAGCTGACCCGCGACATCAACCTGGCCGACACCAAGACCCGCCTCGAAGACCTTTACCTGCCGTACAAGCAGAAGCGCCGCACCAAGGGCCAGATCGCCCTGGAAGCCGGCCTCGGCGAGCTGGCCGACGCGCTGTTCGACGACCCGCAGAAAAACCCGGAAACCGAAGCTGTGCGCTTCGTCGATGCCGACAAGGGTGTGGCGGACGTCAAGGCCGCTCTGGAGGGCGCCAAGTACATCCTCATGGAGCGCTTCGCCGAAGACGCGGGCCTGCTGGAAAAGCTGCGCACCTTCCTCAAGCAGGAAGCCGTGCTCAGCGCAAGGCTGGTCGCCGGCAAGGAAGAGGAAGGCGCCAAGTTCCGTGACTACTTCGCCCATGACGAAGTGCTGCGCAGCGTGCCGTCGCACCGCGCCCTGGCGATCTTCCGCGGGCGCAACGAAGACGTGCTCAGTGCCTCGCTGAAAGTGGGCGAAGAACTGCCCGGCACCCTGCACCCGTGCGAGCTGATGATCGGCGAACACGTGGGTCTGGAAAACCGTGGCCGCGCCGCCGACAAATGGCTGGCCGAAGTGGTGCGCTGGACCTGGAAGGTCAAGCTCTATACCCACCTTGAAACCGACCTGCTCGGCGAGCTGCGCGAAGGCGCTGAAAGCGAGGCGATCAACGTCTTCGCGCACAACCTGCACGACCTGCTGCTGGCAGCACCCGCCGGTCCGCGTACGACCCTGGGCCTGGACCCGGGCCTGCGCACCGGCTGCAAGGTGGCGGTGGTCGATGCCACCGGCAAGGTGCTCGACACCGCCACCGTTTACCCGCACGTGCCGCGCAACGACTGGGACCGCACCATTGCCGTGCTGGCCGCCCTGTGCGCCAAGCACTCGGTGGAACTGCTGGCCATCGGCAACGGCACCGCCAGCCGCGAAACCGACAAGCTGGCCGCTGACCTGATCAAGCTCTACCCGGCCCTGAAAATGACCAAAGTCATGGTCTCGGAAGCTGGCGCTTCGGTGTATTCGGCCTCAGAGCTGGCCGCCCGCGAGTTCCCGGACCTGGACGTGTCGATCCGTGGCGCCGTGTCGATCGCCCGCCGCCTGCAGGACCCGCTCGCCGAACTGGTGAAGATCGACCCGAAATCGATTGGCGTGGGCCAGTACCAGCACGATGTATCCCAGGTGAAACTGGCGCGCGGCCTGGATGCGGTGGTGGAAGACTGCGTGAACGCCGTGGGCGTCGACGTCAACACCGCTTCGGTGGCGCTGCTGACGCGGATTTCCGGCCTCAATGCAACGCTGGCGCAGAACATCGTCGCCCACCGCGACGCCAACGGCCCGTTCGCCACCCGCGCGGCGCTGAAGAAAGTCAGCCGCCTGGGCGAAAAAACCTTCGAACAGGCCGCCGGCTTCCTGCGTGTGATGAGCGGCGACAACCCGCTTGACGCCTCTGCCGTGCACCCTGAGGCCTACCCGCTGGTGCAGCGCATTGCCGCCAACACCGACCGCGACATTCGCTCGCTGATCGGCGACAGTGCCTTCCTCAAGCGCCTGGACCCCAAGCGCTTCACCGACGAAACCTTCGGCCTGCCCACCGTCACCGACATCCTGCAGGAGCTGGACAAGCCCGGCCGTGACCCGCGCCCCGAGTTCAAGACCGCCTCGTTCCAGGAGGGCGTCGAAGACCTCAAGGACCTCGAGCCGGGCATGATCCTCGAAGGCGTGGTGACCAACGTCACCAACTTCGGCGCGTTCGTCGACATCGGCGTGCACCAGGACGGTTTGGTGCACATCTCCGCGCTGTCGGAAAAGTTCGTCAAAGACCCACGCGAGGCGGTCAAGGCCGGTGATGTGGTCAAGGTCAAGGTCATGGAAGTGGACATCCCGCGCAAGCGTGTGGGCCTGTCGATGCGCATGAGCGACACCCCTGGCGAGAAGGTCGAAGGCCAGCGCAATGGCGGTCGTGGCCAAGGCGGCAATCGCCCGCAGCAGGCACCTCGCCCACGTGAAACCAGCACCGCCGCGCCGGCCAACAACGCCATGGCCTCGCTGTTCGCCAACGCCAAACAACTGAAGAAGAAGTAGGCCTCGACGCCGACGTGTCCACAGGCGACTGGCACGTCGGCAACGCCCACGGAACCTTCTCCCCCTGCTAGCTCACCAACGGGTATCTGCGGTACTTTTCGAGGGTGCGCAGGCACTGCCGGACCCGCGGAAAACAGGCGACAACGCCAGTTCCTTTTTTCCTACCCTTGTAGACCGTCATTCCTACCCCCATATTGGGCCGACTGACGCGTGAAGGAATCCAACTTGAGTGACCTCCTCAACCGCCGCCTGAGCCTGCTCGGCGCCAATCTTCCTCTGCTCGCGCAGTGCCTGCACGGCATTGAACGTGAATGCCTTCGTGTGACCGCCGAAGGTCGCCTGGCCCAGACCCCGCATCCGCATACCCTGGGATCGGCGCTGACCAACGAGCAGATCACCACCGACTACTCCGAATCCCTGCTCGAGTTCATCACCCCTGCCCTGGCCGACCCGGCCAAGGTACTGGAGAACCTCGAAGAGATTCACCGCTTCGTCTACACCGGGCTCGGCGACGAGTACCTGTGGAGCCCCTCGATGCCCTGCCCGCTGCCGGCCGAGGAAGACATTCCCATCGCCGAGTACGGCACCTCGAACATCGGCAAGCTCAAGCACGTGTACCGCAAGGGCCTGGCCCTGCGCTACGGCCGCACCATGCAGTGCATCGCCGGCATCCACTACAACTTCTCCTTGCCCGAAGCCCTGTGGCCGCTGCTGCGCGACGCCGAAGGCAGCCAGGACAGCGACCGCGACTTCCAGTCGAAGATGTACATCGGGCTGATCCGCAATTTCCGCCGCTACAGCTGGCTGCTGATGTACCTGTTCGGCGCCTCGCCTGCGCTGGACGCAGGCTTCCTGCGTGGCCGCGCGCATCAGCTGGAGCAGTTCGACGCCAACACCCTGTACCTGCCCTACGCCACCAGCCTGCGCATGAGCGACCTGGGTTACCAGAGCAATGCCCAAGCGGGCCTTACGCCCTGCTACAACGACCTGGCCAGCTACACCGACAGCCTGCGCCGCGCGGTCGCCACGCCGTATCCGGCGTATGTCGAGGTGGGTACGCACAAGGACGGCGAGTGGGTGCAGCTCAATACCAATGTGCTGCAGATCGAGAACGAGTACTACTCCAACATCCGCCCCAAACGCGTCACCTACACCGGCGAGCGGCCGATCCAGGCCTTGGTCGCCCGCGGCGTGCAGTACGTCGAAGTGCGCTGCCTGGACATCAACCCGTTCCTGCCGGTGGGCATCGACCTGGCGCAATCGCGCTTTCTCGACGCCTTCCTGCTGCTCTGCGCGCTGGACGACAGCCCGCAGCTCGACAACGCCGAGTGCAGCCAATGCACCAGCAACTTCCTGGCGGTGGTCAAGGAAGGTCGTCGGCCGGGGCTGGAGCTCAGCCGCAAAGGCCAGGCGATCAGCCTGACCGATTGGGCCACCGACTTGCTCGACCGCATCGCCCCCTTCGCTGATCTGCTGGATCTGGCCCATGGCGGTGAGGCGCATGGCAATGCCTTGGCCCAGCAACGCGCCAGGGTCGAGGATCCGTCGTTGACCCCGTCGGCGCGGGTGCTGGCGAGCATGCAGCAGCACCAGGAAGGCTTTGCCGCCTTCTCCATGCGCCAGAGCCTGGCCCATGCCCAGACGCTGCGCAGCGCGCCGCTGAGCGCCGAGCAGCAACAGGCGTTCGAGGCACAGGCACGCGAATCACTGGTGGCGCAGACGCGTCTGGAGCAGGAAGAAGTGGGTGATTTCGACCTGTTCGTCGGAGCCTACCAGGCCAGCATCCTGGCCATCAGTACCTGATGAGCCGCGCGCCCGGCCCGCGCCGGCTTCGCGCCAGCAGCCAGGCGCGGATCGAGGCGATTCTCGCTGCGGCCCGCGACCTGCTGCCTGAACACGGCGTGGCCGGGCTGTCGATCTACAGCGTGGCCGAGCGGGCGCAAATCCCGCCGTCTTCGGTGTACCACTTCTTCGCCAGCGTGCCGGCCCTGCTCGAAGCGCTGACCGCCGACATCCACCGCGCTTTTCGCGCGGCCTTGCAGGCCCCCATCGACACCAACGCGCTGACGACCTGGCATGACCTGGCACGGCTGGTCGAGCAGCGCACCCAGGCCATCTACAGCGAGGACGCCGCGGCGCGCCAGCTGATCCTCGCCCAGCACGGGCTGAACGAAGTCACCCGCGCCGACCGCCAGCACGACCTGGAGCTGGACAGCCTGATGCGCGCGCTGTTCGAGCAGCACTTTCACCTGCCCGCCCTGCCTGAAGACGTGGATGTATTTGCTCTGGCGATGGCGTTGAGCGATCGGGTGTATGCGCGGTCGGTGCAGCTGCACGACAGCATTACGCCACGTATGGCTGAAGAAGGGATGCGGGTGTTCGAGGCGTATCTGGGGTTGTATCTGCCGGCGTTTCTCGTGAAGCGTTGCCGCTAATCACACTGCACGCGCCACAGCGGGCTGCTGGCGATAACGCTGCAGAGCTGATCACACCTGATACCACTATGTCTTGAGCGCCACTTGCCTAGAAGAATCTCAGACGCGTCTTACAGCGTCTGGGCGATGAGTTCTTTAGGGTCATCCGATTGCCCCTTTTGAAAAGGACTGTCGAATGGCGAAGGACAGGTGGTTCAGCCCCATGCCCAGCGTGCCTAATCGGGCACGTAGCAACAAGCCGCCGGCACAGCAACCTGCCACCGATGCCCTGCCATCCAATCATCACGCTGAGCGCCGGGCGCCCTACTAAGCGCTTCCTGAGCGCCCTGCCCCCGCCAAAGGCCTCTCACGAGGCTGCGTATTCTGCAAGCCAATCGCACTGCCTAATGGCGCCTACAACCATGACAACTACAACGGTTTTATCCCTACCGACCTGATTCAGGCTTATGGCCAGTCAACGCTGCTGGGTGGACATTCGCTGGGCGGTGAAGGTGCGCTGCCGTTGCAAGTCATTGGCGGCGATCCATTGCCAGCCGCTTTGGGCGCTTTGACACTCACGGGCCTTGGCGTCAGCAGCGAATCAGCAGCGCTGCGGATAGGCGCGGGCCTTGTTGCCAGTAATGTCGTCGGCGTTCTCGCGCTGCTGTGGCCTTCCAGCTTGGGCGATAGCGCGCTCTACAGCGACGAACAGTTACGATCCTTGGAAACGGCACGCACCCGCGTGCGGCTTCAGGTCGAACTGCAGCCTGATGGCACGCTCAAGGGATATGGCTTCAATACCCAGACACGCCGCGACTGGGAACAGGTGCCAGTGGTGCAATTCAAGCTGCAAGGTGAGCAGCAAGTCGCCGACTTCGGCAATGGCGTCACACTTATCTGGACTCCGGCAGTCGATACCAGCCGCGCCTCAGCAATACCGCCTTTGCAAGGAGCCCCCGACACACCCGCTATCTGGATATTCCCGCCGACCGAGCAGGCGGATCGGGTCATCGTCAACCCGATTTATCCGCCGGAGTATCGGGATTTCATACTGGTGTTTCCAGCGGATGCTGGGATTCGGCCGTTGTATGTTGTGCTCAGCACAAACGCAGATGGCGACTATTTTCCATCTCCAGCAACGCTACCGGCATTTCCATTGGCTGTTCGCGCGAAAGCGAAAGCCTATGTTCAAGGAGGTGGAAAAAAACGCATGCGCTGGAAAGACAAAAGGGGAAAGATTTATGAGTGGGATTCGCAGCATGGTGCTGTGGAAATTTATGACAAGCAAGGAAACCACTTAGGAGAATTCGACCATGAAACGGGAGTCCAATTGAAACCTGCAGTACCTGGCCGAACCACCCCTAAATGAAAGGAGCAAATATGCAGTTATTGATAATGGGATTCTTACCAGAACCCCACGATGATGACTCTGAGAAATTTTCATATTTTGTGAAACCTGATCAAGAAGAGCGTATTTTACAAATCATAGGCTGGCATTCTCTGAACGAAGGTTGTGATGGTGTGCAGGACCTTGATGCTGAGCAAACTTTGGAAATAAGCCGTCTTCTGAGTGAACCCCGGCTGTTGGCGCTATCACTTAGCATCACGACCTGCCTTTGAAGGCGGCTGCGAAGACCGAATTTTCATCGCTCACGGGCGCCATTTCTGAATGTTACAGGCTGAAAGGAAATACTAGCGCGCTAGGGGAAAAATGTTATGTTCAGCACATCGAGTCACTCCAGCTAGCGTCCAAACCTACGCCTATTTCCTGTATTTCCTGAAATCTACAAAGTATGCGGGAAGTCAACAGTTCAAGGAGGCGGAAAATACGTGCTCGATGGTTGGATCGTAAAGGAAAAATACACGAATGAGACTACGAGAATGGCCAAGTAGAGATATATGACGAACAAGGCAGTCATCTTGGAGAATTCGATCATGAAACTGGAAAACAAACCAAGCCGGCCAAGCCAGGGCGAAAAACCCCACGATAAGGAAAATACGATGTTCCTTTATGTGACCGGATTTTTTCCAGAACCACACCCAGACGAAACTTTGCAATTCGAGCTGATCGTTCACCGTCAAGACGAACAGGCCGTACTCGAAATAATGGAATGGCAGTCGTTGAACGATGGATACGACGGTGAACAGGAATTGACGCCGCCACAAAAACTGGCGTTAGAAAAACGTCTAGGCATGACCTCTGACAAAGAACTCACGCTGTTCATCAGCACCATTTCAGGTTGACGTGATGCCAGACAGGTGAACGCTTGAAGCGCACGAGCCAGATACCTGGCGATCCAAATGCTGTTGCCCGCACCTAAAGCAATGATCTGAATATTCCATGAAGCAGAATCAAGAGGGCTATCTGGAATTGGCAAGCTGCCAGTTACTCGATCAACGTTCTGGCATCTCCGCAAAGCCCGTAAGGGGCATCGCACGAGGCTCGCGCACGCTTGGACGATAGACATCCACATGTGAAGGTCAGCTCTACCCAAAGGCCGAACACGAGCAAGGCTACGAACTGGAAAATTCCGATTCACGCAGCTTCATTCGAGGGACCGCAAGCCGCTACTGGACGCTAGGCTTTCTGTATACCACAGTTAATTGAGGCGGCGAATCACTTGTCAAGGGCGGCTCATCATTCGGCTGGCTACTATCGTGTGGCCTGCCGGATAATCTGGCCTTGGATATTTCAAAACGAAGTGACGATTTTCTACGATCGGGATTACTACCTGAGACTTCTTGGCGACTCTCATCCGTTAGAAACCGATCTGCTCAGCAAAAAATTAGGACTGCATCTGCCGGCAAACGTCATCGAGCATGGGCACGACGTCACCGGACCTGACGATGAAGGCTCCGTCCAGTGGTGGTACCTCGGTGAGCCGGCCTGAAATCCTCATCAGCGACAATGTCGAATTTGCATCCCGATCTCGGCGGACTCAAGTTCCATAGCTGAATCATAACAGCCAACGCGCTCACTCCCCGGTTTCTTCAACGCGATATCGCTTCGTTCCGATCAAAGTCATCGCGGAGTGAACGTTCAGCTCATACATCACAACTTCGCGATAGACACCTCTGTCGATTTCACAAACGCAATCACCTCACTCCCCACGTGCAATTCCAGCTCGCGTACCGAACGCGTAGTGATCACTGATGTAACAACGCCGGAGGCGGTCTGCACGTCGATTTCCGACAGTACCGGGCCTTCGAGGATTTCTTTCACGGTGCCTTTGAACTGGTTACGCACGTTGATTGCTTTGATGGTCATGTCGAGATTCCTTTGAGTCGATAAAAACAGCAGGTGGGTTCAGAGCGCCCAACGCAGTTGCGTGGGCAGGGGTGCAACAGGTTCTGCGGCGGGTTCGGCACCCGGCAAGGCCATGACGCGGTTGAGCACCTGGCTTTCCAGCTCGGCCAGGCGCGGCGAGCCATGCAGCCGGGGGCGGGGCAGATCGACCTGCAGATCCAGGCCGACTTCGCCGTCTTCGATGAGGATCACCCGGTCGGCCACCGCGACTGCCTCGTGCACATCGTGGGTGACCAGCAGCACAGTGAAGCCGTGTTCGCCCCAGAGCCGTTCGATCAGTTGCTGCATCTCGATCCGGGTCAGGGCATCCAGCGCGCCTAGCGGCTCGTCGAGCAGCAGCAGGCGCGGCTTGTGGATCAGTGCGCGGGCCAGGGCCACGCGCTGTTTCTGGCCGCCCGACAGGGCTGCCGGCCATTCATTGGCACGTTCCTCCAGGCCGACCGCCTGCAAGGCTTGCAGGGCTTGCGCGCGCCAGTCTCCGGACAGGCCCAGGCCGACGTTGTCGATCACTTTCTTCCAGGGCAGCAGGCGCGCGTCCTGGAACATCAAGCGGGTTTCCTCGCGGGCCTGGGCCAGCGGCGCAGCGCCCGCCAGCAGTTGGCCCGCCGATGGCTGGTCGAGCCCGGCCAGCAGGCGCAGCAAGGTGCTCTTGCCGCAGCCGCTGCGCCCGACGATGGCCACAAACTGCCCGGCTGGAATCTGCAGGTCGATGCCTTGCAACACGTCACGTTGGCCGAAGGTCTTGCGCAGGTGCTCCACCGCCAGCGGAATGCCGCGCAGCAGGTGCGGCGATTGGGACTCGAGCACGGTCATGCGCCCTCCTTCTTCACTTGATAAGCCGGGTGCCAACGCAGCCAGGCACGCTCCAGGCCGCGCGCGGCCAGGTCGGCGAGCTTGCCGAGCACCGCGTAGAGCACGATGGCCAGTACCACCACGTCGGTTTGCAGGAATTCACGGGCGTTCATCGCCAGGTAACCGATGCCGGCATTGGCCGAGATGGTTTCGGCCACGATCAAGGTCAGCCACATGAAACCCAGGGCGAAACGCACGCCGACCAGAATCGAGGGCAAGGCGCCGGGCAGAATCACCTGGCGAAACAGCGCAAAGCCCGACAACCCATAGCTGCGCGCCATCTCTACCAGCGCCGGATCGACGTTGCGGATGCCGTGGTAGGTGTTCAGGTAGATCGGGAACAAGGTGCCCAGCGCCACCAGGAAAATCTTCGCCGACTCGTCGATGCCGAACCACAGGATCACCAGCGGAATCAGCGCCAGGTGCGGCACGTTGCGGATCATCTGCACCGAGCTGTCGAGCAGGCGCTCGCCCCAGTTCGACAGCCCTGTGATGAAGCCCAGGACCAGGCCGATACTGCCGCCGATGACGAAGCCCAGCCCGGCGCGCCAGCCACTGATGGCCAGGTGCGTCCAGATCTCGCCGCTGCGGACCAGCTCGACGCCGGCACTGATCACGGCGCTGGGCGCGGGCAGGATGCGCGTCGACAGCCAGCCGGCACTGACCGCCAGCTGCCACAGCGCCAGCAGCAGGACGGGCAAGGCCCAGGGCGCCAGGCGCTGGCCGAGGGTGTTGGAAGAGGCGTGGCTCATGATCCGCTCCTCAGCTCTGCGACACGGCTTTGGGCAAGATGTCGTTGGCCACCATCTCGCCAAACGGGCTCACGTAGCCGGCGGCTTTAGGCTGCTCAGGCCGCTGGACGTCCAGGTGCGGGAACAGCAGTTCCGCAACCCGGTACGATTCTTCAAGGTGTGGATACCCCGAGAAGATGAAGGTATCGATGCCCAGCTCGGCGTATTCCTTGACCCGCGCGGCCACCGTCGGGCCATCGCCGACCAGCGCGGTGCCAGCGCCGCCGCGTACCAGGCCTACGCCGGCCCACAGGTTGGGGCTGACCTCCAGACGGTCACGCTTGCCGCCGTGCAGTGCGGCCATGCGCTGCTGGCCGACCGAATCGAAACGTGCCAACGAGGCCTGGGCGCGAGCGATGGTGTCGTCGTCCAGATGGGAAATCAGGCGATCCGCTGCGGCCCAGGCCTCGGCGTTGGTCTCGCGCACGATCACGTGCAGACGGATGCCGAAGCGCACTTCCCGGCCTTGCGCGGCGGCCTTTTCACGCACCTGGGCGATCTTTTCCGCCACCGCAGCCGGCGGTTCGCCCCAGGTCAGGTACAGCTCGACCTGCTCGGCGGCCAGGTCCTGCGCGGCCTCCGACGAGCCACCAAAGTACAGCGGTGGCCGCGGTTGCTGGATCGGCGGGTAGAGCAACTTGGCGCCTTTGACCTGGATGTGCTTGCCGTCGTAGTCCACCTCTTCGCCTTCCAGCACCTTGCGCCAGATGCGGGTGAATTCCACCGACGCCTCATAACGCTCCTCATGGTTCAGGTGCAGACCATCGCCGGCCAGCTCGTCCGGATCGCCGCCGGTCACCAGGTTGAACAGGGCGCGACCGTTGGACAGCCGGTCGAGGGTGGCGGCCTGACGCGCAGCCACCGTCGGGGAAATGATCCCGGGGCGTAGCGCCACCAGGAACTTCAGGCGCTGGGTGACCGGAATCAGCGACGCGGCCACCAGCCAGGAGTCTTCGCAGGAACGCCCGGTGGGAATCAGCACGCCGCCAAAACCCAGACGGTCGGCGGCCTGCGCCACCTGCTGCAGATAACCATGGTCGACGGCGCGAGCGCCTTCGGAGGTGCCCAGGTACTTGCCATCACCGTGGGTGGGCAGAAACCAGAAAATGTTCAGGCTCATTGGAGCGGTCTCCTCAAGAGAGGCCCTGCCGCGCGCGGCCGACAGGGCGGGATCGATCAAGGCGCGGTGGCGACCTTGGCAGGTGGGGTCCAGATCACGTCCTTGATGCTCAAGGGCTTGGGAATCAGCTTCAGGGCCTGGAAGGTGTCGGCGATCTTCTGCTGCGCGACCACAACTTCCGGCGTCAGCGGCTGGGCACCGAAGCCTTGGCGCTTCATCGAGGTGAAGGTGATGTCGGCGGGCAGGCCCAGCAGTGGTGCGACCTGATCGGTGACTGCCTGAGGGTTGGCCTCGGCCCACTGGCCAATGTGGTTCACTTCCTCGACCAGGGCACTGATCACGGCCGGATGCTGGGCGGCGTAGCTGCGGGTGGCGAGGTAGAACTGGTGGTTGTCCACCAGGCCCTGGCCGTCACGCAAGGTACGTGCCTGCAACTGCTTTTCGGCAGCGGCCTGGTACGGGTCCCAGATCACCCAGGCATCGACACTGCCGCGCTCGAAGGCGGCGCGGGCATCGGAGGGAGGCAGGTACACCGGCTGGATATCGCTGTAGTTGAGGCCAGCGTCTTGCAGGGCGCGCACCAACAGGTAATGGACGTTGGAGCCCTTGTTCAGCGCGACTTTCTTACCCTTGAGGTCTTTGACCGCCTGGATGGGCGAATCTTTTGCCACCAGGATCGCTTCGCTATGCGGCGCAGGCGGCTCGTAGGCCACATAGAGCAGGTCTGCCCCGGCGGCCTGGGCGAAGACCGGTGGGGTTTCGCCGGTGACACCGAAGTCGATGGAGCCCACGTTCAGGCCCTCAAGCAACTGCGGCCCGCCCGGGAACTCGGTCCACTTCACGTCGATGCCCTGCTCGGCCAGACGCTTCTCCAGCGTGCCCTTGGCCTTGAGCAGCACCAGGGTGCCGTATTTCTGATAGCCGATGCGCAGGGTGTCGGCCTGGGCTTGCGTAATGACGCCGAAGGACACAGCCGCCGCAAACAGGGCGACCAGACCACGACGCAAGAAGACAGTGCGCATAGCGCTCTCCTGTACGAATGAGGTTCGGGTGGCACCTGCTTGCCCGTTGGCGGGCGAGTAAGGTGAAAATCGGTGCAGGGTTGCTCAGATGCTCCAGCGAGCGCTGATCAGCCGTTCATTGAGTACGCCTGGGGCCACGGGTCGAGGACGCCGCGCCAGGGCTTGGTGGAACGTTTCCAGTGAGTCGAGCAAACGCGCTTGCAATGCGGTGTCCAGCGTGGCGGGCGTGTCGCCCTGTGGATAACTGATCTGGCGGTCATCGGCGAAGATCCCGTGCAGGGTCTCTTGCGCCTTGAGCGCCGACAGCACCGGCTTGAGCGCGTAGTCCACGGCCAGCATGTGAGCGATGCTGCCGCCGGTGGCGATGGGCAGCACGATGCGGTGTTCCAGGGCGCGTTCAGGCAGCAGGTCGAGCAGGGTCTTCAGGGCTCCGGCGAACGAGGCTTTGTACACCGGCGTGGCCACGATCACGCCATCGGCCTGGGCGACCACGTCCTGGAAGTGCTTGACCTGCGGGCTGTCGAAGCGGGCGTGGAGCAAGTCTTCGGCGGCAAAGTCACGCACCTGGAATGTCACCACTTCCACCCCGCGCTCCTGCAGCCACTGGCGCGACTGATCGAGCAGCAGGCCGGAGCGTGAACGGGTGCTGGGGCTTCCCCCGATGGCGACAACTAGCATGGCAACGTTTCCTTGAGTGCTGGTGAGAAGAACGTTATCAGCTGTCTTATATATCTAGAAATCATATTTATTCATTTAGTTATTCATTTAAGAACTATGCGCACCTGACCGCTCCCAGTGCGGCACGCCCGACAAACAGGCAAAAAAAAGGGCCGTCGAAACGGCCCGAAATCCCTGTGTGGCTATGCAAGGTACAACGATGAATCGGTCAACGATCCGGCTGCGGGGTCAGGCGCAGGTACGGTTTCACGGCGCGATAACCCTTCGGGAAGCGGCGTCTGATTTCGTCTTCATCCTTCAGAGACGGCACGATCACCACTTCATCGCCCGGCTGCCAGTTACCAGGCGTCGCCACCTTGTGGCTGTCGGTGAGCTGCAACGAGTCGATCACCCGCAGGATCTCGTTGAAGTTGCGGCCCGTACTGGCCGGGTAGGTGATGGTCAGGCGCACCTTCTTGTGCGGGTCGATAATGAACAGTGAGCGCACCGTCAGGGTGTCGCTGGCATTGGGGTGGATCAGGTCGTACAGGTCGGAGACCTTGCGATCGGCGTCGGCGATGATCGGAAAATTCACCACCGTGTGCTGCGTCTCGTTGATGTCATCGATCCAGCGGTGATGGGAGTCGGCCGGGTCGACCGACAGGGCAATGGCCTTCACCCCGCGCTGGGCGAATTCATCCTTGAGCTTGGCCGTCAGCCCTAGTTCGGTGGTGCAGACGGGGGTGAAGTCTGCCGGGTGAGAAAACAGCACGCCCCAACTGTCGCCTAGCCACTCGTGGAAACGCAGCGGGCCGAGGGTGGAGTCCTGCTCGAAATCGGGGGCGATGTCGCCAAGTTTGAGGCTCATAGGTGCAGTTCCTGTGCTGATCTCTACCAGATGCAGGTCACTGTGCCTGAACGTGATTCAAATAAAAAAGAATTAATAATGATTTATTTATATCTTTAAGGAATATTAAATCAAGCTCGTAAAAAACCCCGCACCCGGCGCAATGCTGCTCACTCAGGCGATCAGGGCCGCTTTACGGCCCATCACGGCTAAAGCCGCGCCTACAGATGCTCGCAATCCTGTAGAGGCGGCTTTAGCCGCGATGGGCTGCAAGGCAGCCCTGACTCGACTTCGCTAGATGAACAGCCTTGCGCACACAGCGGGGCTTTTCGGTTCCGCTACGCCTTACAGGAAGTTGTAGGTGTAGTTGAAGATCAGACGGGTCTGGTCCTGGTCAGCCAGCGAGCTGGTGCCAGCGCCACGGTACACGCCATGACGCAGGCTGGTGCCCAGACCTTTGAGCGGGCCTTCCTGGATCACGTAGTCGACCCGCGCATCGCGTTCCCACTCGCTGAAGGTGCCGTTGCCGTTGGCGTTCTTGCCGTCTTCACCCTTGAGGTAGGAAACCGACGCCTTCAGGCCTGGAACGCCCAGGCCCGCGAAGTCGTAGGCGTACTGACCGAAGGTGGTGTTTTCACCGGCCTTGGCGAACTGGTTGATCATGCTGTCGGTGAACAGGTAGAAGCTTGCGCCGCCTGCACCTTCGCCGACCAGGCTGCCCTGGTTCAGCCAGACGAAACCGCCGTCGTCGTTGACGCGCTGGTGGCCCAACAGGAACGAGTTGCCGCCCAGGGTGTAGGTGAAGATGGCCGACCAGGTCTTGTTGTCGACTTCGCCCGGGGTGCTGGCATAGCCACCGTTGTTGTTGAAGCGGTAGCCGGCCTGACCGTTCTTGCCATCGTTGCTGCTGTTGAACCAGCGCAGGTCGGTCTTGAACGACTGGTCTTTGTCGATCTGATACAGGTGGGTCGCGCCCAGGAAGTGCTGTTTGTAGAAGTCTTCCAGGTTCGAGTAGTAGTACTGCAGGGTGAGGTCTTTGGTCAGCTTGTAGTCCAGGCCACCGTAGCGGAACTTGTTGCTTTCCTCGGTACCGCCGTTGACCGACAGACCGGTGCGGTTGCTCGACGCACGGCCCATGGCGTGGGTCAGCTGACCGGCGTTGATGGTCAGGTTGTCGATTTCCTTCGACTGGAGGGTGGCACCCTCGAAGGTCTGTGGCAGCAGACGACCGTCGTTCGACACGAGGATCGGCAGGTTCGGCGCCAGTGCGCTACCGAAGTGCGCTTCGGTCTTGGAGAAACGCGCCTTGGCGTTGCCGCCGATGCGAGCCCACTGATCGGCCGAACCGTTGCCGTCATCCGGGAAGAAGCCGCCTTTGTGGTAGCCGCGGCCGCCATCGAGGTGAATACCCCACAGTGCCTGAGCGTCAACGCCGAAACCGACGGTGCCTTGGGTGAAGCCCGAGATGTAGTCGAGCTTGAAGCCCTGACCCGACTCACGTTGGTCAGGACGGACGGCGCCGTGGGCTTCACGGTTGTTGTTGTCGAAATACATGGTGCGCGAGCTGAGAGACAGTTTGCTGTCTTCAACGAAACCGGCAGCTGCAGCGTGTTGGGCGAAAACCCCCAGGGCGACGGCCATGGCCAGGCTGGACTTGTACATGAAGTGCTCCTCTACGTTCTAATTTTTGTGCTTCTCAGTGGCTCGGTCTGCTGCCGGACTCACGTCGGTTGGCGATTAGCGCCAAAGCGTCACCGCGAAGTCAATCGTTACAGATCGTTTCGCGACTTTGGTCTAATACGCCAATTGCGCTACAGAATAATGACAATGCGATAAAACCAGAATGATTGTTTGTAGAATGGTTAAGATTTTTCTGGAATAAGTTCGGATCGCTTCGGCAATTCAGCGCTAAGCAAGCGCTTTTATATGCCAGGAAATTTCTACTGCATCAGCGCCTCACGCCCCGAACTGGCCGCCTGCCCGCGCTTCTCAACGCACTTCAACACCCCATCACGCGCGCGCTCGGCGACTAAGCTAATGACTAAAAGTTATTTATTTTTAATTTCTTAGATCATTTAGCCTCATCGGCATTCCAGTCCCGCCTGCCCGATGAGGAGCCCTCCATGATCGCCTTCACCCCACTGCGCCTGTTCGCCACCCTAGCCTTGGCCAGTGCCAGCTGGCTGGCGCAGGCGGCTGACCTTACCGTGGCCTACCAGACCACCGTCGATCCGGCCAAGGCCGCCCAGGCCGACGGCGCCTATGAAAAGGCCAGCCAGGCCAGCATCGACTGGCGCAAGTTCGATAACGGCGCCGATGTGATCACGGCCGTGGCCTCCGGCGACGTCCAGATCGGTTACCTGGGCTCCAGCCCGCTGGCCGCCGCCGCAACCCGCAAGCTGCCGATCGAGACCTTCCTCATCGCCACCCAGATCGGCGCCGGTGAAGCGCTGGTGGCGCGCAGCGGTATCGACACCCCGCAGGCGCTGATCGGCAAGAAAATTGCCGTGCCCTTCGTCTCCACCGGCCACTACAGCCTGCTGGCCGCGTTGAAACAGTGGGGCATCGACCCGGCCAAGGTGCAGATTCTCAATCTGGCGCCGCCTGCCATCATCGCTGCGTGGAAACGCGGCGACATCGATGCCACCTACGTGTGGGACCCGGCCTTGGGCGTGGCCAAGGAAAGCGGCAACGTGCTGATCACCTCCGGTGAGCTGGCCAGCAAAGGCGCGCCGACCTTCGACGCGTGGATCGTGCGCAAAGACTTCGCCAGCAAACACCCCGAGGTGGTCAAGGCCTTTGCCAAGGTCACCCTCGACGTCTATGCCGACTACCGCCAAGACCCCAAGGCCTGGCTGGCCAAGCCCGACAACATCAGCAAGGTCGCGCGGTTGTCCGGTGCCAAGCCGGGTGACATCCCTGTGCTGCTCGAAGGCAATGTCTATCCGCTGGCGGCTGATCAGGCCAAGGCCCTGGGCGCACCGACCACGCAAGCGCTGACCGACACCGCCACCTTCCTCAAGGAGCAAGGCAAGGTGGCGGCGGTCCTCCCCGATTACTCGCCCTACGTCAGCGCCCAGTTCCTGCCGCACTGATCCACCTACCGACCTGCACGGAGCCCGCCATGGCCTTGCTCGAACTGGCGCACGTCAGCGCCCGCTATTCACCAGCCGGTACGCCGGTGCTGGCCGACATCAACCTGAGCCTGGGGCCGCGCCAGTTGCTGGTGGCCCTGGGCCCGTCAGGGAGTGGCAAGACGTCGCTGCTGAACCTGATCGCCGGTTTCGTCGCCCCCAGCGCCGGGCGCATTACCCTGGACGGTGTGCCGGTCACAGGTCCGAGCGCCGAACGCGGGGTGGTGTTCCAGGCTCACGGCCTGTTGCCCTGGCTAAACGTGCTTGGCAACGTGGCCTTCGGCCTGGCACTGGCCGGCATGCCGCGCGCTGAGCGCGAGGCCAAGGCCCGGGAAATGCTGGCGCTGGTTGATCTGGCAGGGTTTGCCGAACGGCGTATCTGGCAGCTGTCTGGCGGGCAGCAACAGCGGGTCGGCCTGGCCCGTGCGTTGGCCGCAGACCCTCGCCTGCTGCTGATGGACGAACCATTTGGCGCGCTGGACGCCTTCACCCGTGAGCACGTCCAGGAGCTGTTGCTGCAGATCTGGCAGCGCACCACCAAGCCGATTTTCCTGATCACCCACGACATCGAAGAAGCCGTGTTCCTGGCCACTGACCTGGTGCTGCTGGCACCGGAGCCGGGGCGCATCGTCGAGCGCCTGCAACTGGACTTCGGCCAGCGCTACACCGCCGGCGAGCCGGCCCGTGCCATCAAGTCCGACCCTGCTTTCATCGCCACCCGCGAGCACGTACTGGCGCGGGTCTTCGAGCAACGCCTGGCCGCCCGGCAACAGGAGCCTGCATGACATGAACAGCCTGGAACTGCCGCTGCGCGGTAACCTCGAGCCCCCTTCGGCCGCGGCGCCAAGGCCGCGCCGCGCGCTGCCCACACGCTGGATCAGTGTCCTGACCGTGGCCAGCCTGCTGCTGGCCTGGTGGCTGGTAACTGCCGCGGGCTGGGTGGAACCGCTGTTCCTGCCCTCTCCGGGCGAGGTGCTGAACGCAGCCCGCCAGGTGCTCGGCGAAGGTTACATGGAGGCCAGCCTGTGGCAGCACCTGGGCGCAAGCCTGGGGCGTATCAGCCTCGCATTGCTACTGGCCACGCTGACGGCCGTGCCGATTGGCCTGGCCATCGGCAGCAACCGTGTGGCGCGAGGCATTCTCGACCCGTTGATCGAGTTCTACCGGCCCATTCCGCCGCTGGCCTACCTGCCATTGATCGTGATCTGGTGCGGCATCGGCGAGCTGTCCAAGGTGCTGCTGATCTACCTCGCCATCTTCGCCCCCATCGCCATTGCCACCGCCACTGGCGTGCGCAGTGTCGACCCGGTCCGGCTGCGCGCCGCGCAGTCGCTCGGTGCGACTCGCGGGCAGCTGATCCGCCACGTGATCCTGCCCAGCGCCCTGCCCGACATCCTTACCGGCATTCGCATTGGCCTGGGCGTTGGCTGGTCGACGCTGGTGGCCGCCGAGCTGATCGCTGCCACGCGCGGGCTGGGCTTCATGGTGCAGTCGGCCGCGCAGTTCCTGGTCACCGATGTGGTGGTGCTGGGCATCGTGCTGATTGCAGCGATCGCCTTTGCCCTGGAAATGGACCTGCGCGCCCTGCAACGGCGGCTGGTGCCCTGGCACGGCAACCTGCATTGAATTGCGTCCACCCCCGACCCTGGAGACTGTCATGAGCCTGTCCATCACCCCCCTGGCACCGGCCCTGGGCGCGCAAATCAGTGGCATCGACCTGGCCCAGAACCTCGGCGCCACACAGCGCGAGGCGATCGAGCAGGCGCTGCTGAGCCATCAGGTGCTGTTCTTCCGTGATCAGCCGCTCACGCCTGCCGAGCAAGCGCGCTTCGCCGCGCAGTTCGGTGATCTGCACATCCACCCCATCTACCCGAAGGTTGCCGACGTACCGCAGGTGCTGATCCTCGACACCGCCGTCACCGATGTGCGCGACAACGCCATCTGGCACACCGACGTGACCTTCCTGCCCACCCCCGCGCTCGGCGCCGTGCTCACCGCCAAGCAAGTGCCGGCCTATGGCGGCGACACGCTGTGGGCCAGCGGTATCGCCGCGTTCGAGGCGTTGTCGGCGCCCCTGCGGGCGATGCTCGAAGGCCTGACGGCGACCCACGACTTCACGCGCTCGTTTCCGCTGGAGCGCTTTGGCAACACCGCCGAAGACCTGGCGCGCTGGGAAGCGACCCGCCGCGACTACCCGCCGCTGTCTCATCCGGTAGTGCGCACGCACCCGGTCAGCGGGCGCAAGGCGTTGTTCGTCAATGAGGGGTTCACCACGCGCATCAACGAGCTGCAAGCCCATGAAAGCGACGCGCTGCTCAAGCTGCTGTTCGCCCACGCCACCCGTCCCGAGTTCAGCATCCGCTGGCGCTGGCAGGCCAACGACGTGGCGTTCTGGGACAACCGCGTCACCCAGCACTACGCGGTCGATGACTACCGACCGCAGCGCCGGGTGATGCACCGCGCGACGATTCTGGGGGATGCGCCGTTCTGATGCGGCGAAGGAAGGTGCCTGAGCCCGTCGGGTGACGGGCTCGGGCGGTCACACTAGCGCACCATGTGCAGGAACTGCATGTGCCGCTCGTACTGGTCGAGGATGTCGTTGATGATCTGCTCCTTGCTGTAGCCGACCAGGTCGTAGTCCTGGCTGCCTTCGGACAGATGCACCTCGGCGCGGTAGTAGCGGCGGTTCTTCAACTCTTGCGAGCCGATGCCACCAAGGGCGAACGAGGGGGTGAAGTAACCGCGCATCTGCACCTGGTAGATGAACGGCTGCTCCTCCCCATGGCCGACCTTGAGGCTGACGTTGTCATGCGCCGGGTCGTCCTGGGTGATCAGCACCAGGCCTTTTTGCTCGAACACCTCCGTGACGTCACTGATCGCCGGGCGCACCACGTCGTCCATGAAGCGGTACACCTCATCGCGCGATGGGAAGTGCACCACCTGGCTCAAGCGCTGACGCCAGCCGCCACGACCGCGGCGAGACTGGGCAAACGGCGCCAGCGAATGCAACTGCGCGATACGCCGCTGCGATTCGAGATGGAAGGCCTTGTGCAGCCCCCACATCATGCACAGCAGAATCAGCGAGAACGGCAGCGAGGTCAGCACCACCGCAGACTTCAACGAGTCGATGCTGCCGGCGAACAACAGGCTGATGGTCACCAGCGCGGTCATTGCGCCCCAGAAGATGCGCAGCCAGTTCGGGCCGTCTTCGTCGGCATCGCCGCCTTTGGCGGACAAGGTCGAGAGCACCACGGTGCCGGAGTCGGCCGAGGTAACGAAGAACACGAAGCTGATGAACACCGTGACGGCGATCACCGTCTTGCTCCAAGGGTAGGTTTCCAGCAGCAGGTAAAGGCTCATCGACGGATTGTCCAAGGCCGACTGGCCCAGGGCCGTCATGCCATGGTTGATCACCTGGTCCAGCGCGCTGTTGCCGAAGATCGACATCCACGCCAGGGTGAAACCGAGCGGGATCAGCAGCACGCCAAAGACGAACTCGCGGATGGTGCGGCCACGGGAAATACGCGCAATGAACAGCCCCACGAACGGCGACCAGGCAATCCACCAGGCCCAGTAGAACACCGTCCAGCCGCCCAGCCAGTCGCGGTTCTCGCCATAGGCATAGACGTCGAAGCTCTTGCTGGGCAAGGCGCCGAGGTAATCACCGATGTTCTGGATCAGGGTGTTGAACAGGTGCTGGGTGGGCCCGGCGAACAGCACGAACAGCAGCAGCGCGCAGGCCAGGAACAGGTTGATGTCCGACATCACCCGCACGCCCTTCTCGACACCGGCCACGGCCACCGCCACGGCGGCGCCCATCATCAGCACGATCAACGCCACTTGCACCCACTGGCTATGACTGATGCCGAACAGGTAGTCGAGCCCGGAATTGAGGTGCAGCACGCCAAAGCCCATGTCGGCGCCCAGGCCGAACACGGTGGCGATGATGCCGAAACCATCGACCGCATACCCGATGGGGCCGTTGATGCGCTTGCCGATCAGTGGGTACAGCGCCGAGCGCAAGGCCAGTGGCAGGTTGTGCCGATAGGCGAAGTAGGCCAAGGCCATGCCGACGAAGGCGAATACGCCCCAGCCATGAAAACCCCAGTGCAGAAACAGGATCTGCATCGCCTGGCGCCCCGCCTCCACCGTGCCGCCCTCACCTTGCGGCGGCATCAGCATGTGGGTCAGCGGTTCGGACACGCAGAAGAAGAACAGGGTAATGCTGATGCCGGCGGCAAACAGCATGCCCGCCCAGGACAGATAGCTGAATTCGGGTTCGTCGTGGTCGGCACCGAGCTTGATCTTGCCGTAGCCCGACAAGGCGGTGACCACCACGAAGACCAGATACAGCGTCATCGCCAGCATGTAGTACCAGCCAACCGTGTTGGCCGCCCAGTTCTGCGCCGCCAGCAGCCAGTTGCCGGCGGCTTCGGGGAAGCTGATGACCGTCAGGCCGAACAGCAGAATGACGCTTGCCGCAAAGTAGAACACCGGGGGGTTCATGCGGGCTTTTTCAGGAGCGGTATCAGGGACTGACGCACTCATGACAGGTGCACCACGCAAGGGCTTGGAACGTTCGTAGTAGACAGGTTCAGCAAAGGCAATCCTCCTGTTGAACACCGGCAACAGACCAGCGTTTTTATATTGAACACACGTTCAAGTTAAACATGGATCGCAGGTCATTGCGAACCAGCCGAGCCGAACGGCATGGCGGATTCGCGGCTCGATGTGTGTTTCAGAGAGGTGCTTTGCCGGGCAAGTTCCGTGCTGGCTGAAAGCGCCTGCAGACCCCGTCGCACAGGGCCTGCAGTGGGCCAAAGCGGCTTATCGCGTGCTCTCGCAATCGAGCTGCAGGTTGGCCTGGGTGATGTTGCTCTGCGGCGGCACGCTGCGGGTCAGCCAGACATTGCCGCCGATGATCGAACCCTGGCCGATGGTGATGCGCCCCAGGATCGTGGCGCCAGCGTAGATCACCACGTCGTCTTCGACGATCGGGTGACGCGGTTGGCCCTTGTGCAAGGTGCCCGACTCGTCCGCCGTGAAGCGCTTGGCGCCCAAGGTCACGGCCTGATAGATGCGCACGCGTTCGCCAATGATCGCCGTCTCGCCGATCACCACACCCGTGCCGTGGTCGATGAAGAAACCCGAGCCGATCTGCGCACCGGGGTGGATGTCGATGCCGGTGGCCGAGTGCGCCAGCTCCGAACCGATGCGCGCCAGCAATGGCAGCCCGGCACGGTACAAGTGATGGGCCAGGCGGTGGTGGATGATCGCCAGAATGCCCGGATAGCACAGCAGCACCTCATCGACGCTGCGCGCCGCCGGATCACCGTGGTAGGCCGCCAGCACGTCGGTGTCGAGCAGCACGCGCAGGTGCGGCAGCTCGGCGGCGAATGCCTGAATCAGCGCCAGTGCGTGGGCGTCGGTGGTGGCGACGTCGGCATTTTCATGCCGCGCGGCGTAGCGCAGCTCCAGGCGCGCTTGAGTCAACAGCGCCGTCAGCGCGGTATCGAGGGTGTGGCCGACGTAGAAGTCTTCGCTTTCTTCACGCAAGTCGACCGGCCCCAGGCGCATGGGGAACAGCGCGCCACAGAGCAGCGCGAAGACTTCGCCAATCGCTTCACGCGAGGGCAGCTCACGCCCGCCTTTCTCACCGCTGCTGCGGCCGTTGCGGGTACGCCATTGCTCGCGGGCGCTGCGCAGGCCACTGACGATGGCCGGCAACTGCCACTGGCTGGTCGAAGGGTGTTGGTTCACGGAGATCTCCTGCCACAGGTCGGATCGGGGGAAAGGGCGAATGCTGGCATTTACTCTACGGCAATCGCGCACCATTGCAGAAGCGCTGATGTACGCGCCTGTGGGCCATGCGCACCGCCCTGCCGCCGCTGGGCAACAGCCTCATTTCACGGGTCAAGGACACTGCCCTGGCGGCGACAAGGGTGTGATCGTCGAGCAGGGTGAAGCAAAAGCAGTGCTCGCCAACCCGAAAGAAGAACGTACCCGGCAGTTTCTGCGCAAGTTTCTGGGCACGGCTGCTTCGGAAGAACCCGCCGGCAAGCCTGAGGCGCGGGCTTCTATTCATATTCAAAAAAGCTATTTCATAAACATTTAACAACACATTAAGGTATATCGACCGGACCACCGGACCAGCAAACGTTTGTCGCCTTCAATCGAAGCGACTCATCTAATTTGTGAGGTACGCCATGGTCCAGGTCTTCCCTGCGCACACCGTCGGGGCATCGCGTGCAGCTACGGAGCGGCACTGATGTCTAGCCAAGCAAGCACTTCGTTCCACGTGGAACATGACGTTTCTCCGCCGCTGCTGCCGGCTAAGGTACTGCGGGATGATGCCGAGGCTGTGCAGGCAGCGCACGAGCTCGCCGCGGAGGCTCGCGTACAGGCCGCCTCTCGCGACCGCCAACGCGCTCTACCCTGGGCTGAAATCGAGCACTTCACGGCCAGCGGTCTGGGCAGCATCAGCGTGCCAAAACAGTACGGTGGTCCTGAGGTTTCCTTCGCCGCGATTGCCGAAGTATTTCGGGTGATCAGCGCCGCTGACCCTGCCTTGGGGCAGATTCCACAGAACCAGTTCGGCATCCTTCAACTGCTTCGCCTGACCGCCACGCCCGCCCAGCAGGCACTGGTGTTCCGCAGCGTGCTGGACGGCGCGCGCATCGGTAACGCCGGCCCAGAGCGCGGCACCAAGGACACCCTGACGCTCAAGGCGCGCATTACCCGGCAGGGCGACGGCTATCGCCTGAGCGGTGAGAAGTTCTATTCCACCGGCGCCTTGTTCGCACATTGGGTCGCGGTGAAGGCACTGGATGAACAAGGGCACGCGCGCTTGGCGTTCGTGCGCCGTGGCAGCCCTGGGTTGCGCATCGTCGATGACTGGTCAGGCTTCGGCCAGCGCACCACGGCCAGCGGCACGGTGTTGCTGGATGAGGTGCCGGTAGACGCCGAACGTGTCATCGACACCGGTCGCCAGCGCGAGGTGCCGAATATCCAAGGCGCCGCCTCGCAACTGATTCAGGCCGCCATCGATGCCGGTATCGCCGAAGCGGCCATCGACGAGGCCATCACCTTCGTGCGTGAGAAATCCCGACCGTGGATCGACGCCAATGTGCAGCGAGCCAGCGACGACCCTTACGTGATCGCCGACGTCGGTCGCCTGAAGCTGGAGCTGCACGCCGCCCAGGCGCTGCTGCGCAAGGCTGCGCGGGTGCTCGATGAGGTCAACCGTGCCCCCCTCGATGCCGCTGCCGCAGCGCGGGCATCGATTGCCGTGGCAGAGGCCAAGGTGCTGACCACCGAGATCGCCCTGCAGGCCAGCGAGAAGCTGTTCGAGCTGGCCGGCAGCCGCGCGACCCTGGCCGAGTTCAACCTCGACCGGCACTGGCGCAATGCCCGGGTGCACACCCTGCATGACCCCGTGCGCTGGAAGTACCACGCGGTGGGCGCCTATTACCTGAACGGCACACTACCGGCCCGACATTCCTGGATTTGAAGGGCGTGGCTGTGGCGTTGGTGGCGATCAGGGCCCCGTTCAGAACTCCGCTCGCAGCGCTTGGCCGACGCCCCAGCACGACACCCTGCAGGCGTCTGCCACACGGCGCCGGGCTGTCGCGCAACGCACGGGTTGAGTGGGCGCGCGACCGCTCCGGCGCTCCAGTCAGCCGCAAACGCCAGCCCAGGCCTGCATGCAATGGGCTTCATCGCAATCCACATTCATTGGCAGCGCCCAAGCCGCTGGAGAAACACCATGACCACATCGATCATCACCAGCGACCGCCAGGCCTTGGACGTCGCTGAACACATCGCCCAGCAGCTGCACACCGGCAGCGCCGAGCGCGACCGCGAACGCCGCCTGCCGCATGCCGAGCTGGCGCTGTTCAGCCGCTCCGGCCTGTGGGCCATCAGCGTGCCCAAGGCCTTTGGCGGTGCGGGCGTGTCCAACGTCACCCTGGCCCAGGTCATCGCCCGTATTGCCCAGGCCGACGCCTCGCTCGGGCAAATTCCACAGAACCATTTCTATGCCCTTGAGGTGCTGCGCGTGAACGGCACCCAAGCGCAGCGACAGCGCTTGTATGCCGAGGTGCTGGCCGGCCGACGCTTTGGCAATGCACTGGCCGAGCTGGGCACCAAAACCGCCCATGACCGCACCACTCGCCTCACCCGCGACGGCGCCGGGTACCGCATCGATGGCCGCAAGTTCTACGCCACCGGCGCACTGTATGCCCAACGTATCCCGACCTCGGTGATCGATGAACAAGGCCAGCAGCAACTGGCCTTCGTTCCAGCCGACAGCCCGGGCCTGCAGGTGATCGACGACTGGAGCGGCTTCGGCCAGCGCACCACTGGCAGTGGTTCTGTGCAGTTCGAGCAGGTGTACGTCGACGCCGAAGACGTGGTGCCGTTCCAGAGCGCCTTCGAGCGCCCGACGCCAGTCGGCCCGCTGGCGCAGATTCTTCACGCGGCCATCGACACCGGCATCGCCCGCGCTGCCTTCGAGGACGCCACGCAGTTCGTACGCAGCCGCAGCCGCCCCTGGATCGATTCCAAGGTAGACAAAGCCAGTGACGATCCCCTGACCCTGAAAAGCATCGGCCACCTGGCGATCCGTCTGCACGCCGCCGAAGCCTTGCTGGAGCGGGCCGGTGAAGCCCTCGACCGCGCCCAGGCAGACAGCACGGCAGAGACCGTCGCGGCCGCCTCCATCGCCGTCGCCGAAGCCCGTGCGCTGAGCACTGAAATTTCCCTGGCCGCCGGCACCACGCTGTTCGAGCTGGCCGGCAGCCAGGCCACTCTGGCCGAGCACAACCTCGACCGCCACTGGCGCAACGCCCGCGTGCACACCCTGCATGACCCGGTGCGCTGGAAGTACCACGCCATCGGTAACTACTACCTCAACGATGAACTGCCACCACGCCGGGGGACGATCTGATGGCCAAGCACATCCTGCTCAACGCCTTCAACATGAACTGCGTCGGCCACATCAACCATGGCCTGTGGACCCATCCACGCGACACCTCGACCCAGTACAAGACCCTCGCCTACTGGACCGACCTCGCGCGCCTGCTGGAGCGCGGATTGTTCGACGGGCTGTTCATCGCTGACATCGTCGGCACCTACGACGTCTACGGCCGTTCGGTGGATGTGCCGCTCAAGGAAGCCATCCAGCTGCCCGTCAACGACCCGCTGCTGCTGGTCTCGGCCATGGCGGCCGTCACCCGCCACCTGGGCTTCGGCCTGACCGCCAACCTCACCTACGAGCCGCCGTACCTGTTCGCCCGCAGGCTTTCTACCCTCGACCACCTGAGCAACGGTCGGGTCGGCTGGAACATCGTCACCGGCTACCTCGACAGCGCCGCCCAGGCCATGGGCCTGGCGCAGCAGCCTGCGCACGACCGGCGCTATGACCAGGCCGACGAATACCTGCAGGTGCTGTACAAGCTGCTCGAAGGCAGCTGGGCCGAGGATGCGGTGGTCAACGACCGTGAACAGCGGGTGTATGCCGACCCGGCCAAGGTGCGCAAGGTGCAGCACAAAGGCGAGTTCTACACAGTGGACGGCTATCACCTGTGCGAGCCCTCGCCGCAGCGCACGCCAGTGCTGTACCAGGCCGGCACCTCCTCACGCGGCCTGGCGTTCGCCGGCAGCCATGCCGAGTGCGTGTTCATCGGCGGCCAGGACAAAACCGCCGTGCGGGCCCAGGTCGACAACATTCGCGCCGCCGCCCAGGCCGCTGGCCGTGATCCACAGGCGGTGAAGGTGTTCATCGGTATCACCGTGGTCGTCGCACCTACCGAGCAGCAGGCCCAGGCCAAGCACGCCGAGTACTTGCGCCACGCCAGCCCGGAAGCGGGTGTCGCACACTTTGCAGCCTCCACCGGCATCGACTTCGCCGCCTATGCGCTGGACCAGCCCATCGCAGCCGGCCCGGGCAACGCGATCCAGTCGGCCACGCGCCAGCTGCAGGACAACGCCTGGACCCGGCGTCGCCTGTTGCAGCAGCACGCGCTGGGCGGGCGCTACGTCACCGTGGTCGGTGACCCCGACCAGGTCGCCGAACAACTGATCGCCTGGATCGACGACACCGGCCTGGACGGTTTCAACCTGACCCGCACGGTCACCCCGGAAAGCTACGAGGACTTCATCGACCTGGTCATCCCGCAGCTGCAGCAGCGCGGGCGCTACAAGACCGCTTATGCCGACGGTACCTTGCGCGAAAAGCTGTTCGACACCCACCACCCGCACCTGCCCGCCGACCATCCTGGCGCGGCCTATCGCTACACCCCTGCCCCGACTGGAGTCCTGCGCCATGCGTGAACAACTGATCCGGCCCGTCGCGGCCATTGCCTTGGCCCTCGGCCTGTCCAGCACCGTGCTGGCCGCAGAACCTTTGAAGGTCGGCACCACGGCGGCCTTTGCCATCCCGCTGGAAGCCGCCGTCGAGCAAGCCCACAAGCAGGGCCTTGAAGTGAAGCTGATCGAGTTCAGCGACTGGATTGCGCCCAATGTCAGCCTCAACAGCGGCGACATCGACGTGAACTACTTCCAGCACATTCCCTTCCTGGAAAACGCCAAGGCCGCCGCCGGCTTCGACCTGACGCCCTACGCGCCGGGGATCATCAACAACGTCGGCCTGTACTCGAAGAAATACACCTCTTTCGATGCACTGCCCGAAGGCGCCAGCGTGGCCATCGCCAATGACCCGATCAACAGCGGTCGCGGCCTGCAACTGCTGGCCAAGGCAGGCCTGATCACGCTCAAGCCGGGGGTTGGCTACAAGGCCAGCGAAGACGACATCATCGCCAACCCGAAGCAGCTGAAAATCCTCCAGGTCGAGGCCGTGCAACTGGTGCGCGCCTATGACGACGCGGACCTGGTGCAGGGCTACCCGGCGTACATCCGCCTGGCCAACAGCTTCGATGCCACCTCGGCGCTGCTGTTCGATGGGCTGGAGAACAAGGAGTACGTGATCCAGTTCGTCATCCGCCCTCAAAGCAAGGACGACCCGCGCCTGGCCAAGTTCGTCGACATCTACCAGCACTCGCCCGCCGTGCGCGCCGCGCTGAACAAGGCCCACGGCAACCTGTACCAAGCCGGTTGGGAGGGCTGACATGAGCCAGGCCATTGCGCTCAGGGCGCCCATCGTACCTCCCTCTCCTGCGCGGGCCGACGGCCCGGCCACGCACGTGCACGCCAGCCCCGCGCAGATCCATTTTCTCGGCCTGGGCAAAACCTACCCCGGCCAGGCACAACCTGCGCTGCATGGCATCGACCTGAGCATCCGCCGCGGCGAGATCTTCGGCATCATCGGCCGCAGTGGCGCTGGCAAGTCATCGCTGCTGCGCACCATCAACCGCCTGGAGCAACCCAGCCACGGCCGGGTGCTCATCGATCAAGTGGACATCGCACCGTTCGATGAAGACCAACTGGTGGCGCTGCGCAGACGCATCGGCATGATCTTCCAGCACTTCAACCTCATGTCGGCCAAGACCGTGTGGCAGAACGTCGAGCTGCCGCTGAAGGTGGCCGGGGTGGCCAAGGCCGAACGCCAGCGCAAGGTGCGCCAATTGCTCGCACTGGTCGGCCTTGAGGAAAAACACCACGTGTACCCGGCGCAGTTGTCGGGCGGGCAGAAGCAGCGGGTCGGCATTGCGCGCGCGCTGGTGCATGACCCGCAGATCCTGTTGTGCGACGAAGCCACCTCGGCGCTGGACCCGGAAACCACGGCATCGATCCTTGAGTTGCTGCGCGACATCAATCGCCGCCTGGGGCTGACCGTGGTGCTGATTACCCACGAGATGGCGGTGATTCGTGACATCTGCCACCGGGTGGTGGTGCTTGAGCAGGGGGAGGTGGTGGAACAGGGCGATGTCTGGCGGGTGTTCGGCACGCCGCGCCATGCGGTGACCCGGACCCTGCTGGCACCCTTGCAGACCCAGGTGCCCGAAGCGCTGCAAGCCACGCTGCGTGCCAGCCCCATCAGCCGCAACAGCGCGGTGGTGCTCAAGCTCACGGTACTCGGTGAACCGGCGCTGTCGGAGCTGTTCGCCGACCTCGGCGGGCGCGTGCGGCTGCTGCAAGGCGGTGTGCAAACCATCGGCGGGCATGCGCTGGGGCAGTTGATCCTGTCGGTCCAGGACGCGCCACACGATACCGCGCAACTGCTGGAACGCGCCGGCCGCTGGGCCGAACAGGTGGAGGTGCTTGGCCATGTGGTTTGATCGCTTGCTGCAAGGGTTGCTCGACACCCTGATGATGGTCGGTGTGTCCTCGCTGATTGCGTTGCTGCTGGGCGTGCCGATGGCAGTGTTGCTGGTCACCAGCGACAAGGGCGGGATCTTCGCCGCGCCGTTGCTCAACCGGGTGCTGGGCGCCTTCGTCAACCTGTTCCGCTCGATCCCGTTCCTGATCCTGATGGTCGCGCTGATCCCCTTTACCCGCCTGGTGGTGGGCACGACCTACGGCGTGTGGGCGGCCGTGGTGCCGCTGACCATCGCCGCCACGCCGTTCTTTGCGCGCATTGCCGAAGTCAGCTTGCGCGAGGTCGATCAGGGGCTGGTGGAGGCGGCGCAAGCCATGGGATGCCGCCGCTGGCACATCGTCTGGCATGTGCTGCTGCCTGAAGCGCTGCCGGGAATCGTCGGCGGCTTCACCATCACCCTGGTGACGCTGATCAACTCCTCGGCCATGGCTGGCGCGATTGGCGCCGGAGGGCTGGGCGACATCGCCTACCGGTATGGGTATCAGCGCTTCGACAGCCAGATCATGCTGACCGTGATCGCCATGCTGGTGGTGCTGGTGGCGGTGATCCAACTGAGTGGGGATCGGTTGGCCAAGGCGCTGAACAAGCGTTGAAGTGGCACGCGTCTCAGGGTAGGAGCGGCCGGTTCGGCACGCCGGTCAGCCGAGATGGCGGCGCAGCCGACCCAGGGCTGCCCCCCCCTTTTACCGGTCGGAGCGCGGTGCCTGGAACAGGCCGGCGACGCCGGCCATCGCGGCTGCCCGGAGCGCCGGACCGGCCGCTCCAACAGGCTCAAGCCGCACGAAACAGTCGCTGCACAAGCGCGGTCCGGGCAGGAGCGACTTCAGTCGCGATGGGCCGCAGCGCGCCCCCCATGGCCGCCGCCGCGTTTCGTCGACGACCACCCGAGCTTGCATGTGACTGATCGGCAATCAGCCCCACTTCAACGCATCAGCCGGCATCGGCCGGCCGAACCTGTAGCCCTGCCCCAACTGGCAGCCTTGCTGCAGCAGGAAGTCTGCCTGCTCGGCCTGTTCGATGCCCTCGGCGTGCACCTGCATGCCCATGCTGCGGGCCAGGGCGATGATGACGCGGACGATGGCGATGTCATCGTCGTCATCGGGCAACCCGGCGACGAAACCTTGGTCGATTTTCAGCTTCTGCACCGGCAGGCGCTTGAGCCGCAGCAGCGAAGAATAGCCGGTGCCGAAATCGTCAATGGCCAGGCGCAGGCCCAGCTCGCGCAACCGGTGCAGTTGCTCTAGCGAGACTTCCGGGTCGTCCATCACGGCACTTTCCGTGACTTCGACTTCGAGCAATGCCGGGTTCATGCCGGTCTCGGCCAGCACCTGAGCCACTTCCAGGTACAACCCGCGCTGGCTGAACAGTCGGCTGGAAATGTTCACCGCCACGAACGCCAAGCTGCGCCCTTGTGCCTGCCAGCGCATCATCTGAGAGCACGCCTGGCGCAGCACCCACAAGTCGATTTCACCGATCAGGCCAGTGCGTTCGGCAATGGGAATGAAGTCGCCCGGCGGCACCAGGCCGCGCTCGGGATGCTCCCAGCGGACCAGGCTTTCCACGCCCACCATCACCCCGCTGGTCAAGTCGTGCACCGGTTGGAAGTACACGCGCAACTCGTTTTGCTCAAGGGCCCTGCGCAGCTCGCCCGCAGTTTCGACACGGTGCTGGGCATGGGCTGTGAGCTCTTCGGTGTACAGCGCGTAGTCGGCGCGGCCATTGGCCTTGGCCTTGAACAGCGCAGAATCGGCATTGCGCAGCAATTGCTCGCCGGTCAGCGCGTCGCTGGGGAACAGGCTGATGCCGATGCTGACGCTGATGAACAGGCGATGGCCTTCAAAGCTGAACGGCTCCTTCATGTGCTCGATGACGTCACGGGCCAGGCTGGCGGCTTCGCCGACGTGTGGGCAGCGCTCGAGCAGCACACCGAACTCATCGCCGCCAAGACGCGCCAGGGTCACCCCGGCACCCAGCCAGTGGCTCAGGCGTTCGGCGACCCGCTTGAGTAACTGATCGCCGAGGGTATGCCCCAGGCCGTCGTTGATGCTCTGGAAGTGGTCGAGGTCCATCAACAGCAGTGCGCAGCCGCGCTTGTGCGATTGCGCGGTACCCAGCGCCTGTTCGACACGGTCATTGAACAGCAGGCGGTTGGGCAGCCCGGTGAGCGGATCGTGGTGGGCCAGGTAGGCCAGCTCCTGCTCGGAATGCTTGATGGCGCTGATATCGCTGAACACCGCCACATAGTGGCTGACCTCGCCTTGGTCATCGCGGATGGCGCGGATGGTCTGCCACTGCGGGTAGATTTCGCCGCGCTTGCGACGGTTCCAGATTTCCCCGCTCCACTCGCCAGTTTGCGCCAGCGAGGTGTAGATCTGCCGATAGAACTCCGGCCCGTGATGCCCGGACTTGAACTTGCTGGGCCGCTGGCCGAGCACTTCGTCCTGCTGATAACCGGTGATGCGCATGAAGGCCCGGTTGACGTGCACGATCAGGCCAGTGCGATCGGTGACCAGCACGCCTTCCAGGGTGGTGTCGAACACCGCCTCGGCCATGCGCAGACGCTCGCTGTCCTGTTTGCGCCGGCGCGTGCCGAGCCCGATGAAACTGAGCAACCGCGCCCGCGTGATGAAGATCAGCACGGCGCTTGCCAGCACCCAGATCAGCGAACTCAGGTGGCTGCCAACGGCCATGGCCACGGAGCCATCGAACAGATGATCCAGTACCCGCCCGGCCACGACCAGCCAGAGCATCGAGAGCACCACATACAGCGCAGCCATGCGCAAGGCGTCGCGAGCAGAAACAGACATAACGGGTGAGTCAGACCAAGTTGAAGGAGACGCCAGTATAAAGGCACAAAGCCTTCATGGCTGCCTGCAGGGAAGCGCTCGCGGCTTTTTTTACCTTGGCGAACGTTCGCTGCGTACTTGAACTAATTCCAAGCCTATTACTCACATGATCCACATCGCTTCAGTGGCGGGCCGGGTTGCGCCGCACGCTCATCGCAACCCGACGATCCGTACCGATGACCAAGAATTCCGACTCGCCGCCGTTCGATACTTCTTCGCCAGACACCGCCCACACCCTGCTCGCCTTGCTTCACGCCCAAGCCGAAGTCGCGCGCCTGAGTGAGCGCGATCAACTGTTCAGCTCATTGCTCGAAAGCGTCAATGCCGCGCTCTGGGCGTTCGACTGGGAAACCCGTCGGGTGCTTTATGTGAGCCCTGCCTACGAGCGCATCTTCGGCCGCTCGCCGGCCTTGGTCATGGCTGACTTCAGCGAGTGGCGCGACGCCGTGTACCCCGATGACCTGGCCTATGCCGAACGCAGCCTGGGCGAGGTATTGCTGACCGGCGCCGTTGAGGACCGCGAGTACCGCATCATCAATGCCGCAGGCGAAGTGCGATGGCTCAGCGACAAGTGCTTCCTCAAGCAACCGAGCGAAGGCGAGCAGCGGGTGATCATTGTTGGCATCGCCGAAGACATCACCGAGAAGAAGCAACTCGAGAGCGAGCTGCATCGCCTGGCGACCATTGATGTGCTGACCCAGAGCAGCAACCGCCGGCACTTCTTCGAGTGCGCTCACCAGGCCTTCGAAGAGGCCTGCGCCGAGAACACGCCGCTGTCATTCCTGTTGCTCGACATCGATGATTTCAAGCAGATCAACGACAGCTATGGCCACCAGGAAGGCGACCAGGTGCTGCAACGCATCGCTGACAGTGGCAAGAACGCGCTGCGCCGGGGTGACTTGTTCGGGCGCATCGGTGGCGAGGAGTTCGCGGCGGTGTTTCCCGGCTGCACGGCCGAGGTGGCCGAACAGATCGCCGAGCGCCTGCAACGGGAAATCCAGCGCCTGAGCTTCAACCATGGCCAGAAGATGTACCGGGTAACCGTCAGCCAGGGCCTCACCGGACGGATCGATAGCGATCAGGGGCTGGACACCTTGTTCGCCCGCGCCGACGAGGCGATGTACCAGGCCAAACGTCAGGGCAAGAACCAGATCGTGCAGGGCTGAGCGCCTTGCCCGTTCGACGGCCCAGGCAGGCACCCGTCGAGCCCTTGCGCCATTGCCAGCGACAGGCCGCCACCTTGGTCGCACGCGCGGCGTGCGGCGTATTCACTCACATCGCGCCCAAACAAAAACCCGCCGAGGCGGGTTTTCGTTGGTTACACGTTACCGGGTTCAGGCGAGTTCAGCGAAGCACGCTTCGATGATGGCCAGGCCTTTGTCCAGCAGCGCATCTTCGGCGGTCAGCGGAACGAGGATCCGCAGGACGTTGCCGTAGGTGCCACACGACAGCAGGATCAGACCCTTGTCGCGTGCCTTGGCAACCACTTGGGCGACCGCAGCGGCGTTCGGGGTGTGAGTGCCTTTCTCGAACACTTCAACGGCGATCATCGAGCCCAGACCACGGACATCACCGATGATCGGGTGCTTCTGCTGCATCGCGCGCAGGGCGGTGGTCAGGTGCTCGCCCACAGCCTTGCTACGCTCCAGCAGTTTCTCTTCCTCGAACACTTCGATCACGGCCAGGGCCGCGGCGCAGGCGATTGGCGAGCCGGCGTAGGTGCCACCCAGGCCGCCTGGGGCGATGGCGTCCATGTACTCGGCCTTGCCGCACACACCGGCCAGCGGGAAGCCGCCTGCGATGGATTTGGCGAAGGTGGTCAGGTCAGGTGCGACGCCCATCTGCTCCATGGCGAAGAAGGTGCCGGTACGGCCAGCGCCGGTCTGCACTTCGTCAGCGATCAGCAGGATGCCGTGTTGGTCGCACAGCGCGCGCAGGCGTTTCATCAGCTCGACAGGCGCTGGCAGGAAGCCGCCTTCGCCTTGTACGGGCTCCAGAATGATGGCAGCGATGTCTTTGGGCTCGGCATCGTTCTTGAAGATGCGCTCGACCGAAGCGATGGCTTCATCAACGCTGACGCCGTGCAGCTCGTTAGGGAATTGCGCGCGGAACACACCGCCTGGCATCAGGCCCATGCCGGCCGAATACGGCACCACTTTACCGGTCAGACCCAGGGTCATCATGGTGCGGCCGTGGTAGGCGCCGGTGAAGGCGATCACGCCAGCACGGCCAGTGGCGGCACGGGCGATCTTCACGGCGTTTTCAACGGCTTCGGAGCCGGTGGAAACCAGCAAGGTCTTCTTGGCGAAGTCGCCGGGGACCAGCGCGTTGATCTTCTCGCACACTTCCACGTAGGGCTCATAGGCCAGAACCTGGAAGCAGGTGTGGCTGACCTTGGTCAGCTGTTGCTGAACGGCGGCGACCACTTTCGGGTGCAGGTGGCCGGTGTTGAGCACAGCGATGCCGCCCGCGAAGTCGATCAGTTCGCGGCCTTCGACGTCGATCACGGTGGCGTTCTTCGCGCTCTCCACGAAGATCGGGTGAATCTGGCCAACGCCACGTGGGACGGCGGCGACACGACGTTGCATCAAGGATTCGTTGGTCTTGCTCATAATGCCCTCTTTGGCGCCCGGTTCAGGGGGCGCGCGTATCGGGGGAGGCTCAAGCGGCGGCGAACAGTATTCGTTGATCGACTGTCGCACGCGCCCTGGCCACCAGGTACCGCACTGTCAAAAAAGCCAGCGAGACGTCGCTCTCGCGCCCCGCTGGCAGAGGTAAAGCCTTTAGTGCATCAGATGCTCAGGCACAGGTACTTGATTTCGAGGTAGTCCTCGATGCCGTACTTGGAGCCTTCACGGCCCAGGCCCGACGCCTTGATGCCGCCGAACGGCGCCACTTCGTTGGAGATCAGGCCGGTGTTGATACCCACCATGCCGTATTCCAGGGCTTCAGCAACGCGGAACACACGGCTCATGTCACGGGCATAGAAGTACGACGCCAGGCCGAACTCGGTGTCGTTGGACATGGCGATGACTTCGGCTTCGTCTTTGAAGCGGAACAGCGGCGCCAGTGGGCCGAAGGTTTCTTCCTTGGCCACGGCAGCCGTTTTTGGCACGTCCACCAGAATGGTCGGCTCGAAGAAGTTGCCTTCGATCAGCTTGCCGCCCGACAGCACCTTGGCGCCCTTGGAGACCGCATCCTCGATGTGTTCCTGGACCTTGGCCACGGCTTTGTGGTCGATCAGCGGGCCAGTGGTGGTGCCTTCTTCCAGACCGTTACCGATCTTCAGCTTGCCCACGGCCACCTTGAGCTTCTCGGCGAATGCGTCGTAGACGCCTTCCTGCACGTAGATGCGGTTGGCGCAAACGCAGGTCTGGCCGTTGTTGCGGTACTTGGAGATGATCGCGCCTTCGACGGCCTTATCCAGGTCAGCGTCGTCGAACACGATGAACGGCGCGTTGCCGCCCAGCTCCAGAGAAACCTTTTTGATGTCCTTGGCGCATTCCTGCATCAGCTGGCGACCGATTTCGGTCGAGCCGGTGAAGGACAGCTTGCGCACCAGGCTGTTGCTGGTCAGCTCGCCGCCGACTTCGCCAGCGCTGCCGGTCACCACGCTCAGCACACCCTCGGGGATGCCGGCACGGGTGGCCAGTTCGACCAGCGCCAGGGCGGAGAACGGGGTTTGCGAGGCAGGCTTGAGCACCATGGTGCAACCGGCGGCCAGGGCCGGGCCGGCTTTACGGGTGATCATTGCCGCCGGGAAGTTCCACGGGGTGATGGCCGCAGTGACGCCGATCGGCTGTTTGATGACGATCAGGCGCTTGTCGGGCTGGTGGCCCGGAATGGTGTCGCCGTAGACGCGCTTGGCTTCTTCAGCGAACCACTCGATGAACGAAGCGGCGTAGGCGATTTCGCCCTTGGCTTCGGCCAGCGGCTTGCCTTGTTCGGTGGTCATCAGGCGAGCCAGGTCATCCTGGTTCTCGATCATCAGCTCGAACCAGCGACGCAGCTTGTTGGAACGCTCTTTGGCCGTCAGTGCACGCCAGGCCGGCAGCGCCTTGTCGGCGGCCTCGATGGCGCGGCGGGTTTCGGCGGTGCCCATCTTCGGCACGGTGCCGATGACTTCACCGGTCGCCGGGTTGGTCACGTTGAGGGTCTGGCCATTGTCCGCATCCAGCCACTGACCATTGATGAAGGCCTGCTGACGGAACAACTGAGCGTCTTTGAGCTGCATGTCGACTTCCCGGATTGTTGATTGTGGAAAAAACGCCCGGCACGAAGGTGCCAGGCGTTTGAAATCTCAAACGAATGCTAAGCGGCTGCTGGGGTGTAGGACAATAGCCTGTTCAGAAAAAAGAACGCGACCCGTCTTATTCCCCGATCGCAGCCTTGTAGCCGTCAGCATCCAGCAGCGTGTCGAGCTTGGCCTCACCGCTCGGCTTCAGCTTGAAGATCCAGGCTTGATAAGGGGCTTCGTTGAGCTGCTCGGGGCTGTCGGCCAACGCTTCGTTGACCGCAATGACTTCTCCGGCAACCGGCGAATAGATATCCGAGGCCGCCTTCACCGACTCGACCACACCGGCCGCATCGCCCGCCGCGAACACTTTGCCCACCTCGGCCAGCTCCACGAACACCACATCCCCCAACGCTTCCTGAGCGTGGTCACTGATGCCCACGGTTACCGTGCCATCGGCCTCCAGACGCGCCCACTCGTGGCTTTCGGCAAAACGCAGATCGGCGGGAATATTGCTCATCGTGTGTGTTCCTCAATTAGGCTCAGCGGTGGCTGCGCCGTGGTTGTGTTCAGATCAGGATCTTGCCATGGCGCACGAAGGTCGGCTTGACCACGCGTACCGGGTACCACTTGCCACGGATTTCAACCTCAGCGCGCTCGCCGGTGGCGATGGGCAGCCGAGCCAGGGCAATGGACTTGCTCAATGTAGGGGAGAAACTACCACTGGTGATCTCCCCTTCGCCAACCCCCGCGACACGAACCACCTGATGCGCGCGCAGCACGCCGCGCTCTTCGAGCACCAGCCCGACCAGTTTTTCCTGCACACCCCGGTCGATTTCTGCCAGCAGCCCAGCGCGGCCGATGAAATTGCGGCTGGCCGGTTCCCAGGCAATGCTGGCGTCGAGGTTGGAGGTCAGTGGCGTGTGCGCCTCGTCGATGTCCTGGCCATAGAGGTTCATGCCGGCTTCCAGGCGCAGCGTATCGCGGGCGCCCAGGCCGCTGGGGGCGATGCCTGCGCCCACCAGATCGTAGAAGAAGCCGGGTGCCTGGGCTGCTGGCAGCATCAGTTCGAGCCCGTCCTCGCCGGTGTAGCCGGTGCGGGCGATGAACCAGTCGCCATCGGCCACACCTTGAAACGGACGCAGTTGCCGGATCAGGTTGGCGCGCGCGGTGCTCAACAGTTCGGCGACCTTGTCGCGCGCATGCGGGCCTTGAATCGCCAGGATGGCCAGCTCCGGACGTGGGCGGATCTGCACATCGAATGTCCCGCTGTGCCTGTTGAGCCAGGCGATGACTTTTTCGCGGGTCGCGGCATTGGCCACCAGGCGATAGCCGCCGCGAGTGCGGTAGATGATGAGGTCGTCGATCACCGCGCCGTGCTCATTGAGCATGGGGCTGTACAGGGCATTGCCGGGCGCTTCCAGGCGCGCAACGTCGTTGGCCATCAGGTGCTGCAGGTATGCCGTGGCATCGATCCCGTCGACATCGACCACGGTCATGTGCGAGACGTCGAACACACCGCAATCACTGCGAACCTGATGGTGCTCCTCCACTTGCGAACCGTAGTGCAGGGGCATGTCCCAGCCACCGAAGTCGACCATCTTGGCGCCGAGGGCCAAGTGCAGGTCATACAGGGGTGTACGCTGTCCCATGGGTTTCTCCTTCCGGGCGTGGCGAGGCAACGGCGCGTGGTGACGTTGAATCGTTACCCACTTTTGTAGGACGCGCCGCTGCGAATGCCGCGCATTGTAGCCGCATGGGGGCAGGCTGGCACCCTCAGCGGGTTGCCCCTGGCCCCCGCGCGGAACGTCGGATCAAACCGATCACCGGCACCAGGCCGACCAGCACCAGCGTCAGCGCCGGGAGCGAGGCTCGCGCCCACTCGCCTTCGCTGGTCATCTCGAAAACCCGCACCGCCAGGGTGTCCCAGCCGAACGGACGCATCAGCAGCGTTGCCGGCATTTCCTTGATCACATCGACGAACACCAGCAGCGCCGCGCTCAAGGTACCGGGCACCAGCAACGGCATATACACCCTGATGAACAGTCCTGCGCCGCCCACCCCCAAGCTGCGCGAGGCCTCGGGCAACGAGGGCCGAATACGTTCCAGCGTGCTTTCCAGCGGGCCGTAGGCCACCGCCATGAAACGCACCAGATAGGCCAGCAGCAAAGCCCACAGGCTACCCAGCAACAGCGGCTTGCCGGCGCCGCCCAGCCACTGCGACAGCGGGATGACCAAGCGATTATCGAGGTAGCTGAAGGCAAGCATCAGCGACACGGCCAGCACCGAGCCCGGCAAGGCGTAGCCCAGATTGGCCAGCCCCACGCCGCTGCGGATCAGCGAGGTGGGCGCCTGGCGCCGGGCGAAGGCCAGGCACAACGCCACGCTGACCGTGATCAGCGCAGCCGCCCCGCCGAGTGACAGTGTGTGCAGGACCAAACCCAGGTAACGCTCGTCCAGGTCGTGCCGGCCGCGCTGCCAGAACCAGGCCAGCAGCTGCAGCAGCGGGATCACAAAGGCGCAGGCGAACACCGTCAGGCACCAGGTCGTGGCGGCCAGCGCCTTGATCCCCTGCAACCGATACAACGGCTGCGTCCGTGCCCGCTCGTTACCCGTGCGCGCAGCGCCCCGCGCACGGCGCTCGCCATACAGGACGAGCATGACGAACAGCAGCAGCAAACTGGCCAGCTGCGCCGCGCTGGACAGGCTGAAGAAGCCGTACCAGGTCTTGTAGATCGCCGTGGTGAAGGTGTCGAAGTTGAACACCGCTACCGCGCCGAAATCCGCCAGGGTTTCCATCAGGGCCAGGGCAATGCCCGCGCCGATTGCCGGCCGCGCCATGGGCAGCGCCACCCGCCAGAACGCCTGCAGCGGCGACAGCCCGAGCACGCGCGCAGCCTCCATCAGGCCCCGCCCCTGCGCCAGAAACGCGCTGCGTGCGAGCAGGTAGACGTAGGGGTAGAACACCAGCACCAGCACGATGATCACCCCGCCGGTGGAGCGCACCCGCGGCAGCCGCATGGGTCCGAACGCCTCACGCAGCGCACTTTGCACGGGGCCGGCGAAGTCCAGCAGGCCGACAAAGACGAACGCCAGAACATAGGCTGGAATGGCGAAGGGCAGCATCAATGCCCAATCCAGCCAGCGCCGCCCGGGGAATTCGCAGAGGCTGGTCAGCCAGGCCAGGCTAACGCCCAAGATCAGCACACCCGCGCCCACGCCCAGCACCAGCGTCAGTGTGTTGCCCAGCAGGCGACCCATCTGGGTGTCGAGCAGGTGCGACCAGATCTGCAGGTCGATGCTCTGCCATGACAAAGCCAGTACGCTCAGCGGCAGCAGCACCAGGGCGGCGCAGAGGCCGACAGGGAAGTACCAGCGGCGTTGTGGGGCATGTGACACAGCAGGGCTCTCGGTATCGTGTGGGCTGTTGTTCACGCAGCCAGGGGCGTGTCGTTGAATCTGTGCTGCTTGTACCAGGCCGGCTTCGCGACTGACCGGAACGCCGGAACGGCCGCTTCTACAGGACCGCGTTGGCTTCAGGTATTTTGCGGTCCTCACCCCTTGTCGGAGCGAGCCCGCTCGCGATGACCGGCAAAGCCGGTCCGCTGGCCGCCACGCTTTACCTGCTGGGCATTGGTGTTGTCTAAATGGCGGGCGGCGGTGCCGCCCTTCGCGAGCAAGCTCGCGCCTACAGGGCCGCGGTCGCAGACCTATGCCATGAGACCTGGCGGTGTCTTGCGACAGGTGCTTGCGTCGAGACGCCTCGGCTGGGCGAGTTCGTGCATGCAGGGACGTCTCGACTGAGGCACATCCGGCCCTCGGCTCAGTTCCAGCCCGCGCGGTCCATCAGCCGGATCGCTTCGGCCTGACGCTTGCCGGCCACCTCGACCGGGATGCTGTCGGCCTTGAAGCTACCCCAGGCCGCAACCTCGTCGGACGGTTTCACCTTGGGGTTGGCCGGGAATTCCTGGTTGAGGTCGGCGAACAGCTTCTGCGCCTCTTCACCGGTCATCCATTCCACCAGGCGGGTGGCCGCTTCCGGATGCGGAGCATGCTGGGTCAGGCCGATGCCGGACAGGTTGACGTGCACGCCGCGGTCACCCTGATTGGGCCAGAACAGCTTGAGTGGCAGTTTCGGATCAGCCTTGTGCATGCGCCCGAAGTAGTAAGTGTTGACCACACCGACATCGCATTGCCCGGCGGCGATGGCCTGAAGCACCGCGTTGTCGTCCGAGAACACGTCGGTGGAGAGGTTGTCGACCCAACCTTTGACGATCTCTTCGGTTTTGGCTTCGCCATGGTTCTCGATCAGCGTGGCGGTCAGCGACTGGTTGTAGACCTTCTTCGCCGTACGCAGGCAGAGGCGCCCTTCCCATTGTTCATCGGCCAGCGCCTCGTAGGTGCTGAGCTCCTCGGGCTGGACCCGCTCGGTGGCATAGACGATGGTCCGCGCGCGCAGGCTCAGGCCGGTCCAGTCGTGGGATGAGGCGCGGTATTGCGCAGGGATGTTCTGGTCGATGACGCTGGACTTGATCGGTTGCAGGATGCCCATCTGCTCGGCCTGCCAGAGGTTGCCGGCGTCGACCGTGAGCAGCAGGTCGGCCACAGCGTTCTGGCCCTCGGCCTTGATGCGTTGCATCAGGGGCGCTTCCTTGTCGGTGATGAATTTCACCTTGACCCCGGTCTTGGCCGTGTAGGCATCGAAGACCGGCTTGATCAGCTCGTCGATGCGCGAGGAATACACCACCACCTCGTCCGCGGCCTGGGCAGTACCGCCGAACAGGGAGAGGGCCAGGACGGCCCAGACAGGCTTGCGTGACAACATGGAAAGCGCTCCTCGGGACATGAGAGGCGCAAAGGGTAGTGGTTCTTATTTGCCGGCTCACCCGTCGAGCCGTTACCGGATGTTGCCGAGGCGCAGCACAGGCTGCGCGCCTTGGTCAGGCCCGGGCCAACGCCGGCAGGTCGCCGGTCAGGCCAAGCGCCTGACGCACGAACAGCGCCTTGGCATCCGGCAACTGCTCGACCAGCTTCAAACCGGTATTGCGTAACCAGCGCAGCGTCAGCCGATCGTTCTGGAACAACCGCTCGAAGCCTTCCATAGCCGCCATCAAGGCCAGATTGTGCGGCATGCGCCGGCGCTCGTAGCGGCTCAACACTTTGAGGTCGGCCAAGCGCTCGCCGCGCTCACAGGCGTGCAGCAGTTCTTCGGCCAGCACCGCTGCATCCAGAAAGCCCAGGTTGACCCCTTGCCCGGCCAACGGGTGGATGGTGTGCGCAGCATCGCCAATCAGCGCCAGGCCTTCGGCCACATAACGTTTGGCGTGACGTTGGCGCAGCGGCACGCAAACGCGCGGGTCAGCGTCCAGCACACTACCCAGACGCCCCTCGAAGGCGTGCTCAAGCGCCTGGCAGAAGCGCGCATCGTCCAGGGCCATGACGCGCTCGGCTTCTGCCGGGGTGATCGACCAGACGATCGAGCACCAGTCTTGCGCGCCGTCGCGTTCCAGGGGGAGGAACGCCAACGGCCCCTGGTCGGTAAAGCGCTGCCAGGCCGTGCGCCGATGCCCCTGGCTGCAGCGCACGCTGGTGACGATGGCGTGGTGCAGGTAGTCCCACTCGCGGGTTTCACTGCCGGTCAGCCGGCGGACAGCGGAATGCGCGCCGTCGGCAGCCACCACCAAGGGGGTGCGCAGACGTTGGCCATCGGCCAGGGTCAGCAGCCAGTCATCGCCGGAGCGGCGCAAGTGCTCCAGGCGCGCACCTGGCAACAGGCCGATGTCGCTGTCTTGCAGGCGCTCGATGAGGCCATCCTGCACCACACGGTTTTCCACGATGTGGCCGAGCACATGGGCATGCACGCTGGCGGCGGAGAAATGGATTTCGCCGGTGCCCGTGCCGTCCCATACGTGCATGTCCGAATAGGGCGACACACGCCTTGCAGCGATACCCTCCCAGGCGCCCAGGCGCTCGAGGATGCGCTGGCTGGCCGCCGACAGGGCACTCACCCGTGGCTCGAACGGCGCCGAGGCCGCGAACGGCTCGACCGTCAACGGGCCGCCATCGAGCAAGAGCACCTGCAAACCGCTGTGGCGCAGCGCCAGCGCCAGGGCGCTGCCAACCATGCCGGCGCCGACAATCACCAGATCTGCGCGGGTTTCCATGCTTTACGCCTGCCTTGTTTGCGGCTTGAGCCGCACGTAGAGAGTTTTGTCGACCCGCGCGACCAGTTCCCCGGCCTCGTCGCGGATGTCGACCTGAAGCCTGGGCAGGCATTTCTTGCCCCCGGCGGTCTGTTGGCGGATGTCGTCGAGCAAGGCGTCATCGACCTCGAAGTCGGCGTACACCGTGCCTTTGCCAGGCGCGATGAAGTCGATGCTGGCGGCTTTGTCCCAGACGATGTATTCACTGCCCAACTGCTCGATCAGCAGCAGCATGTAGAACGGGTCGACCATCGAGTACAGGCTGCCGCCAAACTGCGTGCCCACGTAGTTACGGTTCCACAACGTCAGCTTCATGCGCACCTTGATACGCCGCAGGTCCGGGCTGATCGACAGCACGCGCACGCCTGCGCCCAGATAAGGCGGGTAAAAATTCAGCAGCCAGCGCAGCATCCGCGCACGCCGCGCACGCTTGCGCGGATCGCTCATACCCCGCCCCGCGGCTCAGGCCGCGTGCCCAGCCCCATGGCCTGACGGGCAAACCAGCTTTTTGCCGGTGGCAGCAGGTCGAGCCCGAGCAAGCCGAGGTTGCGCGCGGTGGCCAATGCGCCGCGGGTGCTGCCGAACAGGCGGGTGACCTGGTCGGAGAAGCCCACGGTCAGGGTCTGGTCGAGACGTTGGCGTTGCAGGTAGCCCTGCAAGGTGGGCAGGTCGCCGGGCACTGCAGGCCCGGCAAGCAACGCGTCGGCCAGGGCCTGGACGTCGCGCAGCGACAGGTTGAAGCCCTGCCCGGCAATCGGGTGCAGGCTGTGCGCGGCATTGCCCAGCACCACCAGGTGCGGGCGGACTTGCTCTTGCGCTTCGATCAGCGACAGAGGATACAGGTGCCGCGCGCCGACCTGGGTGAAGGCGCCCAGGCGATAACCGAAAGCTGCCTGCAATTGGCGCAGGAACGCGCGCTCGTCGAGGTCGGCAAGGCGCCTGGCGTCCATTCCCTGACGGGTCCAGACCAGCGCGCAGCGGTTGTCGGGCAATGGCAGCAAAGCCATGGGGCCTTGGTCGGTGAAGCGTTCAAAGGCCTGGCCGGCATGGCCCTGACCGGGCGAGACGTTGGCGATCAGCGCGCTTTGCTCATAAGGGCGAGTGCGCACGTGAATGCCCAGTTGCTCACGCAAGCCGGAACGGCCACCGTCAGCCAGGACGGCGAGGTCGCAGTCCAGGGAGGTGTCATCGTCCAGGCGCAGTCGATAACCCTGCTCGATGGCGTGCAGCGCAGTGACCTCGGCCGGGCACCGCCAGCTCACCACCTCAGGGTCTAGCGCCTGCCACAGGCACTGGCCGAGCCAGGCGTTTTCCACTACAAAACCCAGGGCCGGAACGCCCTCTTCCTGCGCATCGAGGCGGGTCGAGCCGAAGCGGCCACGGTCCGACACCTGGATCTGCCGGATGGGCTCGGCGCGGGTGTCGATCTGCGCCCACAGGCCCAAGTGCTGATAGATCTGCTGCGTACCGTAAGACAACGCCGATGAGCGCGCGTCGTAGCTGGGCTGGAAGCTGTCGCCGGGTGCGAAAGGCTCGATCAGCAGGATGCTCCAGCCGCGCGCCTTGGCGCCGGCCTGCAACGCCAGCGCCAGGCTGGCGCCGACCAGGCCGCCGCCGATGATCGCCAGGTTGACACGCTTCATGCGGCCTCCCCACGGGCATCGGCCATCAAGGCTTCGATCTCGGCCACAGTTTTAGGCACACCAGTGCTGAGGATTTCGCAGCCGCTGCGGGTGACCACCACATCGTCTTCGATACGCACACCGATGCCGCGCCATTTCTTCGCCACGTTGAGGTTGTCGGCAGCGATGTAGATACCCGGCTCGACCGTCAGCGCCATGCCCGGTTCCAGCACACGCCACTGGCCGCCGACCTTGTAGTCGCCGACGTCATGCACGTCCATGCCCAGCCAGTGGCCGGCGCGGTGCATGTAGAAGGCGCGGTACGCCTCGCTGTCGATCAAGGCCTGTACCTCGCCCTTGAGCAGGCCCAGTTCGACCAGGCCTGCGGTGATGACACGCACCGTCGCTTCGTGGGCGTGGTTCCAGTGCTTGCCGGGGGCGATTTCGGCGAAGGCTGCGTGCTGGGCCTTGAGCACCAGCTCGTAGATCGCTTTCTGTTCCGGCGAGAAGCGCCCGCTGACCGGGAAGGTACGGGTGATGTCGCTGGCATAGCAGTCGATTTCGCAGCCGGCGTCGATCAGCACCAGTTCCCCGTCCTTGAGCAGCGCGTCGTTTTCCTGATAGTGCAGGATGCAGCCGTTGCGGCCCGCGGCGACGATGGAGCCATAGGCCGGCATCTTCGCCCCGCCACGGCGGAACGCGTAGTCCAGCTCGGCTTCCAGGCTGTATTCACGCAAGCCTGCGCGGCAGGCCTGCATGGCGCGGATGTGGGCGCCGGCAGATATCTGCGCGGCCAGGCGCATCACCTTCACTTCCGCGGCCGATTTATACAGACGCATGTCGTGCAGCAGATGATCCAGGGCAACGAACTCGTTCGGCGGCTGCGCGCCCAGGCGCGCCTTGGAGCGGATGACGTTGATCCAGTCCATCAGCCGACGATCGAACTCAGGGTTGCTGCCCATGGCGCTGTAGACCCGCTCGCGGCCTTCGATCAGCCCCGGCAGGATTTCGTCGATGTCGTTGATCGGGAATGCGTCATCGGCGCCGTGCACGCGCACCGCGCCTTCCTGGCCGGCACGCAGGCCGTCCCATTGCTCGCGCTCGGGGTTGCGCTCGCGGCAGAACAGCACGTACTCGCCGTGTTCACGCCCGGGGATCAGGGCAATGACTGCCTCGGGCTCGGGAAAGCCGCTGAGGTACTGAAAATCGCTGTCCTGACGATAGACATGCTCGACATCGCGGTTGCGGATGGCAAGCGCAGCGGCAGGCAGGATGGCGATGCTGTTGGGGACCATCTGCGCCATCAGCGCCTTGCGCCGACGGGCGTATTCGGCCTTGGGTATGTGGCTCATGGGCAAAACGACCCCCGCAATTGATCAGTGCAACGAAGGCTTGGGCTCAGGGGCGGCCGGCTTGGCCAGCTCGGTGAACAGCAGCAGTGGCGCCACGCGCAGGTACTCCATGACCTCCATGTAATCGCTCTCGCCGTCTTCGGACTCTTCCAGCGCTTCTTGCACCTGGGAGATCGCGACCAGATCCTGCAGCACTTCCTTGGCATCGGTGCTCAGGTCCAGGCCACCGGAATTCTGCCCGAAGCCCGCGATGAAGCCCTGGCACCATTGACCGAGCGCGACGGCGCGCTCGAGCAGCGGAGCATCGTCGGTGGGCAGGAGCAGGACAATGGCGATGTCTTCGCCAGTCAGCTCCCCCTTGACCATTTCCTGCAGGCCGAGCAGGGCGTTGCGCACAGCCTCTGCAGGCTCGGTTTCGAGCAGTTGGGCGGCGTCTGCCAGCCAGGCTTGGGGCTCGAAGCCGGCGTTGGCGCAGCAGCGCCCCAGCAGCAGGCCGTGCAGCTCGGCCGGGGAAACAGGATGGCCGTTGCTCGAAAGCAGGCTGGCGAAGGCGGTATAAGGCGAATTGGTATTGGGCATGGGCAACTAGGCGCCAGACGGCGCGATGTCTAGAATGGAAGCCTTGTATCCTAGCACCGGCAGACGCGCCAAGACCATCGGCACGCCGGTCCGGCAGGCCACGAGACATGATCGCTGGGCGACTCAACCATGGAGTGAAGCGAGTGCAACCCACTCAAGAGAACGACCTGCAAGCGCTGATGAGCCGGTTCGAAGTACTGATCGAGCGGGTCGAGCAACTAAAACGGCGAAATGCACTCCTAATGGCGCAGGAAAAATCCTGGCGTGAGGAGCGCACCCACCTCATCGAAAAGAACGAGATCGCCAAGCGCAAGGTCGAATCGATGATCGTGCGCCTCAAGGCCCTGGAGCAAGACTCATGAGTTCACCCAACAGTGTCACCGTGCAGATCCTCGACAAGGATTACTCCATCATTTGCCCCCCGGAAGAGCGCAGCAACCTGGTGGGCGCGGCGCGTTACCTGGACGGCAAGATGCGCGAGATCCGCAGCAGCGGCAAAGTGATCGGCGCCGACCGCATCGCGGTCATGGCCGCACTGAACATTACCCACGAATTGCTACATCGGCAGGAAACCCCGGATGCTGCCCCGGCAGGCGCAACGCGCGAGCAGGTACGCAATTTGCTCGATCGTGTCGATCAGGCGTTGTCCGACGACACGGGTACCAAAATCGACTGAGGTAGGTATACTGGCGCCACTCCCTGATGGATGCGCCAGTCGGTTATGTCCCTGAGCCGATACGCTTAACCACGGGGGTTGCACGTGAGGCAGGTGTGCATGTCCGCTCGACGGAAAGCCTTAACGCCTCCTGTGATCTCCACCTTGAACTTTCGGGTTCAAGGGCTACACCGATAGCGGTCTTATCGGGGAGCCTGAATTCCTTCGCCCGCCTTCTCTGGCGGGCGTTTCGTCTGGGCCGCCCACGGCGGCCAGCACCCTCGAGACCGCCCGTGCCATGACCGACACCGCGCCGCTCACCCGCCCCCAGCTTCGTCGCCTGCTGCGCAATGCCCGCCGTGCGCTGACGCCTGCGCAGCAGCGCGATGCCGCCCGCGGCCTGTACCGCCAGCTGGCCCAGCACCCACTGTTCCGCCGCGCCCGACACATTGCCTTGTACTTGCCCAATGACGGCGAGATCGATCCGCAGTGGCTGCTGCGTGAAGCCCAGCGCCGCGGCAAGCGCACCTACCTACCGGTTCTGCATGCCTGGCCGCGCACGCGCATGGTGTTTCAGCGCTTCGAGCAGGGCGAGCGGTTGCGGCCCAACCGTTTCGGCATTGCCGAGCCTGTGGTCAACCGCAAACGGCAGCGCGCCATCTGGGCGCTGGACCTGATCCTGCTGCCGCTGGTGGGGTTCGATGAATCGGGGGGCCGACTGGGAATGGGGGGCGGTTTCTATGACCGCAGCCTGGCGTACCAGTCGCGGCGCAAAACGTGGAAGAAACCGCTATTGCTGGGCGTGGCGCATGAATGCCAGAAGGTCGAGCGGCTCAAGCAGGCCAGCTGGGATGTGCAGCTACAGGGCACTGTCTCTGACAGCGCGTGGTACCTGGCCGCTGCCGAACAGGCCGGCGACCCGGCTCAACGGGGCGACTGAACCTGCGCTACAGGCGTCTGGTAGGCGGCATCGAGCTTGCGCTCCAGCAGACTTTGCGCATAACCGGTCGTCACTACACCAAGGCCGAAGATAAAGACCAGGATCCAGAGCAGATCCAGTTTGCGTTTGTTCATTGATTGCCCCCCAGGCAAACAGAATTACCCTATCGCGCGAGGCGTCGACAGGGCAGCTAGCTTTAAAATCGGGCGCATTTTCCGCTAACCCGAGCCGCCAGGCAAACACTGTTATCGACCGGCGGTCGGTTTCATCAAACAGTTTTCCACCGTTATTGTCCGGAGCAGTTGCCATGGCCCATTGGCTGATGAAGTCCGAGCCCGAAGAGCTCTCGATCGAGACGCTGAACCGATTGGGCCAGGCCCGTTGGGATGGCGTTCGCAACTACCAGGCGCGTAACTTCATGCGGGCCATGAGCATAGGCGACACCTTCTTTTTCTACCACTCCAGCTGCCCGGCACCTGGCATTGCCGGCATTGCGCAGATTACCGCCGCTGCCTACCCCGACCCCACGGCGCTGGAGGCTGACAGCCCATACCATGACCCCAAGGCCAGCCCTGAGAACAACCCCTGGAGCGCCGTGGATGTGGCCCACGTACGGACTTTTCGCCGCGTCGTGAGCCTGGGGCTGCTGAAGCAGCAAAGCGCGCTGACGGAACTGGCGCTGGTGCAAAAGGGCAGCCGGCTGTCAGTGATGCCCGTGAGCGATGAACAGTGGGCGGCCATCATGGCGCTGGCGAGCTGAGGGCGTCCACAGGGTGCAAGTGGTTACTGGACGATCAGGTTGTTGAACAGCAAGTCCTCAACGACCGGCTTACCCTCTTCGGCCTCAAGTACCTGCTGGACCTGTTTCAAGGCCTCTTGGCGCAGATGCTCCTTGGATTCGACATTGCTCATGCTGTCGACGGTCTGCTGCGTAAACAGCGCCACCAGCTGATTGCGAATCAGCGGTTCGTGCAGCTTCACGGCTGCAGCCGCCTCGGCGCCGGTAACGCGCAAGGCCACGTCAGCCTTGTAGACGTGCAGCTTGGGGCTGCCGTCCAGGGCATAGTTGCCGACGAACGGTGGCGCCAGGCTGTAATACGACACCTTGGCTTCACCTTCCTTGGCTTCTTCTTCGGCCAACGCTGCCAGGGGCAACGTCAGGGCCAGCACCATCAAGATCCACGCTTTCACGACTCAGCTCCTCAACAAAGATTGCGGGCAGCTTACCCAGCCCCTTGGGCAAACCCAAGCCTGGACTGATGCAACGCCATCGGGGGCCGCCACGATTGGCAAACGAGCAAGCGCCCTTCTCTCCCTATCGGCCACGTCCGGCAAACAAAGAGCGCGCTGAAGGCGCCTGCCCTGCAAAAAACCTGCACCATCGTTGAACCCGCGACCACGCCGGCATCCAAACCATGGCCGAGCCCAGCCAGGTGGCGCGGCGCGCAGCCGCCGGGGATCAGACCTGGCGCAGGCTATGGCAGCGCTTGAAGCGTGCCTCCAGGTTGCGGTCCGGCATCTGGTACGTGCGCAGCGCTTGCAGGGTCTGCTCGACGTAATCGCGGGTAGTGCCGAAGCGGCCCTTGGCGCAGGCAAGGATTTCACCCAGCAGGGTGTCAGGCAGGTTGCCGGCATAGCACGGCAGGTGCCGCTCCAGCACGAAACCCAGCGCCTGCACCTTGCTGCCGTCGTGTAGACGGCAGTTGAGCCAGTGCGGTCGATAGGCCGGGTACGGCATCTCGCGCCGCCAGAGCGCCATCAGCGAATCCTGCAGGTCGCCATCGTCCAGGCGGTAAGCGAAGCCACTGCACGAGCCACCCCGGTCCAGACCGAACACCAGGCCCGGGGTCTGCGGGGTGCCGCGATGCTCGTGGGACCACAGGTAAAGACCGCGATGATAGCCATGCACGCGCGCCCGCTGGCGCTCCAGCGCAGTGCACTCGGGTCGCCAGATCAGTGAGCCGTAGGCGAACAGCCACACCGGGCCACCGGTATGACGCGACAGGGTACTGCGCATGGAATGGTGCAGCTGCTCTTCGGTCAGTTGCTGGCCGAAATCGAGCCGCGGTGGGTAAGCCACTGTCCAACGATCGGGTTCGCTTGCCAACATGATGCGCCGCCATCGCTTCTCATAAACCACAGAAGCTTGCAACTCTAACCCAGTGATGCCGCAGCGGATTCACCGTACGGCAGAAAGTGGGAACTTTCCGCCACACGCGCCTCGTGCGCTCGGCACGAAACGCGTGCGCACGGGTCAGGCTCGAGGGGCGTAGGCGAAGACGTCGGCGCGCATCTGGTGAGCGTCCATGCCCGCCTCGACCAGCGCATCGAGGGTGGCATAGACCATGGCCGGGGAGCCGCTGGCATAGACGTGCACGTTGGCCAGTTCGGCAATGTCTTCGCACACGGCCGCATGCAGCAGCCCGCAGCGCCCTTCCCAGCCACACGCGTCGCTGACGACCTTGTGCAGAAACAGGTTGGGCCGCTGGGCCCACTCGTCCCAATGCTCGATCTCATAGAAATCGTCGGGCCGCCGCACGCCCCAATACAGGTGCACCGGGTAGGTGAAGTCCTGCGCCCGGCAGTGTTCGAGCAAACTGTGCATCTGCGCCATGCCGGTTCCAGCGGCGATCAACACCAGCGGTCCCTCAGGTAGCTCGGCCAGGTGCGCGTCGCCAAAAGGCATCTCGATGCGCGCCAGACGGTCACGCTGCAACTGCTCGATCAGCAAACGTGCGCCCGCTTCGCGCGCCAGAATGTGCAATTCCAGGTCGCGACCGCCATGGGGCGCCGAGGCCAGCGAGAATGCCGCCTTGCTCGCCCCTTCACGTTCGATCATCAGGTACTGGCCAGCGTGGTAGCGCAGCGCCTTGCCGGCCGGCGCACGCAAGCGCACCCGCCACACGTCGCCGCCAACCTCGACACACTCGGTGAGGGTGCAGGCAAGCTTGCGCACCGGCAGCTCACCCAGCGCCAACACGCCGTCCCACAACAGCACGCAGTCTTCGAGCGGTTGCGCGATACAGGTAAACAGCTCGCCGTGATCACGAATTTCGCCGTCCTGGCGCACCCGCCCCTCTACCAGCAACGCCCCACACACGTGGCAATTGCCATTGCGACAGCTGCTCGGGCAGTCATAGCCCAAGCGCCGCGCTGCATCCAGAATCCGTTCTCCGGGCTCGAGCGAAAGCACCGCCCCGGAAGGCTGCAAGGTCACCTGCATCACTCTATTCCCAACTGATCCCACAGCTCATCGATACGTCGGGTGACGGCCTCGTCCTTGACGATGGCCCGCCCCCATTCACGCGTGGTTTCGCCCGGCCACTTGTGCGTGGCATCCAGGCCCATTTTCGATCCCAGCCCCGAGACCGGCGACGCGAAATCAAGGTAGTCGATCGGGGTGTTGTCGATCAGCACCGTATCACGCTTGGGGTCCATGCGCGTGGTGATGGCCCAGATGACATCATTCCAGTCGCGGGCGTTGATGTCGTCGTCGGTGACGATAACGAACTTGGTGTACATGAACTGTCGCAAGAACGACCAGACACCCAGCATCACGCGCTTGGCGTGCCCCGGATACTGCTTCTTGATGGTCACCACCGCCATGCGGTAAGAGCAACCTTCCGGCGGCAGGTAGAAATCGACGATCTCCGGGAACTGCTTCTGCAGGATCGGCACGAACACTTCGTTCAGCGCCACACCGAGAATCGCCGGCTCATCCGGCGGCCGGCCGGTGTAGGTGCTGTGGTAGATGGGCTTGATCCGGTGAGTGATGCGCTGCACCGTGAAGACCGGAAACTTGTCGACTTCGTTGTAGTAGCCGGTATGGTCGCCGTATGGCCCCTCATCGGCCATTTCGCCCGGGTGGATCACCCCTTCGAGGATGATCTCGGCGGTGGCCGGCACCTGCAGGTCGTTGCTGCGGCACTTCACCAGCTCGGTGCGGTTACCGCGCAGCAGGCCAGCGAAGGCGTATTCGGACAGGCTGTCGGGGACCGGCGTGACCGCACCCAGGATCGTCGCAGGGTCGGCGCCCAGGGCCACGGCCACGGGGAAAGGTTGACCCGGATGCTTGTCGCACCACTCACGATAATCCAGGGCGCCACCGCGATGGCTCAGCCAGCGCATGATGACCTTGTTGCGGCCGATCACCTGCTGGCGGTAGATACCCAGGTTCTGCCGCTCCTTGTTCGGCCCCTTGGTGACCGTCAGGCCCCAGGTGATCAACGGCGCGACGTCTCCCGGCCAGCAGTGCTGCACGGGAAGCCTGCCAAGGTCGACGTCGTCACCTTGCAGAACGATCTCCTGGCAGGGCGCGTCCTTGACCACCTTGGGCGCCATGGCAATGATCTTCTTGAAGATCGGCAGTTTGGACCAGGCGTCGCGCAGCCCCTTGGGCGGCTCGGGCTCCTTGAGGAACGCCAGCAGCTTGCCGATCTCGCGCAGTTCACTCACCGATTCAGCGCCCATCCCCATGGCGACCCGCTCGGGCGTGCCGAACAGGTTGCCCAGCACCGGGATATCGAAGCCGGTGGGCTTCTCGAAGAGCAACGCAGGGCCTTTTGCGCGCAGGGTGCGATCGCACACCTCGGTCATCTCAAGCACCGGCGAGATGGGCACCTGAATGCGTTTCAACTCTCCGCGCTGCTCAAGCTGCTGCACGAAATCCCGAAGATCCTTGAATTTCATCGACCATGCCAGTTAGAAAATAGGCGTACATCCTACCCGCTCCGACAGGCAAACAGCAGCCCGTCAGAGCCTGGCATCGGTCAGTGCTGGCGGGTATCCAGCAACATGGGCGCAAACAAGGGGCTGAGCCTTGCGCCACCGGCATCGGACAAGTGATCTTCATCCTTGTACTGCAGAGCCCCCTCCATCGCTATGTTGCAGACGCCATCGGTGCACATCATCGGTGTCGGATCAATGACGTGGACCCCCGGGTCGGCTTCGCTCAGGGACGCGAACACGCTGTCGATGAAGCGCTGCCGCGCCAGGTGCTCCTGCAGCGGGCGCCCCAGGCCATCGGCCGAACGTCCTACCCGCGCCAGACTGGTCAGACGATTGATGACGCCTTTGCCCTGCAACGGCACTTCCTTGAACAGCCACACCTGCACCCCGGCCTCGCGCAACGCCGCCACACGCGCCTTGATGGCGGCGGCCATGCGTTGCTCAGCCTGAGCCGTATCGTCGCGGGCATCGAGCAGGAGCTTTCTGTCGCCGTTCTCGCGCCCGTATACGTACACACTCCAGTTGGCCGCCAGCACGACGTCCTTGATACCGAGGCTGAGTACCGTGTCCAGGGTGTGCCGATTGAAATCCTTGCAACGCTGGCGCAACCCATCGCTCGGAATCGGCGGGCAACCGCCCATGCTGAACAGCCACACCGACCGCCCTTCATCATGGGCATTGCGCTCGATGGCCGGCATCAAGGCGGCAGCGTGGCTGTCACCCCAAAACGCCTGGGTCGGTGGCTTGGCGTGCTCTGCGCCGACCAGGCAAGCTTCGTCTATCGACTTGTCCTGCATCACCCTCATGCACTTCATCTGCCCGGCTCGCCACTCCCGGGCCTGCGCGTACTCCAGCGCCTTGCCGCTCAGACGACCCGGCACGCCATCGGCCGAGCGAATCGCCGAACCGAGGGCCACCAGCACGACGATCACCACCAGGCCGCCTGCCAGTATGGATGTGCGCCCTGCCAGCAGGCGTTTTTCTCGGAACGGCAATTCGACATACCGCAGGCTCAGCCAGGCCAGACCCAGTGCCAGCCCCATCCAGCCCAACGCCTCGAACGGCTGGATCCCGTCGATGGAAACAGTATTGGCGTACACGTAGACCGGCCAGTGCCACAGGTACAGCGAATAGGAGAGCAACCCCACCCAGACCAGCGGTTTCAGGCTCAGCAGCCGTGCCGCCGGTCCTGGGCCCTGCGCACCGGACCAGATCAGTGCGGTGGTGCCCAGAGCCGGCAGCAGGGCCGCCCACCCAGGGAACACCGTAGACCGATCGAACGTGAACACGGCCAGGAGGACCGCCACCATGCCGCTGAGTCCGACCGTCTGATAGACCCAGGGGCGCACACCTTGCCTCGGCGCTGGCAGCACCGCGAGCATGGCCCCGCAAAGCAGTTCCCAGGCACGGGTGGGCAGTGAAAAGAAGGTGAATGCAGGCTTGTGCTCGATGCAGGCGACGTTCAGACCGAATGACACCAGTAACACGCCCAGCAACATCCAGCGCCAGTGCCTGAAAAACCGGGTCATCACCACCATGATCAGCGGAAAGAAGATGTAGTACTGCTCTTCGACAGCCAGTGACCACGTATGCAGCAGTGGCTTGAGGTCCGAGGCTGGCTCGAAGTAGCCGTGCTCGCGCATGAACAGCATGTTGGAGATGAACAGCGACTGATACCGCACGGCTCGACCCAGCTCAGAGAAATCCTTTGCGGTCAGCAACAGCCAGCCCATTGCCAGGGTCGCCAGCATGACCACGCTCAAAGCTGGAATGATGCGGCGCGCGCGACGCGCCCAGAAGTCGACGAAACTGAAGCGCCCGGCACTGATGTCGCGCAGCAGAATCGAGGTGATCAGAAACCCCGAGATGACAAAGAACACATCCACCCCGACGAAACCGCCGCTGAATGCATCGAATCCAAAATGAAACAGTACGACGGGGATAACCGCCAGCGCCCGTAATCCGTCGATATCACGGCGTTTGCCAAACGTGTGCATGAAAAAACCTTACCTGGTGTGCAGCGTTCCCTGGAGGCGCGGAGTCATCGACCGCGCAAACATCCATCCGGATGCAAACAATATGGGACAAAAAAAACGCCCTTACGGGCGCTTTTCTCAAACAGCGGATGTTACTTGCGCTTCATCGACAGGAAGAACTCATCGTTGGTCTTGGTCTGCTTGAGCTTGTCGATCAGGAACTCGATGGCGGCGATTTCATCCATCGGGTGCAGCAGCTTGCGCAGAATCCACATGCGCTGCAGCTCGTCGTCGGCGGTCAGCAACTCTTCGCGGCGGGTGCCGGAGCGGTTGATGTTGATGGCCGGGAACACACGCTTCTCGGCGATACGACGGTCCAGGGGCAGCTCCATGTTGCCGGTACCCTTGAACTCTTCGTAGATCACTTCATCCATCTTCGAACCGGTTTCGACCAGCGCGGTGGCGATGATGGTGAGTGAGCCGCCTTCTTCGATGTTGCGCGCTGCGCCGAAGAAGCGTTTCGGCTTCTCCAGGGCATGGGCGTCGACACCACCGGTGAGTACCTTGCCGGAGCTTGGAATCACGGTGTTGTAGGCACGCGCCAGGCGGGTGATGGAGTCGAGCAGAATGACCACGTCTTTCTTGTGCTCGACCAGGCGCTTGGCCTTTTCGATGACCATTTCGGCAACCTGCACGTGGCGGGTTGGCGGCTCATCGAAGGTGGAAGCGACCACTTCACCGCGTACGGTGCGCTGCATCTCGGTCACTTCTTCCGGGCGCTCGTCGATCAGCAGAACGATCAGGTGGCACTCAGGGTTGTTGCGCGAGATGTTGGCCGCAATGTTCTGCAGCATGATGGTCTTGCCGGCCTTGGGCGGCGCAACGATCAGGCCACGCTGGCCTTTGCCGATCGGTGCGCAGAGGTCGATCACGCGGCCGGTCAGGTCTTCGGTGGAGCCGTTGCCAGCTTCCATCTTCAGGCGCTTGTTCGCGAACAGGGGGGTCAGGTTCTCGAACAGAATCTTGTTCTTGGCATTTTCCGGGCGGTCGAAGTTGATGGTATCGACCTTCAGGAGTGCGAAGTAACGTTCACCTTCCTTCGGCGGGCGGATCTTGCCAACGATGGTGTCGCCGGTACGCAAGTTGAAGCGGCGAATCTGGCTGGGCGAGACGTAGATGTCGTCAGGGCCGGCCAGGTAGGACGCGTCTGCCGAACGCAGGAAACCGAATCCATCCTGGAGAATCTCCAGCACGCCGTCACCCGAGATCTCTTCGCCGCTTTTCGCGTGTTTTTTCAACAGGGCGAAAATCACGTCCTGTTTGCGCGAACGGGCCATGTTTTCGATGCCCATCTGCTCGACCATTTCCAGCAGATCGGTAATCGGCTTTTGCTTGAGTTCTGTCAGATTCATAAAGGGAGTGACGTAATCATGTAAGAAGGGGGGGAATTAAGCTTCTGGCTTAATGAAGCCGCGCCGCAAGATTGGCGACAGGATCGCGTACTGATTTGAATTAGGGATGCGTCGGCGACGGCGTGCAGGGGGCACTGAAGAAGCAGTGCGAGGCCGAATGTAACACTTGCTTTTTTCGGCGTCTAGGGGACTTAAAAAGAAAAGCCCCGGGATTCCGGGGCTCTTTACCGCATCACAGATTCGCGTCGAGGAAGGCCTGGAGCTGCGATTTGGACAATGCGCCGACCTTGGTCGCTTCAACGTTGCCGCCCTTGAACAGCATCAGGGTCGGGATGCCGCGTACGCCGTGCTTGACCGGCGTGTCTTGGTTTTCGTCGATGTTCAGCTTGGCGACGACCAGCTTGCCATCGTAGGTGGCGGCGATGTCGTCCAGCACTGGCGCGATCATCTTGCATGGGCCGCACCATTCGGCCCAGTAGTCGACCAGCACGGGCAATTCGGACTTCAGGACTTCGGCCTCGAACGTGGCATCGGTGACGTGTTTGATAAGATCGCTGCTCATGGATATCTCCAGGTCATAAGGCAAAATCGTGGGCCATCATAGCTGGCCCCACGTTTTACAGGAAGCTACGGCCGATTGACTGTCACTATGATCAGGCAAGAGCCGACGAATCGAATCGGTCACAGGACTGTCACAGGCCTGACCTATTGTCCGTTCGACCCCCTGCGCACAGGCGCATCCACTGCCTTGCAGCTAGGGTGATGAACGACCCCACGGCCCTTTGGCCGTTGTCCTGCATCAAGCCCTGGCGTCTCGCGCGTTGGCGACGGCCAACGATCGTGTCACGATTGCCGGGTTATCGACCGAGAATTTCCTGATCATGCCGCATACAAACGCGAAGAGCCTGTCGTTGATCGCCGCCATCGACCTGGGCTCCAACAGTTTTCACATGGTAGTGGCCAAGGCTCATCACACCGAAATCCGCATTCTCGAACGCCTGGGCGAAAAAGTGCAGCTCGCCGCCGGCATCAGTGAGGACCGCCTGCTCAGCGAAGAAGCCATGCAACGCGGCCTGGAGTGCCTCAAGCGCTTCGCCCAGCTGATCCAGGGCATGCCCACCGGCTCGGTGCGTATCGTCGGCACCAACGCCCTGCGTGAAGCCCGCAACCGCGCCGTGTTCATCCAGCGTGCAGAGGCCATTCTCGGCCACCCGGTGGAAGTGATCTCCGGCCGCGAAGAAGCTCGCCTCATCTATCTGGGCGTCTCGCACACCTTGGCTGACACCCCGGGCAAACGCCTGGTCGCCGACATCGGCGGTGGCAGCACCGAGTTCATCATCGGCCAGCGTTTCGAGCCGTTGCTGCGTGAAAGCCTGCAAATGGGCTGCGTGAGCTTCACCCAACGCTATTTCCGCGATGGCAAGATCACCCCGGCACGTTATGCGCAGGCCTACACTGCCGCGCGCCTTGAGCTGATGAGCATCGAGAACGCCCTGCACCGCCTGACCTGGGACGAAGCCATCGGTTCGTCCGGCACCATCCGCGCCATCGGCGCCGCCATCAAGGCTGGCGGTCTGGGCAATGGCGAGGTCAACGCCGAAGGCCTGGCGTGGGTCAAGCGCAAGCTGTTCAAGCTGGGTGACACCGACAAGATCGACTTCGACGGCGTCAAATCCGACCGCCGGGCGATTTTCCCCGCCGGCCTGGCCATTCTCGAGGCCATCTTCGACGCCCTGGAACTGGCGCGCATGGAGCACTGCGACGGTGCCCTGCGCGAAGGCGTGCTGTTTGACCTGCTTGGTCGCCATCACCACGAAGACGTCCGTGAACGCACCCTCAATTCATTGATGGAGCGCTACCACGTCGATCACGGTCAGGCGGCACGGGTCGAGCGCAAGGCTTTGCATGCGTTCGATCAGGTCGCTGCGTCATGGCAGCTCGAAGAGGGGAACTGGCGGGATCTGCTCGGCTGGGCGGCCAAGGTGCATGAAGTGGGCCTGGACATCGCCCACTACCATTACCACAAGCACGGTGCGTACCTGATCGAGCACTCGGACCTCGCCGGTTTCTCCCGCGAAGACCAACAGATGATGGCGCTGCTGGTGCGCGGCCACCGCCGCAACATCCCCAAGGATCGCTTCGCCGACTTCGCCGAGGAAAGCGTGCAGCTGATTCGTCTGTGCGTGCTGCTGCGTTTCGCCATCCTCTTCCACCACATTCGTGGTACGCAGAAGATGCCGACCGTGACCTTGCAGGCCGGCAACAACAGCCTCGACGTGATTTTCCCCGATGGCTGGCTGGAGCAGCACCCGCTGACCCAGGCCGACTTCGCCAACGAGGCAGAGTGGCTGACCCGGGTCGGCTTCGTCCTCAGCGTACGTTGAGCACCGGGTTGCTCAGGCGCTCGAGCAGGGTCGCCTGGGCATTGCGCGAGTTCTGGTTGCCCGTCGGCGTGCTCCGCACGTAGCGGCCGTCGGGCTGCAGAATCCAGGCATGGGTGTTGTCGGTGAGGTAGCTTTCCAGCTCCTTCTTGACCCGCAGCAGCAGCTTCTTGCCCTCCACCGGGAAGCAGGTCTCGACACGCTTGTCGAGGTTGCGCTCCATCCAGTCGGCGCTGGACAGGTAGATCTGCTCTTCACCGCCATTGAGGAAGTAGAACACCCGTGTGTGCTCCAGGAAGCGCCCGATGATCGAGCGCACCTGAATGTTGTGCGACACACCGGCAATGCCGGGGCGCAGGCAGCACATGCCGCGCACTACCAGATCGATCCGCACCCCTGACTGGCTGGCCTTGTACAGCGCCTTGATGATCTTGGCGTCGGTCAGCGAGTTGAACTTGGCAATGATGTGCGCGGGTTTGCCGTCCAGGGCGAACTGGGTTTCCCGGGCGATCATGTCCAGCATGCCTTTCTTCAGGGTGAATGGGGCGTGCAGCAGCTTCTTCATGCGCAGCGTCTTGCCCATGCCGATCAGCTGACTGAACAACCGGCCCACGTCTTCGGTCAGCGCGGCGTCGGAGGTCAGCATGCTGTAGTCGGTATACAGACGGGCGTTGCCGGCGTGGTAGTTGCCGGTACCCAAGTGGGCGTAGCGAACGATGTCACCCTGCTCGCGACGCAGGATCAGCATCATCTTGGCGTGGGTCTTGAAGCCGACCACGCCGTAGATCACCACCGCACCGGCGGCCTGCAGGCGGCTGGCCATCTGCAGGTTGGACTCTTCGTCGAACCGTGCGCGCAGCTCGATCACCGCAGTGACCTCTTTGCCGTTGCGCGCGGCATCGACGAGCGCGTCGACGATTTCCGAGTTGGCGCCGCTACGGTACAGGGTCTGGCGCACCGCCAGCACGTGCGGGTCTTTCGCCGCCTGGCGCAGCAGGTCGACCACGGGGGTGAAGGATTCGAACGGGTGCATCAGCAGCACGTCCTGCTTGCTGATCACACTGAAAATGTTATCGGCGTTTTGCAGAATTTTCGGAATCGCCGGGGTGAACGGGGTGTATTGCAGCTCCGGGTGGCTGTCCAGGCCAGTGATGCTGAACAGACGGGTCAGGTTGACCGGGCCATTGACTTGATACAGCTCGCTCTCGCTCAGGCTGAATTGCTTGAGCAGGTAGTCGGACAGCTGTTTCGGGCAGGTGTCGGCCACTTCCAGGCGCACGGCATCACCGTAACGGCGTGAGAACAGCTCGCCGCGCAAGGCGCGGGCCAAGTCTTCGACGTCTTCGGAGTCCAGCGCCAGGTCGGCGTTTCGAGTCAGGCGGAACTGATAGCAGCCTTTTACCTTCATGCCCTGGAACAGGTCATCGGCGTGGGCGTGGATCATCGACGACAGGAACACATGGTTGGCCCCCGGCCCACCGACTTCCTCCGGCACGCGGATCACCCGCGGCAGCAAACGCGGCGCCGGAATGATGGCCAGGCCAGAATCACGGCCAAACGCATCGACCCCTTCCAGCTCGACGATGAAGTTCAGGCTCTTGTTCACCAGCAGCGGGAACGGGTGCGTCGGGTCGAGGCCGATGGGGGTGATGATCGGCGCGATTTCGTCGCGGAAATAGCGGCGTACCCAGGCCTTGAGCTTGGGCGTCCAGTAGCGCCGGCGGATGAAGCGGATCTGGTGCTTTTCCATTTCTGGCAGCAGGACATCGTTGAGGATCGCGTACTGACGATCCACCTCGATGTGCACCAGCTCGCTGATCCGCGCCAGGGCCTGGTGCGGTTGCAGGCCATCGGCGCCGGCCAGCTCACGGGCGAAGGTAATCTGCTTCTTCAGGCCGGCCACACGAATCTCGAAGAACTCATCGAGGTTGCTGGAGAAGATCAGCAGGAACTTCAGACGCTCCAGCAGCGGATAGCTCTCGTCCAGCGCCTGCTCCAGCACGCGGATGTTGAACTGCAGCTGCGAGAGCTCGCGATGAATGTACAGGCTGCTGTCGTCCAGGCTTGGCACGCTGATCGCCGGGGCGGGCGCCACGGGCGCGGCTTCGGCCACAGGCTCGGGCGGCACCGCCAGGTCCGGTGGGGTCTGTACCAGTTCTTCGATCACTGCCTCTGCTCCTTTGAGATCAGCAGCGCTCAGCACTTCATTATTCATCTGTTGTTCCTGTGAGAACGGCCCGTGTGCCGGTACCGGTGGGGCTTACTGCCCTCTGAGCATTTGCGCGGCACGCACGGCGAAGTAGGTGAGGATGCCATCGGCACCCGCCCGTTTGAAAGCAGTCAACGACTCGAGAATCACCGCCTCGCTGAGCCAGCCATTGTCGATGGCGGCCCTGTGCATGGCGTACTCACCGCTGACCTGATACACGAAGGTCGGCACCTTGAACTCGGTCTTGACCCGGTGAACGATGTCCAGATAGGGCATGCCCGGCTTGACCATGACCATGTCGGCGCCTTCGGCCAGGTCGGTGGCCACTTCATGCAGGGCCTCGTCGCTGTTGGCCGGATCCATCTGGTACGAGGCCTTGTTGGCCTTGCCCAGGTTCAGCGCCGAGCCCACTGCGTCGCGGAACGGACCGTAATAGGCGCTGGCATACTTGGCCGAGTAGGCCATGATGCGCACATTGACGTGGCCGGCCACTTCCAGGGCTTCGCGAATGGCGCCCAGGCGGCCGTCCATCATGTCCGAGGGCGCCACGACTTGCGCACCAGCGTCTGCATGGGACAGCGCCTGACGCACCAGTGCGTCAACGGTGATGTCGTTCTGCACATAGCCGTCTTCGTCGAGGATGCCGTCCTGGCCATGGGTGGTGAACGGGTCCAGGGCGACGTCGGTGATCACGCCCAGCTCCGGGAAGCGTTCACGCAGGGCGCGGGTGGCACGCTGGGCGATGCCGTCCGGGTTCCAGGCTTCGGCGCCGTCGAGGGTCTTCTTCTCGACCGGGGTCACCGGGAACAGCGCCAGCGCCGGAATACCCAGCTCCACCCAGCCTTCAGCCGCTTCGAGCAGCAGGTCGATGGACAGACGCTCCACGCCCGGCATGGACGGGATGCTTTCGCGGCGATGTTCACCGTCGAGGACGAACACCGGAAGGATCAGGTCATCGACGGTCAGGACGTTTTCGCGCACCAGGCGCCGGGAGAATTCGTCCCGGCGATTGCGGCGCAGACGGGTGGCAGGAAACAGACGGTTGGCGGGGGTAAAGCTCACGGCAGACTCCTGAGCCCGCGCAGGCGGGCGAGCGCGACAGTTATAAGCGCCCATTATGACCCCTGTGTGACAGGGAAGAGCAACCCTGCGACCTGAGGACGCAGGCACTGGTGCTGTAGGAATTGTTCACGTCGAGACACATTTGGACACTTTCCCCCACGCGCACTAAGGGGTAGGCTGCGCGTTCATTTCGCCAGCACCCCAACACGATGCTTCAACAATTCCTGCACGATTTTGGCTACTTCGCCCTATTTCTCGGCACGTTTTTTGAAGGTGAGACCATCCTGGTGCTTGCGGGATTTCTTGCGTTCCGCGGTTACATGGACATCTCGCTGGTGGTCGTGGTGGCCTTCTTCGGCAGCTATGCCGGCGATCAGCTCTGGTATTTCATGGGTCGACGCCATGGCCGCGCCATTCTGGCACGCAAACCGCGCTGGCAAGCGATGGGCGACAAGGCGCTGGACCACATCCGCCGCCACCCCGACATCTGGGTGCTGAGCTTCCGCTTCGTTTATGGCCTGCGTACCGTGATGCCGGTGGCCATTGGCCTGTCGGGCTACCCGCCGCGCCGCTACCTGCTGCTCAACGGCATTGGCGCTGCGGTCTGGGCGCTCGCCTTGGGGGCTGCCGCGTACCACTTCGGCGCCATCCTCGAAGGCCTGCTGGGCAACGTGAAGCGGTACGAGCTGTGGGTGCTGGGTACCCTGCTGGTGCTCGGCCTGGGCCTTTGGTTGCGTCGCTACTTCCGCAACCAGCGGGCCGAACGCGCCGAACGCGCCGCCGCTGCGCTGGCCCTGGCCACAGCCGAAGACACCCGCCCCAAACGCCCTGATCCAGACGCCGAGCACGAGCAGCGCTGACTGCGCACGACGGAACACCCTTCCCCGTTTGCGTTCCAAACCTCATGTCCGTCAGCGCCTTGCCCTGGAGATACACATGACCCAAAAGAAAGTTGCGGTGATCCTGTCCGGCTGCGGCGTCTACGACGGCGCCGAAATCCATGAAAGCGTGATCACCCTGCTGCGCCTGAACCAACGTGGCGCGCAGGTTCAGTGCTTTGCGCCGGATGTGGCGCAGATGCATGTGATCAACCACCTCACCGGCGAAGAAATGCCAGAGCAGCGCAACGTGCTGGTGGAATCGGCGCGCATCGCCCGTGGCGAAGTGAGGGATGTGCGTGAAGCCAAGGTCGAGGACTTCGACGCGCTGATCGTACCGGGCGGTTTTGGCGCGGCGAAGAACCTGTCGGACTTCGCCGTCAAAGGCACTGACTGCACCGTCAACCCCGACGTGCTGCGCCTGGCCGAAGCCTTTGCCGCCGCCCGCAAACCGGTCGGCCTGATCTGCATCTCCCCTGCCCTGGCGGCGAAGATCTACGGCCCTGGCGTGGTCTGCACCATCGGCAACGACCCGGACACCAGCGAAGCGGTGGTGAAGATGGGCGGCACCCATGAAGAGTGCGATGTGCACGACATCGTCGAGGATGTGCAGCGCAAGCTGGTGACCACCCCTGCCTACATGGTGGCCACCAACATCAGCGATGCCGCCAGCGGCATTTACAAGCTGGTCGACCGGGTGCTGGAAATCACTCACGAAGACGATCAGTAACCGCGTTGTTCAGGCTCTCGTCAGACGCGTCAGGATGCGGTCCAGCGCGTTGGCGAAGGCCTGCTTGTCTTTCTCCCCATACGCCGCCTGCCCGCCCCCGACCTGGCCTTGCTCACGCAATTCGGTGAACAGATTGCGTGCGGCAAGGCGGTCGCCCATGTTTCGCTCATCGAACTCCCGGCCCCGCGGGTCGAGCGCTGCCACGCCTTTTTTCACCAAGCGATCAGCCAGCGGTACGTCGCTGCAGATGGCCAGTTCGCCGGGTAACGCGTGCTCCACGAGATAGTCGTCTGCCGCGTCCATACCGCTGGGCACCACGATCAGCTGCACGATGGCGAAAGCAGGTTTGGCCACGGCCTGGCCGGCCACCATGACCACCTGCAACTTGCGTTTGAGGGCGAATTTCACCACCAGGTCGCGGGCGGGGCGTGGGCAGGCGTCGGCGTCGATCCAGATGCGCATGGGGGCTTTCTTTGCTCTGCGAATGAGGTGGGCATTATGGCGTTTCTCGGCCAATGCTCATACATGCCGCGCCAGGCCTGGATATGCCGGCGTAGCTGGCCAGTCATCTGACTGATGCAGCGCAGCTCAGAGCCCGTCAACATCAGCACCAAACTGCCCGCCGATGGACCGACAGGGATTTCTCACTGGGCAGCGGAGCAGACGCCAAAACGCCCGATGCGCTCAGCCTCGGGCGTCTTTACAGGTGCAAGCGTTTCGCTTACAGCGTTTGCGAAGCGTGCATCAGCAGTGCAGCGGCGATCAGCGTTGAGTCCATCACCGAGTCGATAGCCTTGGCCGACTTGCCAGGCCGCTGGCGACGGTAAGCCTCGGCGGCCTCGTAGATATCTTTGAGCAGGGTGTCGGCGCAGGCCAAGGCTTCTCGGGCGCTGAGGTGGGGAGGAAACGTTACGGGGGAAGGCGGCGGGTCGGGGACGATCTTTTTCATTGCACAGCTCCCAATTTGGTTAAGGAACTGCCATCGACACCTTTCTCACGAGATAAGGGTGGCAGCCGTACGCGGGGTGAGAAACCGGTAAATAGGGAAACCCGGCCAGACCAAAGTCTGCCCGCGCACGGCTGCCATGACATCACTGCCGACATATTTACGAAAGGTTCTCACACCCTGTCATCCATCGAGACGACCGGGGCAAACTAGCCTCCCCTAAAGCCATACTCAATCGGAAAAATCGGCAACGCTTGTAGGATAATTCTTAAGCGCAGCGATGCGGAATAATTCCTCGCCGTACCGGCATAGCTAGAACAGGATTATGTCTTCCTACATGAAGATACGCAGGAACACTGACGCCTCTGGCGGGGCATAGGCGCTATTAGGCTCTACCTAAAATCTCGAGACACTAGTCGTCAAGCGCTGCAGGCGGTGACTCGGGCATCACCGGCTCATTCGCGGCCTGCGGCTCACGCCACCAAGCTGGGCGAACTGAAGGGGGCGCTTTCAGAGCTGCGCTGATAATGCTTACAAGATCTGGTGAGTGGAGCCCATCAACATGTTCTGTGAGAGTGCTAGTGGTATTACCCCACAAAGGATCAAGAATAAAATCGACTCCTTCCTTTCGGGCCATTTTGGCCGCAGGTACGAAATCAGAATCGCCAGCAATCAGAATGATAGTATCTACCTGCTTCTTAAGAGCCAGACTTGAGATGTCAACGCCTAGTTTGGTATCGACCATTTTCTGAGTAACGTTGTAATAGAAGTCATCTTTCGAAATGTCGGTCCACTTACGCTCACCACTAAGAAGAGCTTTCAAAGCATGGCTAGTGAGATTCCACTCGCCTGAAGCCGACAGCAAACCTAGGCGCAGAGCTGTCTTGCGACTTTTTCTTAGCAGGTCATGAAATTCATTCTTCAGGACATACGGAGGGTGCTTCTTGGTCGTCCAAGTACGAGCCTGTTCGCCCGGACTGTCCGGCATTGCATACCGAAGACTTTTGTCCAGAGGCGGGCAATCGTAGAAATAAGTTCTGTAGAGCGTGCTTTTGAATTTTCGCAGATGGGCGACAACGATCGCGTTCGTTACGTCTTGGAGCTGCCTCGCGGTGAACGGGGTATCATTGAAATACTTCCGCCTGAAAAAATTGACTCTTCGGTCAAAGTAACCGCCATCAATCAGCACAGCCGCTGTCTTCATTGCCTTTCCTTTAGACATAAAAAAACTCAGGACTGCTGGACAGGGCTAAAAATATCCTGCGAGCGGTGCTGAGCTGTGAGTGGAAGGTAGCACAGAAGAAACGAAATTCAACACTGACCCCGATAGGGTGTGCCTATAGAATCGCAATAATTTGCGATTCTATAGGCACACCCTATCGGGGTCAACCTAAATGTAAGGATTTTCACATGATCTCGTCCACCTGGATCCGCGAATTTTATTACTCAGAAACAGTTGATGAGCTAGTCGTTTCATCCATAAAAACGTATATCTGAGGTAAAACAGCAGAAAGGTATATGCGTTATCCATCACTCGCCTTGGACGGCGCACTGGTCCAATCACGAGCGCACGCTGAACAGTGCTCAAGGCGCCGCACCCGGCTCCTTCCACCCCCCACCCAACGCCAAAAACACCCCCACCTGCCCCATCGCCACCTGCGCATCCGCCGCCGCCAACTGCGCGCGCATGTCGGTGTACGTACGGGTTGCCTGCAGATCCGCGAGGAACGAAGCGCGCCCGGCCTGATAGAACCGGTGCGTCTGATCCGCCGCGTCCTTGGCCGATTGCTCGGCGTCCATCAGCGCCTCACGCCGCTCCAGCAACGCGCTGTACTGCGCGAGCCGGGTCTGGGTCTCACGCACCGCGTTGAGCACCACACCATCGAAATGCGCGAGCGCACCTTGCGTCGAGGCTTCGGCCTCGCGAATCCGCGCGCGGGTGCCATTGGTGGGGATGCTCCAGCTGACCTGCGGGCCGAAGCCCCAGCGATTGGTGGCGGGTTTGCCGAGGTTCTCCACCAGGCCGATGGTGCCGATCTGCGCGCCGAAACTGATGTCCGGGTACAACGCGCCAGTGGCCACACCGATGTTGGCGGTGGCAGCGGCAAGCTGCCGTTCGGCCTGGCGCACATCAGGCCGGCGCTTGAGCAGCGCGGCGCCGTCGCCGACCGGAACCAGCTGCGTAAGGTGCGGCAGCTCGGCGCAGTCGGCTACGCCCGCCGGCAGTTGCTCGACGGGCTTGGCCAGCAGCGCGGCGAGCGTGTACAGGCCGGTCTCACGCTCGGCCTTGAAGCGCGGCAGCTCTGCGCGCAAAGACTTGAACTGGGTTTGCGAGCGGGTCACCTGGGTTTCATCGCCCCGGCCGGCATCGCGCAGGCGCTGGTTGAGCTGCACGCTCTGCTCCTGCAGATCCAGCGACTCGCGGGCAATGTGGTACTCCTCGTTGGCCGAGCACACTTGCGTGTAGGCCTTGACCACATCCGCCACCAGGGTGATGCGCGCGGTGTCGGCGGCGGCCTGCACGGCGTCGGCATTGGCCTTGGCCGCCTCGGTGCCGCGCTTGAAGGTGCCCCACAGGTCGAACTGGTAGGAGGCGCTGATGACGGCGTCGGCAACGTTGCCGACCGGCACTTTTTCCGGCTGCAAGAACGCCTCGCCAGACTCCTGCAAGCGCTGCGCACCGAGCTTCACGCCTGCGTCGAAGCCGCCGCGGGATTCGGCGATGTCCACCTGGGCGCGGGCCTTGGCGATGTTCGCCGCCGCCACGCGCAGGTCGGTGTTGGCGGCCAGGGCCTGTTGCACCAGCGCATCGAGGTGGCGGTCCTGGTACAGCCGCCACCAGTTTTCCGGCACCGGCGCCGACACCACACTGTCGGCGTCCTGGCGCAGCGGGCCGTTGAGGTCGTTGCGCTGCACGGCGGCGTCCTTGGGCACTTCGTAGTCAGGGCCGACGGTGGTACAGGCACCCAGCGACAGCGCCAGCCCCAGCAGCATCCACTGCTTCATGGCTGCTGCCTCTCGAGGATGGACACCGTGGCGGTGCGCCCGGCGATCATGTGGAAATCGGGCGGCACGTCGTCGAAGGCGATGCGCACGGGGATACGCTGCGCCAGGCGCACCCAGCTGAACGCCGGGTTAACGTTGGGCAGCAGGTTGCTGCCGCTGCTGCGGTCGCGGTCTTCGATGCCAGCGGCAAAGCTCTGCACATGGCCGCGCAGGCGGGTGTCGTCGCCCATCACACGGATGTCCACGGCATCGCCGACGCGGATGCCGCCCAGCTTGGTCTCCTCGAAGTAGCCATCGACGTGGTAGGAGGTGCTGTCGACCACCGCCAGCACGGGCCGACCTGCGGTGACGAACTCGTGATCGCGCGGCGCGCGGTCGTTCAGGTAGCCGTCCACCGGGCTGCGCACCACCGAGCGGTCGAGGTTGAGCTGGGCGGAATCCACCGCCACCTGCGCCTCGTTGACCGCCGAGCGGGCGCGGGCTTCGCGGGACTGGCTCTCTTCCAGCTGCTCCGCCGCCACCAGGTTGCCCAGCTTGCGGTTACGCCGGGTTTCCCGCGCCGCCTGGGCCAGGGTTTCCTGACGCTCGCCCAAGGTAGCCTGGGCATGGCGCAGGGCCAGGCGGAAGCGGTCCTGGTCGATGGTGAACAGCACGTCGCCGCGCTTGACCACCTGGTTGTCGCGCACCTCGACCTTCTGGATCAGGCCGGAAACGTCCGGGGCGACCTGGATCACGTCGGCGCGGATATGGCCGTCGCGGGTCCAGGGGGCGAACAGGTAGTAGCCCACCATCTGCCACACGAGCACGGCAGCGAAGGTCACGACCAGCAAGGTCAGGACCACACGGCCCAGGGTCAGCATCGGTTTTTTCATAGCATCAGGCTTCGGCAAAAGTGGTCGACCGCGCTCAGCAGCACGGCATACAAGGCAACGTTGAACAGCGCCCGGTGCCAGACCAGGCGATAGAAATGCACGCGCACCAGCAGCGCATGCAGCCCCAGAAACAGCACGTAGGTGAACACCATCATCACCAGCAGCGTGGGCAGGAACACCCCGCTGACATCAACTTCACCCATCACAGCGGCGCGCCCTCCAGGCCAGGCGGTAGATCGAGGGGTTCGGTCGGTTCGAGCGTCACTTCCACCCCCGGCAGCAGCGCCAGGCGCAGGCCACTCAGGGCATGCAGCAGGTGGCCACGGGCCTCGCCCCGCTCTTCACCCGGCTCCTGGACCAGGCGCTGGCGGGCGCGCTCCATGTTGCGCAGCAACGCAGGCGATGCATGCAGCCGCTCACCGGCGCGCAGGCAGGCGGCGTAGTGCCCGCCGACTTCCTCGATCACCGTCTGCACCCGCTGGCGCGCCTCTACACCGACGCGCGGCAGATACGCCAGCAGGTCGAGCAGGTTCAACCCCACGCGCAGGTCACGCAGCGCCACGCCGGTGTCCTGACCGGTCTGCGACAGGCGCGGCAAGTGCTGCATCAGGCGGTCGAGCATCTGTACGCCCACCTTGCGCTGCTCGGCCAGGGTCGCGGGCACGGTCATCTCGACGATGTCGCGCCAGGCGAAGCGGGTCAGGCGCTTGGCCGCCAGCTCCACGCCGAACGGGCGCAGCACCAAGGTCCAGATGAAGGCGAACAGCAGCCCGATGGGCCCGGCCAGGTTGGCGTTGGCAAACGCCAGGAAATCGGCGTCGTAGGCGCCCTGGATGCTGATGAAGGTGGCGGTGTTGACGATGGTCAGCAGCGTGCCGAGGTAGAAGCGCGGCTGCACGGTCAGGGTGCCGACGCAGATGAACGGCACGGCGAAGGCCAGCACCAGCATGGGGAAGTCATGCAGGTTGGGCAGCACCAGGAACAGGTACAGGCTGGAGAAGATCACCGACATCAGGGTCCAGAAGAAAAACCGGTAGATCTGCGGTGCCGGATCGTCCATCGCGGCGAAGAAGCTGCACGCGACGGAGGCCAGGATCACGGCGCTGGCGCCATCGTGCCAGCCCAGCGCGATCCACAGGCCACAGGCGACGATGATCGCGGTGACGGTGGAGAACACCGAATACAGCATCAGGCCACGGTCAAAGAACGGCGTCAGCCGGGCCAGGCGCCAGTGCCGGTAGACCGCGCGCCAGGGGGTGGCATCGTCCTGGCGCAAGGCCGTCTGCAGGGTGCAGCAGTCTTGCCAGAGGTCGACCCATTCGCCCAGGCGGTACAGCGCATTGGACAGCAGCAACTGGTCGCGCTGGGCCAGTGCATCGGCGTGCGGCTGCAGCTCGGCCAAGGTGGCGTGCAGGGATTTCCAGCGTGCCAGCGACGGGCGTTCGGCGCTGGCTTGCAGCCATTGGCGTGCCTGCGCCAGGGCCGGCAGCAGCTCGGCGAAGCGCTCGGGTGCGCGGGCTTCGAGCGCCGACAGGGCATCGTCGAGGGCGTCGGTCACCGGCAGCAGGTGAATCATCCGGCCGCGCAGTTCGCGCACGTTTTTCAGCAGGTGCGGCCCGGCGCCCTCATGGCCGAGTTGGCCGATCATCACTTCCAGGCTGTTGAAGGTCGCCACCATGCTCGCGCGCATGCCGGCGGCCTGCTCGGCACTGGCCTCGCGCGCCAGGTAGAGGCCGCTGTAGCGCTGGGCCTCGGCGAACCATTTGCCCGTGGCCTCGACCACCACCGGCGCCAGGCGGCGGGGCCAGAAGATTGCGCCGACCACCGCTGCGCAGACGATGCCCAGGCAGATTTCCTGGGCCCGGGAAGAGGCCACGTCGAACACGGCAGTGGGGTTGTCGACCACCACCAGGGCGATCATCGGCAAGGTGTAGCCGGCCAGCATGAACACGTAGCTGTTGGCGGTGCGCAGGTTCAGCGAGAGGTAGAGCAAGGTGCCGGTCCACAGGGCCACGGCAATGCTCAGCAACAGGGGTGACTGCACCAGCGGCGGCACCAGCAGAATCGCCCCGCCAGCGCCGAGCAAGGTGCCAAGCGCGCGATACAGCGCTTTGGAGCTGGTCGGGCCGACGAAGGGGCTGGAGACGATGTACACGGTCGCCATTGCCCAGTAGGGCCGTGGCAATTGCATGAGCAAGGCGATGTACAGGGCGATCATCGACGCCGAGAAGGTGCGCACGCCGTAGAACCAGTCGCGGGCGGGCGGCACCGAGCTGAAGAATGCTTTCATGCCGGACCACCTGCCGCTTCGAAAGCGCGGATCACCCGCAAGGTGGCTTCCAGGTCGGCCTGGTCGATGCCCTTGAGCACCTCCCGACGCAGGCGCACCAGCTCGGCTTCGATGGATTCGGCCAGGGCATGGCCCGCAGCAGTGAGGCTCAGGGCCTTGGCGCGACGATCGAGCGGGTCGGCGCTGCGGCAGACCAGCCCTGCTTTGCACAACTGGTCGAGCAGGCGCACCAGCGACGGGCCTTCCAGGCCGGACGCCTGGGCCACGGCCACCTGGTGCACGCCATCGCCCAGGCGCACGATCATCAGCAACGGCATGGCGCAGGCTTCGGAAATGCCATAGCCGGTCAACGCGGTATGGCACGTGCGCCGCCACTGGCGAGCGGCAACGATCAGGCCGCTGCTGAGGTTGAGGCGCAGGGAATCAAGGGTCATAGGGGTACGGTGTTTAATTCATAGTTTGCTAACTATTAATATACGCCTGTGCGTCCCCCCGCCGTCAACCGCCAGGGGCTGGGCGGCAAGCCCAGTGCACGGGCGATGTCAGGGGTATGAGGCCTGCAGGGAGGTACAGGTTCAATGGCGGGCTTCGCAGATCCGGCGCGGTAGGTCAGGCGACTTCGCTGGAGCGCTGAACCGCACCCTGGCGGCCCCTACCCCCCAATCCGATCATCCACGCCCATCCCCCCGGCCCGTCGGCTGCCCAACTCGATGGCCTGCGCTCGCCAGTGTCGATAGCGCGCCGCGTTGCGCCGACTGAAATGCAGCGCAAGCTCTTCGGCGGCTTGCACCACGCCCGCCGTGCTGGCCAGTTCCAGCCAGTAGAGGCCTGCGCGCGTATCGACCGCGACCTGCACGCCATGCAGCAAGCGATAGCCGACTTCAAACCGGCAACGTGCATCGCCCTGCTGCGCCCCACGCAGAAACCACTGGTACGCTGCCGGCGGATCGACAGCCCAGGCCTGATCGCCATCGCACACTTCTTCTTCGTACAGATCGCCTAGCGCAGCGGCGGCGTGGGTCATGCCACATTCGAACGCATGACGGTAATACTCCGCAGCCTTGGCATAGGCGATATCCACCCCTTTGCCAAAGTAGTGCTGCTGCCCCAGGTTGAACCAGGCCGTGGCACAGCCTTGCAACGCCGCCATGCGCAGCAGGTGGTTGGCCAGCAGCGGATCGGCGCGCCAGTACTTGCCGTTGAGCCAGGTCCAACCCAGATCGGTGAGCGCTGCGACATCGCCGTGCACCGCCGCACGGCGCAGGTCACGGTAAAGGACGTGTGGGTCGTCGCCGGCATCGAAGCGCAGCACCAGCGCGCAGCGCACACCGCCCACCGGCAGTCCGACCCCGGTAAAGAGCCGCTGACGCCGACCGAAACGCGCCTCGACCGGCATGATGGTCGCTGGCAACAGGCGTTCGAGCAGGGAATGGATAGTGCTGGCAGGTGACATGTTCATCCTCGTTGAACAAACCGCAACCCCGACCTCGACTGCGATGGACCGTGATTCTGGCGTGAGGTCACGACAAAACCTGTCGCGAACGAACAGCGCTCAGGCAACCAAATGCGGGTTACTTGATCTGAGCGAGACGTGGCTAATTGCCATGCGTTCCCGCTGCCGCCATGCTATTGCGGCAAGCCTAGACAAGGACGTTTCAATTTGCCGTTCGCCACTACCCGCGCCACCCTCAGCCGACAGTGGGCGCTGCTGCGCCAATTGCCGAGCCGCTCGCCGGGCATCACCAGTGCCGAACTGGTCTGGAGCCTGCGTGACGTAGGCTTCAACGTCAGCAAGCGTACCGTCGAGCGCGACCTCAACGAGCTGTCGCTGATCTTCCCCATCGAACGAAACGACAAGAGCATCCCGTTTGGCTGGCATTGGGCAGCCACGGCGGGCAGCGAGTTGCGTGGCAGTTTCGACCTGCAAGGGTATCTGCGCACAGAGGCCCTGCAGGCCCCGCCCGAGCAGGGCCTGGAGCTGCAAGCCTGGATCAGCGACGCACTGGCCCGGCAACTGCGCCAGACCCCGCTCAGCCGCGACATGCACATCACTGCCCTGCAGCAGGGCCACCGCCTGCGGGCCACGGTCAGCGACGGTCTACCGCTGCGCTGGTGGTTGCTCAGCCAGGGCGAGGGGGTGCTGGTGGAGCAGCCGCTAGGCCTGCGCGAAGAAATCGCCCAGACCCTGAGCAGCGCGGCGGCGCGCTACCAGGGCTGAGGGTGCCTGGCCTTTCAGCGCGACAGGAACGCCAGCAAGTCGTGGTTCAGCTGCTGCGCGTGGGTCACCGCAAAGCCATGCGGCGCACCTGAGTAGACCTTCAGCTGCGCCTCGCGGATCTGCTCGGCGGCCTGCTTGCCGGTGATGTCGAACGGGACTACCTGGTCGGCATCGCCATGAATGATCAGGGTCGGTACATCGACCTTGGCCAGGTCTGGCCGGAAATCGGTCTGCGAGAACGCCGTCACGCATTCGAGCGTGGCGTGGATCGAGCCGAGCAAGGCCATGTGCAGGGTGTGCGCCTTCACCCCATCGGACACGTGCTGGCCTTTGTTCAGGCCATAGAACGGGGTGGCGAAATCGCTGATGAACTGCGCGCGGTCGTTGCGCACGCCGGCCTTGATGTCTTCGAACACCGAGTCTTCGACGCCATCGGGGTGGTCTGCGCGCTGGCCGAGCATGGGCGTGACCGAGCCCAGCAACACCAGGCCAGCGACACGCTCGGTGCCGAAGCGGCCGATATAACGGCTCACATCGCCGCCGCCCATGGAGAAGCCCACCAAGGTGACCTGCTGCAGGTCCAGGTGCTCGATCAACTGGGCGATGTCGTCAGCCAGGGTGTCGTAGTCATAGCCGTCCCACGGCTGGCTGGAACGACCGAAGCCACGGCGGTCGTAGGCGATGGCGCGGTAGCCCCGACTGGCCAAGAACTCCATCTGCGAGTCCCACATGTCGGCATCCAGGGGCCAGCCATGGCTGAACAACACAGGCTGGCCGCTGCCCCAATCCTTGTAGTAGAGGGCGGTGCCGTCACGGGTCACGAGGGTGCTCATATCGGTGTCTCCAGGAACGTGGACAGGTCTTGGTCTTGAGTCCAGGTGCTGGGGAACGTTCAGATTCGTGCGCGGGCCCGAGCCGGCCCTGGGCATGCGCTTGGCCCGTCGTTCGCGTGGCTGATCTCGACGCTTGAAACAGCGACTCGCCCCCTGCGGCGACACAGTCAGGCCACTACCTGGGCCGGTCTGACCCAGCGTTCATCTGAGCGCACGCAAAGCCGTGCGCTGAACAGCCATGCCGGACGGTCTACAGCACCACGCGCAGACACTGCCCCGCGTGATACAGCGAGAACCCCGACTCATAGAACGCCGTGCGCAAGCTGGGCGTACTCACCGGCTTGGCGGCTGAAAACGCAATCGGCAGGCGCTCGGCCTCGCCACACAGCAGAAACTCGGCCAATGCCCGGCCCACCACAGTGCCGGTGGTATTGCCACGGCCGTTGTAACCGGTCACCGAGACCAGGCCGGGGGCCGGCTCGAACAGGCGCATGAGGTGGTCGGGGGTGAAATCGATGCAGCCGGTCCAGTGCTGCTCCCATTCGACCTTGCCCAGCGCCGGGAAGTAATGGCGCTGGATGCGGTCGGCCCAGCGGCGGACGAACCAGGCCGGTTTGTTGTCGACCCGCCCCAGGCTACCGAGCAGCAGGCGGCCCTGGTCATCGCGGCGAATGCTGCTGAGCACGGTGCGGGTGTCCCACGAGCCCTGGCCGTGGGGCAGCACGGCCTCGGCGGCTGCGCCGTGCAGGGGTTTGGACGCCACTTGGTAGTAGTAACCGCGGAAGAACTGCGTGCGCAGCGCGCTCCAGTCGCCTTCGGTGTAAGCACCTGTGGAAATCACCACCTGCTGCGCCTGCACCTGGCCATCGGCGGTCTGCACCTGCCAGCCGCCGTCGGTCTTGATCAGCTGTTGCACCGGCGAGTGCTGAAACACCTTGCCGCCCAGCCGTACCACCGCGCCAGCCAGGCCCTGGGTGTAGGCCATCGGGTTGAGGGTGCCGGCACGGTGGTCGAGCAGCGCAGCGGCGATCTTCTCGGTGCCACAGTATTCCTGGCAGCGCGCGCCGGTCAGCAGCTCCACGGGCGCGCCTCGGCGCGACCACTGTGAATGTCGGGCCTGGAGGTCGGCGATGCCTGTCGCATTGTGGGCCATGTGCAGGGTGCCCTTGTGCTGCGCCTGGCAGTCGATGCCCAGGCGCTCGATCAGCGCGAACACCTGCGCCGGCGCCTCTCCCAGCGCCGCGTTGAGGCGGCTGCCCTGCTCGCGGCCCAGCGTGGCTTCGACGTCGTCCGGCCGAATCCAGGTGCCGGCATTCACCAGCCCGACATTGCGCCCGGAGCCGCCATGGCCGATGCCATGAGCCTCCAGCAAAACCACCGAGCGGCCCTGCTCGAGCAGGTGCAGCGCCGCCGACAAGCCGGTAATACCGCCGCCGATCACACAGACATCGGCCCGCTGCTCACCCACCAGGGTCTGCGCGGTCACGCTCGGCGGTGTGATGGATTCCCACAGGCACGCTTGACGCAATTGAGACATGAGCGACTCCAGCGATAGTGTTCTTGTGTGCGGGTGTCGCGGGCTCCAGCGTTCTCGATCGACAGATTGATGCACAAGACGCTGCAGCGCGGCCGGTCTGGCGCTGGCCCAGCGCCTGTCGCACCCACCTGCAGGCGAAAAGGCGCACCCGGGTCTCAGTCGAAGACAATGCCCTGGGCCAACGGCAGCTCACGCGAGTAATTGACCGTGTTGGTCTGCCGGCGCATGTAGCCTTTCCAGGCATCAGAGCCGGACTCACGCCCACCGCCGGTTTCCTTCTCACCGCCAAACGCCCCACCGATCTCCGCCCCGCTGGTGCCGATGTTGACGTTGGCGATCCCGCAGTCGCTGCCCGATGCACTCTGGAAGCGCTCGGCTTCGCGCAGGTCGGTGGTGAAGATGCACGACGACAGGCCCTGCGGCACCTCGTTGTTCAGGCGCAGCGCTTGATCGAAGTCGTCATAGGCGACCACATAGAGGATCGGCGCAAAGGTCTCGTGACGCACCACGTCAGTCTGCGCCGGCATCTCGACGATGGCCGGGGCCACGTAGTAGGCGTTGGGGAACTGCTCGGCCAGTTGCCGCTCACCGCCGAACACCTGCCCACCCTGTTCGCGAGCCTTGGCCAGCGCGCCTTGCATGGCGTCGAAGGCCTGGCTGTCGATCAGCGGGCCGACCAGGTTGTCCTTGCGCGGATCGCCAATGCGCACCTTGGCGTACGCCGCTTTGACACGCGCTATCACCTCGTCCTTGAGCGAGCGGTGCACGATCAGCCGGCGCAGCGTGGTGCAGCGTTGCCCGGCCGTGCCAACCGCCGAGAATAGGATGCCGCGCACGGCCAGGTCGAGGTCGGCGCTGGGCGCAAGGATCATGGCGTTGTTGCCGCCCAGTTCCAGAATGCTGCGGCCAAAACGTGCCGCCACCCGCGGCCCGACTTCACGGCCCATGCGCGTGCTGCCGGTGGCACTGACCAGCGCCACGCGCGCATCATCGACCAAGGCTTCACCCGCTTCGCGGCCACCGATGACCACCTGCGCGAGCCCTGCGGGCGCATCGCCGAAGGCCTTGAGCGCCTTGTCGAACAGCGCCTGGCAGGCCAGCGCGGTCAGCGGGGTTTTTTCCGACGGTTTCCACACCACGGCGTTACCGGCCACCAAGGCCAGGGTGGTGTTCCAGGCCCACACTGCGACCGGAAAATTGAACGCGCTGATCACCCCGACCACGCCCAGCGGGTGCCAGGTTTCGCGCATGTGATGGCCCGGGCGCTCGGAGGCGATGGTCAGGCCGTAGAGCTGGCGCGACAGGCCCACGGCGAAGTCGCAGATGTCGATCATCTCCTGCACTTCGCCCAGCCCTTCCTGGGTAATCTTGCCAGCCTCGATGGAGACCAGCTCACCCAGATCGGCCTTGTGCGCGCGCAGCACTTCACCGAACAACCGCACCAGCTCGCCACGGCGTGGTGCCGGCACGTCGCGCCAAGCCTCGAAAGCGGCGTGGGCTCGACCGATGCCGGCAGCGGTTTCAACCTTGCCAACCAGCTGTACCGAGGCAATCTGGCTGCCATCGATCGGCGTATGGACCGCGTGATCCCCGTGCGTATAGGCCTCGGCGGCCACGCCCAGGCGTTCGAGCAGTGCTGCAACCATCGTGCTTCTCCTACATCGGTGAACAGGTGGGAATATCCTTGGAATTCAGTATTAATCCGATTACATCGGCGCAACAAATGACCTTTACTCCGCTTATCATTCCGCCAATGAATGTTTTTGGTCAGTAGAGACCCACCATGTCCAAACGTCTGACGCCGACCATGGCCGCCTTGCAATGCTTCGAGGCCACCGCCCGCCACCTGAGCTTCACCCGCGCTGCCGACGAGCTGCACCTGACCCAGAGCGCGGTCAGCAAGCAGGTCGCGCACTTGGAAGAGATGCTTCATCACCGGCTGTTTCTGCGCATCCGCAGGCGCCTGCAATTGACGCCTGCCGGCAGCCTGTACCTGGCCGAAGTGACCAAGATCCTCATCCAGATCGACATGTCCAGCCGCTACGTGCTGACCTACGGCCAGCAGACCGAGGTGCTCAAGGTCGCCACTCAGCCCAGCTTTGGCGTGCGCTGGCTGATTCCGCACCTCAAGGGCTTTGGCCGCGCGCACCCGAACATCCACCTGGACATCCGCAACGAAATGGAGCCGTTCGTGCTGCTGCAAGGCGCAGCGGACGTGGTGTTTTTCTTTGGCCGGGGCACCTGGCCAGGGGCGACGTGCCTGGAACTGTTTCGCGAAGAAGTGGTGCCGGTGTGCGCTGCCGAGCTGCTGCAGGGCGGTGCCGTGAACAGTGTCGACGAGCTGGCGCAGTGGGTGCTGCTGCAGAACGCTTCGCGGCCCGAAGCCTGGCATGAGTGGTTCCTGGAGCAAGGGTTGCACTCGGTGAACAGCTACCAGGGCCCGCGTTTCGACACCTTCTACATGGCGCTCAGCGCGGCGCAGTCGGGATGCGGCGTGGCGCTGGTGCCACGTTACCTGGTGGCCAAGGAGCTCAAGGAGGGCAGCCTGGTTCTGGCCTGGGACCACGCCATGCCAAGCAAGGGCGCGCATTACCTGGCCTACGCCGAACATGCGGCAGAAGTGCCCAAGGTGCGGGCGTTGGTGGAGTGGGTGCAGCAGCAGTTGTCGGTGTAGGCGCCTCTCCTGGGCTGTTGCGCAGAGGGCTCGTTTGCTGAGGGCGCGACCGGTGCAGCGCTCTGGGCATTGGCGAAGGGTTTCGAACCCGCCCAATGGCTGCACTCGCGTTGATCGCGCGCGATGCCTTGCTTGAGTGAGGGCGGCGCTGCCGCCCCTCGCGACTGCGCGGTGCCTTGCAGGAATCGGCCTGCTTACGGTGTGAGTGCGTTCAAGTCTCTGATCGAACGGCAGCAGATCGATCAAAAACGGAATGACTCACCCACTTTTTTTCGCTTGTGAGGCAAGTGCATTCCCAGTTTTCATGTACCGGTCCTTCACAGCCTCAGGAAGCTTGCGATGCCCGCCCATGATTTCGTCAGCCCAGACAGCATTCGCGCACAGTTTTCAGCCGCGATGTCGCTTATGTACAAAGAAGAGGTGCCGCTGTACGGCACGCTGCTGGCGCTGGTGAGCGAGATCAACCAGCGGGTGCTTGCCGAGCAACCCGAGGTGGCCCAGACCCTGCGTTGCACCGGGGAAATCGACCGCCTCGACCAGGAGCGCCACGGTGCCATCCGCGTGGGCACTGCCGAAGAACTCGCCACCATCGCCCGCCTGTTCGCGGTGATGGGCATGCAACCGGTGGGTTATTACGACCTCAGCTCGGCGGGTGTGCCGGTGCATTCCACCGCATTTCGCGCCGTGCATGAGCAGTCGCTGCAGGTCAGCCCGTTCCGTGTCTTCACCTCGCTGCTGCGCCTGGAACTGATCGACAACCCCGAGTTGCGCGAACTGGCGCAACGCCTGCTGGCCCAACGCAACATTTTCACCGACCAGGCCTTGGCGCTGATCGAGCAATGCGAGCGCGACGGTGGCCTGACCGCTGCCGATGCCGGGCGCTTCGTCAATGAAGCCCTGCACACCTTCCGTTGGCACCACGAAGCCACCGTCACGGCCGAGCAATACCGGCAGTTGCACGACCAGCACCGTCTGATCGCCGATGTAGTGGCGTTCAAGGGGCCGCACATCAACCACTTGACCCCGCGCACCCTGGACATCGACGCCATCCAGGCCGGCATGCCGGCCAAGGGCATTGCGCCCAAGGCCGTGGTCGAAGGCCCGCCGACCCGTCGCCATCCGATCCTGTTGCGCCAGACCAGCTTCAAGGCCTTGCAGGAAACCGTGGCCTTTCTCGGCAACGGCGATGCCGGTAGCCACACTGCGCGCTTTGGCGAGATCGAGCAGCGCGGCGCGGCACTCACGCCCATCGGCCGCCAGCTCTACGACACCTTGCTTGACACCACCCGTGCCGCCCTGGGCGGCGTGCCCGCCGAGGCCAATGCCGAACACTACCGCGCGCTGCTGGCCGAGCACTTCGCGGCCTTCCCCGACGACCTGGCGCAGATGCGCGAAGAGCACCTGGCCTACTTCCGCTATTTCCCGACCGAGCGCGGGCTGGCAGCCCGGGGCGACGTCGACCGCCCGCTGACCTGGTCGGCCTTGATCAAGGCCGGGCATGTGCGTGTCGAAGCGCTGGTCTACGAAGACTTCCTGCCGGTCAGCGCTGCCGGCATCTTCCAGTCCAACCTGGGCGACGACGCGCAGGCGCACTACGGCAGCAATGCCAACCGTGAGGCCTTCGAAGCCGCGTTGCAGATGCCGGTGCAGGATGAACTGGCCCTGTACGCGCAAACCGAATACCGCTCGATGCAAGCCTGCGCGCAGGCGTTGGAGCTGCCTAATCTGTAGGAGCTGAAACCCAGCACGATCGCGCATGGCCAGCCAGGCCCGTGCAAGAGCGAGCTCGCTCGCGAAAAACGCCCAGCCACCGCGCTCTGCCAGGCGCTCGCGTCATCGTTGACGTCCATCGCGAGCAAGCTCGCGCCTACCGTGGGCGCAAGACGCGGTTCAGATTGGGGGCCCGCAGCAACCTGTTGAGGAGCGGCTACTGCCGCGATTCCTTTTGTACAACGCTGATCCAGGCCTCAGAATCAGCATTCCGCCCTACCCCGCCCGAAGGCTGCCATGCACGTTGCCCCCTTTTCCGAACTCAAAGCCCTGCTGCGTCTGGCAGGGCCATTGATCGCCTCGCAACTGGCGCACATGCTGATGGTGCTCACCGACACCCTGATGATGGCGCGCATCAGCCCGCAGGCGCTGGCTGGCGGTGGCCTGGGGGCGGCCAGTTATTCGTTCGTGTCGATCTTCTGCCTGGGCATCATTGCCGCAGTCGGTACGCTGGTGGCAATCCGCAAGGGCGCAGGCGACATCGCCGGCGCCACGCGCCTGGCGCAGAACGGCTTGTGGCTGGCGTGGGGCGTGGCGCTGCTGGCCGCCCTTGCCTTGTGGAACCTCAAACCCTTGCTGCTGCTGTTCGGCCAGGACCCGCAGAACGTCGACAGCGCCATGCAGTTCATGACCGTGCTGCCGCTGGCCCTGCCCGGCTACCTGACCTTCATGGCCTTGCGTGGCTTCACTGCCGCGCTGGGCCATTCGACCCCGGTGATGGTCATCAGCCTGGTCGGCACGGTGCTCAACTATGTGTTCAACCATGCCTTGATCGAAGGCCACTACGGTCTGCCGCACCTGGGCCTGATGGGCATCGGCCTGGTCACTGCGGTGGTCTCGCTGGGCATGGCCATCGCCTTGGCGCTGTACATCCGCTGGCACCCGGTCTACGACGCCTACCCACTGCGCCAGGACCTTGGCCGGCCGTCGCTCAAAGCGCTGCGCGAATTGCTGCGCCTGGGCCTGCCCATCGGCGGCACGTACATGGTGGAGATCGGCCTGTTCGCCTTCGCCGCGCTGTGCATGGGCATCCTTGGCAGCACCGAGCTGGCGGCGCATCAGGTGGCGCTGCAGATCGTGTCGGCCGCGTTCATGGTGCCGACCGGGTTGTCGTACGCCGTGACCATGCGCGTAGGCCTCTACTACGGCGCCGGCCACTTGCTCGCAGCGCGCAGTGCCGGGCGCGTGGGGATTGGTTTCGGTGCGCTGATCATGTTCGTCTTCGCTGCGCTGTTCTGGCTGCTGCCGGAGGGTCTGGTGGGGCTGTTCATCAACCGTGACGACCCAGCTTTCGCGGCGATCTTCCAACTGGCGGTGGCGCTGGTGATGGTGGCGGCGTGGTTCGAGCTGTTCGATGGCGTGCAGACCATCGCCATGGGCTCGTTCCGCGGCCTGAAGGACGCCAAGACCACCTTCCTCATCGGTCTGGGCTGCTACTGGCTGGTGGGCGCCCCCAGCGCCTGGCTGTTCGCGTTCACCTGGGGCCAGGGCGCCGTAGGCCTCTGGTGGGGTCTGGCATTGGGCCTGGCCTGCGCTTCGGTGGCGCTGACCTTCGGCTTCGAATGGAAGATGCGCCGCTTGCTGGCACGCCGGGCCAAGCCTGCAACGTCGTGATGCGTGCTCGAGGTTGGCCAAGAACGGTTCGAGCCGCCTTGGTGGACGGGCGCTCTACGGTCCGTCCAGCAGCAACGCCGTGCAGCCAAGCGGCTCAGGCTGCGCCGCAGCGCGACGTGATAGCCGCACGCCCAAGTGCACGGCAGTGAACCCACCCGGGGCCGACCGCATGCCCCTCCAGCCAGACGCGGCAAATCGGGGGCGTCTGGCCTGGCGGTTGCTTCGAGGCGTCGACGCCAGCGCTTGAGCGACCTTACCAGGCCTCGACCAGGGCGCGGCTGGCGCCACCGTTGAGGTAAGCCATCAGCGCCTGCACCGGCAACGGCCGGCTGACCAGGAAACCCTGTACCTGGTCACAACCCAGGCTGCGTAACAGCGTCAGTTGCGCGTCGGTTTCCACCCCTTCGGCCACCACTTCCAGGTTGAGGTTGTGCGCCAGGTTGATCATGGCCGGCACCAGCTTGGCGTTTTCCTCACGCAGGCCCATGCCGGCGACGAAACTGCGGTCGATCTTGAGCAGGGTGATGGGCAGGCTGTTGAGGTGCACGAACGAGGAAAAACCGGTGCCGAAATCGTCCAGAGAGAAGCGCACGCCCAAGTGCCCCAAAGCGTCCATGGTCTGGCGCACCTGCTCGTTGCGGCGCATCACGGCAGTTTCGGTCAGCTCGAATTCGAGCCAACGCGCATCGACGCCGTGCTCGATGATCAAGCGGCTCAGGGTCGCCAGCAACTGGCTGTCCTGAAACTGGCGAAAGCTCAGGTTCACCGCCATGTGCAACGGCGGCACGCCGCTGGCCTTCAGTGCCTGCATATCGCGCAGCGCACGCGAGATGACCCAGTAGCCCAGCGGCACGATCAGCCCACTTTGCTCAGCCAGCGGCACGAAATCGCTTGGCGGCAGCAAGCCGCGCTCGCTGTGGCGCCAGCGCACCAGGGCTTCGAGGCCGACAATGCGCCCGTCGCTCAGGCTCAGGCGCGGCTGGTAGTGCAGCTCCAGCTCGTCGCGGCGCAGCGCCCGGCGCAGTTCGCCTTCCAGGTCAGCGAGGCAGCGGGCGTTGCGGTTGATGCGTTCATCGAACAGGTGATACGTGCAGCCTTGCACGCCTTTGGCCTGGCGCATGGCGATGTGCGCGTGCCACATCAAGGGGTCGGCGCCGGCCTGGACGCGCGCATGGGCCAGGCCCAGGCTGCAGCCCAGCAGCAGGCTTTCACCGTCGATCCAGTAGGGCTCGGCCAAGGCCTCGGTGATGCGCTCGGCGATGCGTTGGGCACGCCCAGCGTCACGCTGGGTGTCGATCAACAGGGCGAACTCGTCGCTGCCCAGGCGCGCCAGTTGGTCACCGGCTTCCAGTTGCTTCTGGACCCGCGCCACCACCTGCAGGATCAGCCGGTCGCCGCCCTGGTGGCCGAGGGCGTCGTTGACGTGGCGGAAGTTGTCCAGATCGAGGTGGCCGAGGGCTAGCCCACGCCCGTCGTTCTGCGCCAGGCGCGCGGTGAGCAGCGCCTGGAAGCCCTGGCGGTTGGCGATGCCGGTGAGCGGGTCCTGTTCGGCCAGGCGTTGCAGCGTGCTCATGAGCAGACCACGTTCACGCACATGGCGCAGCGAGCGACGCACCACATCGGCGGTGCACTGGTCGCGAACCAGCCAGTCGCTGGCACCGGCAGGCGGGGTCAGCGGTTCGGTGTCCAGCAGCAGGATGGTCGGCAATGCGCAGCGTCCCGGCTGCGGTTGACGCCGCGGGGTGGCCAGCACCACGGCCTGCCGATCGTCGGCGAACAGGCTGTCGACCGCATCCCAGGCCGGTGCGGTCAGCAGCACTGCGGTGCTTTGGCAGGCTTGCAAGCACTGACGCAGATGCGCCGCCCATTCCGGCTCATCGGCCAACAACAGCAAACGCAAGGGTTCGGCAGGCGTGGACACGCGGGCTCCTTAGGCGAAAGGCATAGCGACGGACGGCCGTATGCTACTCCACAACTGGAAATGGTTCTCAACAAAATAGAGGCACAATGCCGTATATCGCGTCACATTCTGTCGCTAATGCTGCGCCAAAGCGTCTGGCTGGGCAAATGTGATTTACGCGAAACGTTTCCACGGCAGACGGTCGCGCCATGGCCTCGCAGGCCTGCTAGAATGCGCGGCTAATTTTTGGCCACCCCCGGTTTACCGCATGTCCCGACTCAACCCCCGGCAGCAGGAAGCGTGCGACTACGTCGGCGGCCCCCTGCTGGTGCTCGCCGGTGCAGGTTCGGGCAAGACCAGCGTGATCACCCGCAAGATCGCCCATCTGGTGCAGAAGTGCGGTATCCGCGCCCAGTACATCGTCGCCATGACCTTCACCAACAAGGCTGCGCGCGAAATGAAAGAGCGTGTCGCCACGCTGCTGCGCCCAGGTGAAGGTCGCGGTCTGACGGTGTGCACCTTTCACAACCTGGGCCTGAACATCATCCGCAAGGAACATGCGCACCTGGGCTATAAGCCGGGCTTCTCGATCTTCGACGAGACCGACATCAAGGCCTTGCTGTCGGACATCATGCAGAAGGAGTACGCGGGCGACGACGGCATCGATGAAGTGAAGAACATGATCGGCGCCTGGAAGAACGAGCTGATCCTGCCGGCCCAAGCCCTGGAACAAGCCCGCAACCCCCGCGAGCAGACCGCCGCCATCGTCTACACCCACTATCAGCGCACGCTCAAGGCGTACAACGCGGTGGATTTCGACGACTTGATCCTGCTGCCGGTAAAGCTGTTCGAAGCGCACCCCGAGGTGCTCGAACGCTGGCAGAACAAGGTGCGCTACCTGCTGGTCGACGAATACCAGGACACCAACGCCAGCCAGTACCTGCTGGTGAAAATGCTCATCGGCCAGCGCAACCAGTTCACCGTAGTCGGTGACGACGACCAGTCGATCTACGCCTGGCGCGGTGCGCGCCCGGAAAACCTGATGCTGCTCAAGGACGATTACCCGTCCCTGAAAGTGGTGATGCTGGAGCAGAACTACCGCTCCACCAGCCGCATCCTGCGCTGCGCCAACGTGCTGATCGCACATAACCCGCATGCTTTCGAAAAGCAGCTGTGGAGCGAAATGGGCGTGGGCGACGAGATCCGCGTGATCCGTTGCAAGAACGAGGACACCGAGGCCGAGCGCGTGGCCATGGAAATCCTCACCCTGCACCTGCGCACCGACCGCCCTTACAGCGACTTCGCCATTCTTTATCGGGGCAACTACCAGGCCAAGCTGATCGAGCTCAAGCTGCAGCACCACCAAGTGCCGTATCGCCTCTCGGGCGGTAACAGCTTCTTCGGTCGCCAGGAGGTCAAGGACCTCATGGCCTACCTGCGCCTGCTGGTGAACCCGGATGACGACAACGCCTACCTGCGGGTGATCAACGTGCCGCGCCGGGAAATCGGCTCCACCACCCTGGAAAAACTCGGCAACTACGCCACCGAGCGCGGCGTGTCGATGTATGCCGCCAGCGAGGAGCTGGGCCTGGGCGAGCACCTGGATGCGCGCTACACCGAGCGTTTGCAGCGCTTCAAGCACTGGCTCGACGGCGTGCGTCACAAGGTCGCCCTGGACGATCCGATTGCCGCGCTGCACGAGATGGTCCGCGACATCGACTACGAAAACTGGATTCGCCAGAACACCGCCAGCGACAAGGCTGCAGAATTTCGCATCAGCAACGTGTGGTTCCTCATCGATGCCCTGAAAAACACCCTCGAGAAAGATGAAGAGGGTGACATGACCATCGAAGACGCCATCGGCAAGCTGGTGCTGCGCGACATGCTCGAGCGCCAGCAGGAAGAGGAAGACAACGCCGAGGGCGTGCAACTGATGACCCTGCATGCCTCCAAGGGCCTGGAATTCCCCTACGTGTTCATCATGGGCATGGAAGAGGAAATCCTCCCGCACCGCTCCAGCATCGAAGCCGACACCATCGAGGAAGAGCGTCGCCTGGCCTACGTGGGCATTACCCGCGCACGCCAGACGCTGGCCTTCACCTTCGCCGCCAAGCGCAAGCAATACGGCGAGATCATCGACTGCACCCCCAGCCGCTTCCTCGACGAACTGCCGCCCGAGGACCTGGCCTGGGAAGGTCTGGACGACGCTCCGGTGGAGGTCAAGGCCGCACGCGGCAACACCGCGCTGGCCGACATTCGGGCGATGCTCAAACGCTGATCAGGCGCTAGGTTTTAATGAATGAACGTCCTGGATCTGCGACAAGGCGAGGCTGAACGCCCCACGCGCTGTTCAACGCCATGACCAGGCTTCGAGGCAGTCGGCACAGCACCAGGATGTGTAACCGATACCGCAGTACACGCGCAGGCCCCCATCGAGGCGCGTGAAACCCCTACAACCTTTGTTCCGGCGACACACGCCGGGGCCACATTCGTTTCATCGAGGACACCCCCGTGCAAGCACTGCAGCAGAAGATTCGCGACGAAGGCATCGTGCTTTCCGATCAGGTGCTCAAAGTCGACGCGTTTCTCAACCACCAGATCGACCCAGCCCTGATGCAGCTGATCGGCGACGAATTCGCCCAACTGTTCGCCGAGGCCGGCATCACCAAGATCGTCACCATCGAAGCGTCCGGCATCGCCCCGGCCGTGATGACCGGCCTGCGCCTGGGCGTGCCGGTGATCTTCGCCCGCAAGCACCAGTCGCTGACCCTGACCGAAAACCTGCTGAGCGCCTCGGTATACTCCTTCACCAAGCAGACCGAGAACACCGTGGCCGTCTCGCCACGTCACCTCAACAGCAGCGACCGCGTGCTGGTGATCGACGATTTCCTGGCCAACGGCAAGGCGTCGCAGGCGCTGATTTCGATCATCAAACAGGCCGGGGCCACCGTGGCCGGCATCGGCATCGTCATCGAGAAGTCGTTCCAGGGCGGCCGTGCCGAGCTGGACAGCCAGGGCTATCGCGTGGAATCGCTGGCGCGGGTCAAGTCGCTGGAAGGCGGGGTCGTCACTTTCCTGTAAGCCTGATGCCTGGCAGGCGACAGTGGGTCAGACCGTGATGAAGCTTCAACATGGGCTGCGCTCGCCCGAACGCTCACGCTGAGTAGGGGCCGGTCTGGCGCTCCGGTTAGCCGCAATGGGCGGCGCAGCCCGCCCAAAGCTGCCACCTCGACGTCCCTGTCAATGCGCCGGTGCCTGGATCAGGCCGGCTTTGCCGGGGCAAGGCCGTCACGCTCATTCATCTGCGATGGCGCGCAGCCGGCCCCGCGCACATTGCAGACTCGAGCGCGCACTTCAACCTGCGCGGGTCGCCTGCAGCGCCGCCAGCAGCAGGCGCTGATACAGGTCCTGCTTGAGGCCCTGCGGGGCCTCCAGCTGCATACGCACCAGGTGCGCGGCAAATGCCCCAGGCGCCGGCGCATCCAGAGCGGCCTTGCCCAGGTCCAGCGCTTCGCTGAGCTTGAACTTGCTCTTGAGCCAGTTCAACGCGCGCAGCAGGTCGCGTTCCTCATCGGTGAAGTCGCTGCCCAACGGATATTCCGGAAACAACGCCGGATGCTCGCTGCCAATGCGCGCAAGCCGTTCGGGGGTGTTGTCAGTAAAGCGCGTGGGCAATGCGAAATCCTGCGCCAGCTTGCCCGCTTTTTTCGCCTCGGCCATCAGGCCTGGCTGGAAACGGGAATCGCAGATCGCCAACAGCCGTGCAATCACCTCGCTATCGGTCTGCCCACGCACATCGGCAATGCCGTATTCGGTCACCACGAGGTCGCGCAGATGCCGGGGAATCGTGCAGTGACCGTACTCCCAGTACAGATTGGAGCTCACCTCCCCGCCCGCCTCGCGCCAGCTGCGTAACAGCAGCACTGAGCGCGCGCCCTCCAGCGCGTGGGCCTGGGCGACGAAGTTGTACTGCCCGCCGACCCCGCTGAGCACCCGGCCATCTTCCAACTGATCCGCTACCCCAGCACCCAGCAACGTGGCGGCAAACACCGTGTTGACGAAGCGCGCATCGCGGCGCTGGCGTCGCTTGCGCGCTTCGTCGCCGTACAGCTCGTTGATGTAGCTGATGGCAGTCATGGCAAAGCGCTCGCGCTGAGCCAAAGGCATCTCGCGCAGGCGTTGATAGAAGCTGCGCGGACCGAGGAAGAAGCCGCCGTGCACCAGCACCCCGCTTTCATCGGCTGGCCGGCGAATGACCCCCGCTTCGGCCAGCGCCAGAAGGCCGTTGACGAACATTTCGCTGCAGCCGTACAGGCCTTGCTCGAACGGCGCCAGGCCACCCTCCTGATCGATCAGCGCCTGCCAAGGGCTTACATCAAGTGCGCCCAGTAGCGCACGGTACCCCGCATTGTTCCGCTCACGGGCCAACAGCGCCGAAGCCACCGCATCGCCCATGGCACCGATACCGATCTGCAAGGTGCCGCCGTCGCGCACCAGCGCACTGACGTGCAGGCCGATGCAGTGATCCTGGGTGGTGACCGGCATGTTCGGTGTGGAGAACAGGCGGCGTTGCTCGGGCACATCGATCAGCAGGTCGAACTGCGCGTCGGCGAGTTCCGCGTCACCGGGCATGTACGGCAGCTCGGCATGGACCTGACCGAGCATGAGGATGGTTTCCCCAGCAGCACGGCGCTTGGCGACCTTGGGTAACAGGTCAAGGGTGATGTCCGGGTTGCAGGCAAGGCTCAACTGGCCCGGCCGCTCTGGCGAGGTCGCGACCAACTGAGCGATGAGGTTCAGGCCCTTGGCGTTGATATCGCGCGCGGCGTGACTGTAGTTGCTGCTGACGTAGTCTTGCTGGGCGGCGTCGCTGTGCAGAAGGCTGCCGGGCTGCATGAAGAACTGTTCGACACGGATGTTGGGTGGCAACTGATCGTTGCGCAGGTCGGCGAGGTAGTCGAGCTCTTGGTAGTCGGCGAAGACCCTTTCGAGGAAAGGCTCCAGGAAGCGCTTCTGCAGGCCGCTGCCGGCTGGCGGTCGCCCAAGGCTCAGGGCCGTGTAGATCGTCAGGTGCCGTTCAGGGCACTCACGAATGCGCGCATACAGCGCGTTGACGAAACCATTGGGCTTGCCCAGGCCCAACGGCAGGCCCATATGGATGTGCGCCGGGAGCTGCGCCAGTACCTGGTCTACCGCCTGATCGATCGAGCAACGCTGCGCCATCGTGGCCTCCATGAGCGTCCGGGGATGCGCCTGTTGGACCAGCATGGAGAGGGTTTTGCTGCATCAGGTGGGAGGCCCGCAAACGGCCTGATCACGCGTTGCGGCGACAGGCGCCGGCTGCGCCGACCCGCGCCGCCCACCGGAGCGCCGGACCGGCCGCTCCAACGGGTGTTCAGAGGGCGGAGCGGAATCGTTGCTGCCGGACAACGCCGTTTCTGTAGGCGCCGGCTTCGGTCGCGATGGGCGGCAACGCCGCCCCAGTGCAGACAACGCGCTGTATCAAGCACCCACTGCGGGTGCCGCCACGCACCTCGCTCAACCACGAATCGATGGTCGTGCGCCGATTACAACCCCGACATCTTCTGGATCGCCTGCTTCAGCTCATCATCCGAGCAATCGGAGCAGGTGCCCTTGGGCGGCATGGCATTGATACCGGTGATGGCCTTGGCCAGGATGCCGTCGAGCCCGCCCTGGTGGTCGGCGCGCGCTTTCCAGGCGGCGGTATCGCCGATCTTCGGCGCGCCCAGCAGGCCGATGCCGTGGCATGCGTTGCAATGCTTACCGATGACGTCGTCGATGTTCTTCGCACCGCCTGCGCCCGCCCCGGCGGCGACGGCCACGTCCATGCCCTTGCATGCCTGGCCCTGGACGCACACTTGCCCCACCGGCGCCAGGCGCGTGGCGAGGTCATCGTTGGTCGCTGCCTGGGTGTTGAGCGCCCACAGGGCGAACATGATGGCTGGTAGGGCCAGCCTCTTCTTGATCTGGTTCACGCGTACACCCTCATGGTGGCTAATCTTGCCCACGGCCACGGTTTACGCGGGCGCCGGAAGTATAACGACAAGCCCTGCCCCTCGAAACGACCTTACAGGGGAAAGGGGTATTGCCGAGCCAATAGGCTGCGCCAGATCAAAAGTTCGAAGGGGTCGCGGCGCTGATCAGCCGCGCAGGCTCAGCGAAGGGGTTGCGAAAACGGTGCGGGCGGGTGCTTTCGAAGTAGTAGCTGTCACCGGCTTCGAGGATGAACGTTTCGTGGCCGACCACCAGCTCCAGCCGCCCCTCGAGGAGAATGCCGGTCTCTTCGCCATCGTGGGTGAGCATTTCCACGCCCGTGTCGGCGCCCGGCGGATACACCTCATTGAGAAAGGCGATAGCACGGTTGGGATGGGATTTGCCCACCAGTTTCATGGTCACGGCGCCGTCGGAGATGTCGATCAGCTCGTCGGCTTTGTAGACGATCTGTGCGGTGCTCTCAGGCTCGAGTTCGACCGAAAAGAACTCGACCATGGACATGGGGATACCGCTGAGCACCTTGCGCAAGGAACTGATCGACGGGCTGACGCTGTTTTTCTCGATCATCGAGATGGTGCTGTTGGTCACCCCGGCGCGTTTGGCCAGTTCCCGCTGGGAGAGGCCTTTGAGCTTGCGTATGGCTTGCAGTCGTTCGCCAACGTCCAAAGCTGAGCCTCCTGGAAACGGTCGAGTAGCGGCAAATGTGAACGATATGATGGCAATCGCGTTCAGAATTTACAACACTCAGGCCGCCCTGCTGGTGGCCCTACTCACCGACGTATTCGCGCGGTACGCGTTTCAGGTTGCAGAAGATCTGATAGGGAATCGTACCCGCCTGGATCGCGACATCGCTGGCCAACACGTGCTTGCCCCACAGCTCGACCGGGCTACCCACCACCGCATCGGGAACCTGGGTGAGGTCCACGCACAGCATGTCCATCGACACCCGTCCGATGATCTGCGTGCGCTGCCCGTTCACGATCACCGGAGTCCCCGTGGGCGCCTGGCGCGGGTAACCATCGGCATACCCCATGGCCACCACTCCCACCCGCGAGGCGTGCGGGGTGGTGTAGTGGCCGCCGTAACCGACTGGCTCGCCAACGCCCAGCTCACGCACGCTGATCAACCGCGATTGCAGGGTCATCACCGGCTGTAGCCGTGCCGCCTCGGCCTGCGGCACCTCGAAAGGTGTGGCGCCATAGAGCATGATCCCTGGGCGTGCCCAATCGCTCTTCACATGGGGCCAGCCCAGCACCGCCGGCGAGTTGCTCAAGCTGCACTCCGCCGCCAGCCCCTGGCGAGCAGCCTGGAACACGGCCAGTTGCTGGCCAGTGGTGGCGACCCCCAGCTCATCGGCGCGGGCAAAGTGGCTCATCAATACGATCCGCGCCACCTTGCCGCTGGCCAGCAGGCGCTGATAACCGTCGGCATACTCTGCCGGCGACAGACCGGCGCGGTGCATGCCGGTGTCGAGCTTGAGCCACACCTTCAGAGGCGTGTGCACCGGCGTCTGTTCGATGGCCTGCAACTGCCACAGCGAATGGACCACGCACCACAGGTCGTGCTCGGCGATCAGCGCCAGTTCGCTGGCCTCGAAAAACCCTTCGAGCAGCAGCACCGGGGCTTTGATCCCCGCCGCACGCAGTTCCAGCGCCTCCTCGATGCACGCCACGGCAAACCCGTCGGCGTCGGCTTCCAAGGCCAACGCACAGCGCACGGCGCCATGGCCGTAGGCATCGGCCTTGATCACCGCCAGCGCTTTCGCACCGGACAGCTCGCGAGCGAGGCGGTAGTTATGGCGCAGGGCCTGGAGGTCGATAAGGGCACGGGCGGGACGCATGTCTGCAGCCTTTTGGCAGGTCGGGTGGAAAAACGCACGCCCAAGCGCGGCCTGGGCGTCTGGGGACGGCGCGCCGTCCCGGTTCAGGGCATTACGAGTGGGCTGGCGCGCCGTGGCCTTGGCGAACGGCGCCCGGGCCTTGGCCATAGCGCGAAATGTCCAGCCCCGCTGCGCTGATCTGTGGCGTCTTGCGGGCGATCAGGTCAGCCAGCAAACGCCCGGAGCCGCAGGCCATGGTCCAACCCAAGGTGCCGTGGCCGGTATTGAGGAACAGGTTGCGCAGCCGGGTTGCACCGACGATGGGGGTGCCATCGGGGGTGGTTGGGCGCAGCCCGGTCCAGAACTCGGCCTGGCTCAGATCGCCGCCGCGAGGATAGAGATCGTTGACGATCATCTCCAGCGTTTCTCGCCGGCGCGGGTTGAGGCTCAGGTCGAATCCGGCGATTTCCGCCATGCCGCCTACGCGAATGCGGTTGTCGAAGCGGGTGATGGCGACTTTGTAGGTTTCATCGAGAATGGTCGAGGTCGGCGCCATGGCGGCATCGGTGATCGGTACGGTCAACGAGTAGCCTTTGAGCGGGTAGACCGGCGCCTTGATGCCCAGCGGCTTGAGCAGTTGCGGGGAGTAGCTGCCCAGCGCCAGTACGTAGCGGTCCGCGGTTTCCAGCTTGTCGTCGATCAGCACGCCGTCGATACGGTCGCCGCTGGCTTGCAGTTGCTGAATGTTCTGGCCGAAGCGGAACTCGACGCCCAGCGCCTTGGCCATTTCGGCAAGACGGGTGGTGAACAGCTGGCAATCGCCGGTCTGGTCGTTGGGCAGGCGCAAGGCGCCGGCGAGGAGGTCTTTGACGCCGGCCAGGGCCGGTTCGACCTTGGCAATGCCCTCGCGGTCGAGCAGCTCGTAGGGCACGCCGGACTGCTCCAGCACGGCGATGTCCTTGGCCGCGTTGTCGACCTGGGCCTGGGTGCGGAACACCTGGGTGGTGCCGAGGGTGCGGCTCTCGTAGGCGATGCCGGTTTCGGCGCGCAATTCGTCGAGGCAGTCACGGCTGTACTCGGACAAACGCACCATGCGCTCTTTGTTGATGGCATAACGGTTGGCCGTGCAGTTGCGCAGCATCTGCGCCATCCACAGGTACTGGTCGAGGTCACCGGTCAGTTTGATGGCGAGCGGCGCATGCCGTTCGAGCAGCCATTTGATGGCCTTGAGCGGCACGCCCGGGGCCGCCCAGGGGGAGGCATAGCCCGGCGAGATCTGACCGGCGTTGGCAAAGCTGGTCTCCATGGCCACGGCGGGCTGGCGCTCGATCACGGTCACTTGAAAACCTTGTCGGGCCAGGTAGTAAGCGCTGACGGTGCCGATGACACCGCCACCCAATACCAGAACTCGCATTGTCGCTCCCTTCGCGCGGTCTACCGCGGGCATTTACTGAGGTGGTTCGAATGGCGGCAGTATAAAAATTACTAACCAGTGCATTCCACTATATAAAAGCCTATATTTGGCGACAATTCTCGGCTCATTGGCCTTTTACGGAGGGGCATCCCCTATGAGAACCCAGCATCAAACCAAGCGGGAACTGGACAAGATCGACCGTAACATTCTGCGCATCCTGCAGAGCGACGGGCGCATCTCGTTCACCGAGCTGGGGGAAAAGGTCGGCCTCTCCACCACGCCCTGCACCGAGCGTGTGCGCCGGCTGGAGCGCGAAGGGATCATCATGGGCTACAACGCTCGGCTCAACCCGCAGCACCTCAAGGGCAGCCTGCTGGTGTTCGTCGAGATCGGCCTGGACTACAAGTCTGGCGACACGTTTGAAGAATTTCGACGCGCCGTGCTGAAACTGCCCCATGTGCTGGAGTGCCATCTGGTATCCGGCGACTTCGATTACCTGGTCAAGGCACGTATTTCCGAGATGGCCTCGTACCGCAAACTGCTCGGCGACATCCTGCTCAAGCTGCCGCACGTGCGCGAGTCCAAAAGCTACATCGTCATGGAAGAAGTCAAAGAGAGCCTGTGCCTGCCGATCCCGGACTGAGCCTCAGACCAGCACCTGGCGCGTGGTTGCAATAAACCGGTGCACCAGCTGTTCGGCTTCAGGCTCGATCATCACCGCAGGCCCCCGGCCCCGAGGGCAGGCCATGCGCGGGGTGGTGCCGAACAGGCGGCAGATCATCGGCCGCTGCGCATACACCGTGCAGCCCTTGGGGCCCAGGTGCACGCAGTCCAGGCGCTCGATGGCAGCCGCCTGCTCAGCCTCGGTCTTGCGCGGCAGGCAGGCCATTTCCTCGCTCGATGTGGTCACCGGCCCACAGCAGTCATGGCAGCCGGGTTCGCATTCAAACGTGGGAATCAGCTCGCGCAGGAAGTGGATTTTGTGGCGGTTGTCAGACATGCGTAAACAACTAACGGGCAAAGGTGGCCGGCAGTGTACGCCAACCGTCGAGGCCACCCAATGACCGGCGCCCAGGTTGCCGACGTTCAAAAACAGCGCTTATCCTCGCCCCTCGCCTTTTCGTCAAGGACCCGCCCATGCCCCATGCCGCCTCCTACTACGCCGCCAGCAGCGTGGCCCAGCCCGACTACCCTGCCCTTGCCGGGGTACACAGCGCCGATGTGTGCATTGTCGGCGGCGGTTTCTCGGGCCTGAACACCGCCATCGAACTGGCCGAGCGCGGCCTGTCGGTGATCGTACTGGAGGGCCAGCGCATCGGCTGGGGCGCCAGCGGGCGCAATGGCGGACAGTTGATCCGCGGCGTAGGGCATGGGCTGGATCAATTCCGCAAGACGCTTGGCGATGAGGGCGTGCGCAGCTTGAAGTTGATGGGCCTGGAAGCGGTGGAGATCGTGCGTCAGCGCGTCGAGCGCCATGCCATCGCCTGCGACCTGACCTGGGGTTACTGCGACCTGGCCAACAAACCCGGCGAAGTGGCGGGCCTGGCCGAAGACGCCGAGGAGCTGCGCGGCCTGGGCTATGCCCATGACATGCGCCTGGTACCCAAGGCCGACATCCATCAGGTGGTGGGCAGCGATCGGTATGCCGGCGGCCTGATCGACATGGGCTCGGGTCATCTGCACCCGCTGAACCTGGCCATCGGCGAGGCCGCCGTGGCCGCGAAACTGGGCGTCCGCCTGCATGAGCAGTCCACCGTCACCCACATCGACCATGGCCCGCAGGTCACCGTGCACACCGCCCAGGGCCAGGTCCGCGCCAACACCCTGGTGTTGTGCTGCAACGCCTACCTCAATGGCCTGAACCCCGAGCTGGGCGGCAAGGTGCTGCCGGCCGGCAGTTACATCATCGCCACCGAGCCGTTGGGCGCCGAGCGCGCTCGCCAGTTACTGCCACAGAACATGGCGGTATGCGACCAACGCGTGACCGTGGACTACTACCGGCGCTCTGCCGACCACCGTTTGCTGTTCGGCGGTGCCTGCCACTACTCCGGGCGCGACCCGCAGGACATCGCGGCCTACATGCGCCCGAAGATGCTCAATGTGTTCCCGCAACTGGCCGATGTGCGCATCGATTACCAATGGGGCGGCATGATCGGCATCGGTGCCAATCGCCTGCCGCAGATCGGTCGCCTGCGCCACCAGCCCAACGTCTACTACGCCCAGGCCTATTCGGGCCACGGCCTGAACGCCACACACCTGGCCGGGCGCTTGCTCGGTGAAGCCATCAGCGGCCAGGCCAGCGGGCGCTTCGATCTGTTCAATCAGGTACCGCACCTGACCTTCCCCGGCGGCAAACACCTGCGCTCTCCTTTGCTGGCGCTGGGCATGCTCTGGCATCGCCTGAAAGAGCTGGTGTAGCCCCAAAGTTGTTCACTCCAGCCACTGGGCCGCTCTGCGGCCCCCGGCCGATTGCAACTTGGCGTGGCTGAACCACAGTGTGGTGCAGTCAGCCTTTCCAGAACGGCTTGCTCGCCTCTGCCTGGGCCTGGCTTTCGCTCAGACCCACATCGCGCAGCTCGGCTGGCGTCAGCGTTAGCAGAGCGCGCCGGGTCCGCCAGCGGTGCAGCATGCGCTGGCAGCGCCCCATGACATCGGCATCGCGTTGTTCCGTGCTCGCCGTGCGGGCGCCCTGTGGTTGCCGAATATCGCTGAAACTTGTCATCTGTGCTGCTCCCTGACGGTCCTGAACCTGGGAACAGCATGCGGCACGAGGCCTGGCGGGATACAGATTCAACGTGGACGCATTAAATCCATACAGAAAGCGTGATTCTGGCGGTGAATGTAGTATTTTTCGTGCATCTGTACCGGTCGCTCATCGATCCATGCCAAGGAATGTTGCATGACGCTGTACGCCACCCTCGCTGACCTGCTCAGCGCTCGCATCGAACAGGGCCTGTACCGGCCTGGCCAGCGCCTGCCATCGGTTCGCGCACTGAGTGTGGAGCATGGCGTCAGCTTGAGCACCGTACAGCAGGCCTATCGCTTGCTCGAAGACAACGGCCTGGTGTCACCCCGGCCCAAATCGGGGTATTTCGTCAACGAGGCTCGGCATCAACCCGCGCTGCCCGTGGTCAGCCGGCCGGCGCAGCGCCCGGTGGACATCTCGCAGTGGGAACAGGTGCTGGAGCTGATGCGCAGCAGCCCACGCGACGACGTCATACAACTGGGCCGCGGCATGCCCGACGTCGACACCACCACACTGAGACCGCTGCTGCGCAGCCTGGCGCAGCTCAGCCGGCGCCTGGACATGCCGGGCCTGCATTACGACACCATTCACGGCAACCTGGGCCTGCGCGAGCAGATCGCCCGGCTCACCCTTGATTCGGGCTGCCACCTGGAGCCTGGCGATGTGGTGGTGACCACCGGCTGCCATGAGGCGTTGTCGTGCAGCATTCGTGCGGTGTGCGAGCCGGGCGACATCGTGGCGGTGGAATCGCCCAGCTTCCACGGCGCCATGCAGACCCTCAAAGGCTTGGGGATGAAGGCGCTGGAAATCCCCACCGACCCGATCACCGGCATCAGCCTCGAAGCGCTGGAGCTGGCCTTGGAGCAATGGCCGATCAAGCTCATTCAGGTCACCCCCAGTTGCAACAATCCGCTGGGCTACGTCATGCCTGAAACACGCAAGAAGGCCTTGCTCACTCTGGCCCAGCGCTTCGACGTGGCCATCCTCGAAGACGATGTGTATGGCGACCTGGCCTACACCTACCCGCGTCCACGCACGATCAAATCCTTCGACGACGATGGCCGCGTGCTGCTCTGCAGCTCGTTCTCGAAAACCCTGGCGCCTGGGCTGCGCATCGGTTGGGTGGCGCCGGGGCGTTACCTGGAGCGGGTGCTGCACATGAAGTACATCAGCACCGGTACCACAGCGGCCCAACCGCAACTGGCGATCGCCGACTTCATCGCCGGCGGCCATTACCAGCCGCACCTGCGCCGGTTGCGCAGCCAGTACCAACGCGGTCGGGATGTCATGAGCGATTGGGTGGCGCGCTACTTCCCGGCGGGCACGCGCGTGAGCCGGCCGCAAGGCGGCTTCATGCTGTGGGTGGAACTGCCCGAGCATTTCGACACGCTGCGGCTCAACCGCAGGCTGCTCGATCAAGGCGTGCAGATTGCCGTGGGCAGTATTTTTTCTGCCGCGGGCAAGTACCGCCACTGTCTGCGCATCAACTACGCGAGCCGTCCGTCGGTCGAGATCGAGGCGGCAGTGCGCCGCGTGGGTGAAACCGTACAGCGCCTGCTGGCGGAGGATGACAGCCCCGGGTAACGTTGCCTGCGTCGCAGGGTCCATACCTGCAGGTTCTTTCCCCACAGGACGTTTCGACCTTGAGATTCCAGCGAGCACTGCCTCTGGTGCTGGCGCTGTTGCTCGGCCTTGCCGGCTGCACCAGCGTCGGCCCGCCGCGCCAGACCAGCCAGGCCCTGCCGGCGCAAGCGTCGGCCCTTGGCCGCTCGGTGCTGCAACAGGCCGCCGCCCATGACGGCCGCTCAGGGTTCCGCCTGCTGCCTAACAGCACCGAAGCCTTCCATGCCCGCGCCGAGCTGTTACGCAACGCGCAGAAGAGCATCGACCTGCAGTACTACATCGTTCACGACGGCCTCAGCACCCGCGCGCTGGTGCATGAGCTGCTCAGTGCAGCCGATCGCGGCGTGCGCGTGCGGGTGCTGCTCGATGACACCACCAGTGATGGCCTCGACACGCTGATTGGCACCCTCGCCGCGCACCCGAACATCGAGATTCGTCTGTTCAATCCCCTGCACCTGGGCCGCGGCACCGGCGTGACGCGCATGGCGGGGCGTCTGTTCAACCTCTCCCTGCAGCACCGGCGCATGCACAACAAGCTGTTTCTGGTCGACAACAGCCTGGCCATCGTCGGCGGACGCAACCTGGGCGACGAATATTTCGACGCCGAGCCCAACCTCAATTTCACCGACATCGACATGCTCGGCATGGGCCCTGTGGCCGAGCAGCTCAGCCACAGTTTCGATCAGTACTGGAACAGTGCATTGAGCCGCCCGATCAACGATTTCCTCTGGCATCAGCCCAACGTCAACGACCTCAAGCACAGCCGCCAGCAGCTCGATGCCTCGCTGGCCAAGGCGCGTCTGGAGCGCACCGCGCTGTATGACCGATTGATGGCCTGGCAGACCCAGCCGCGCCTGAACCTCTGGCGCCGCGAGCTGATCTGGGCGCACAGCCAGGCGCTGTGGGATGCGCCGAGCAAGGTGCTGGCCAAGGGCGAGCCGGACCCACAACTGCTGATGACCCGGCAATTGCGGCCCGACCTGGAGCACGTGCAACGCGAGCTGATCCTGGTTTCCGCGTATTTCGTGCCGGGCGAAACCGGCCTGCTCTACCTCACCGGTCGTGCCGACGAAGGCGTGACCGTCAAGCTGCTGACCAATTCGCTGGAGGCCACTGACGTACCGGCGGTACATGGCGGCTATACGCCCTATCGCCGCGCGCTGCTCGAACACGGCGTGCAACTGTTCGAGCTGCGCCGCCAGCCGGGCGATCCCAGCTCGACCCGTGGCCTGAATTTCAGTGGCAGCTCGGATTCGAGCCTGCACAGCAAAGCCATGGTCTTCGACCGGCAAAAAACCTTCATCGGCTCGTTCAACTTCGACCCGCGTTCGGTGCTGTGGAACACCGAGGTCGGCGTACTGGTGGACAGCCCCAAGCTGGCCGCATACACCCGTGAGCTGGCGCTGCAGGGTATGGCCCCTGCGGTGAGCTACAAGCCTGAACTGCAAGGCGGCAAGCTTGTATGGATTACCGAAGACAACGGCAAGCTGCACACCCTCACCACCGAGCCCGGCGACCTGTGGCGCCGTTTCAACGCCTGGGTGGCCAAGGCGGTCGGGCTGGAGCGGATGCTGTAGGCCTGTGCTCGCCCTGTTACGCTCACAGCCCGGACAGTGGGGCCGGCCAATGCCCTGAACGAGTCACCCGTTGGCGGGCTCGAAGGCCCCAGGGCGCTGGGTCAACCACACCAGCCCCGCCGCGCCCGCCGCCATGATCCACAGCAAAGCGTGCCCACTGACCCACTGGCTGCCGGCCCCGGCCAGCAATGGCCCCAGCAGGCAACCGATGCCCCAGAGCTGGGCCACGTGGGCGTTGGCGCGCACCAGCGCATCATCCCGGTAGCGCTCACCGATCAGCACCAGTGACAAGGTGAACAGCCCGCCTGCGCTGGCCCCGAACAGCACCCACAGCGGCCAGATCGCCGGCGTGTGCAGCAGCAGTGGGATGGCCAGGCTGGTGCCCAGCAGCGTGGCCGCGCAGGTGGTGAACAGCGTACGCCGGGACACGCGATCGGCCAACGCGCCGATCGGCAGCTGCAACACCGCATCGCCCAGCACCACAGTACTGACCATGAACAGCGCAAGCTCCGCGCTGAAGCCCTGCTGCAGGCAGTACACCGGCAGCAAGGTAAGAATCATCGCCTCGAAGGCGGCAAACAATGCGATGGCCCACGCGATGACCGGCAAGCGCTGACAGAAGCCGCCCAGGTCACGCAGGGTCACGTTGCACGCTTCGGTACTCGGCGCCCCACCCCGGCCCACTAGCACCAAGGGCGACAGCAACAACAGACCCGTCGCGGCCCAGAAGCCGAAATCATTGTCCGACCCCAGCACACCTAGCAGCAAAGGCCCGGCCAACTGACTCAAGGCATAGCTGCTGCCGTACAACGCCACCAGGCGGCCACGCCAGTGTTCGACGACCAACTGGTTGATCCAGCTCTCGCCAAGGATGAACACCACGGTCAGCGACATGCCGATCAGCAGACGCAAGGCCAGCCATAGCGGGTAGCTGGGCAACAATGCCACCAGCCCGATCGACAGCGCCCCGCCCCACAGGCACACGCGCATCGCCGCCGGCACGCCCAACCAGCCAGCCAGACGGCTGGCGAAGCTTGCGCCCAGCAGCACACCCAAGGCCGGCATCGCCGCCATCACGCCAATGGCAAAGCCGCCATAACCCTGCTGCTCCAGGCGCAGCGAGACCAGCGGCATGCTGACACCCAGTGCCAGCCCAACGCTCAATACCGCCGAAAGCACGGCGAAATAGGTTGCCCAACGCATGAGGGTTCCTTGGCGTGAGAGATTCGAAGCGCAGAAACGACACCGCCGGGCCGACGAGATCGGCCCGGCTGCTGGCGCTGCCTGGCGGGCCAGGGCCTGTATGAAACGACTGGCGACGACGACCGGGCGAAACGAAAGCCGGCAGGCGCGCCCAGCACGGGAAGCGCAGCCTACCGGAGCAACCCAGCGGCCCGCCGCAGATGCCTGGCCCGGGCTGCCGCGTCAGCCTGTTGTCAACGCAGCATGCCCAGGTGCCGAGGCGTTGCGTACCGCGCCTGGCGCAGTGCTGTTACAGCTTGATCCAGGTCGCTTTCAACTCGGTGTACTTTTCCAGCGCATGCAGCGACTTGTCGCGGCCGTTGCCCGATTGCTTGAAGCCACCAAACGGCGCGGTCATGTCGCCCCCATCGTACTGATTCACCCACACGCTACCAGCGCGCACAGCGCGGGCGGTCTTGTGTGCCTTGGAGATGTCTGCCGTCCAGATGCCGGCGGCCAACCCGTAGGGCGTGTCGTTGGCAATGGCGATGGCTTCTTCGGCGGTGTCGAAAGTGATCACCGACAGCACGGGGCCGAAGATCTCTTCCTGGGCGATCTTCATGGCATTGGTGACGCCATCGAAGAGGGTCGGCTCGACGTAGGTGCCGCCGGTTTCCTCGAGAATGCGCTTGCCGCCGGTGAGCAGCTTGGCACCGTCTTGATGGCCGGCTTCGATGTACGACAGCACGGTGTTCATCTGCTGGGTATCGACCAGCGCGCCCACGGTGGTAGCAGGGTCCAGTGGGTTGCCCGGCTTCCAGGCCTTGAGCGCTTCAAGCACTTTGGGCAGGAATTGATCACGGATCGAACGCTCCACCAGCAGGCGCGAACCTGCGGTGCAGACTTCACCCTGGTTGAAGGCGATGGCACTGGCAGCGGCCTGGGCGGCAGCGTCCAGATCAGGGGCGTCGGCGAAGACGATGTTCGGGCTCTTGCCGCCGGCTTCCAGCCAGACACGCTTCATGTTCGACTCGCCCGCATAGATCATCAGCTGCTTGGCGATGCGGCTGGAGCCGGTGAACACCAGGGTGTCGACGTCCATGTGCAGGGCCAGCGCCTTGCCCACGGTATGGCCGTAGCCTGGCAGCACGTTGAGCACGCCGGCCGGGATACCGGCTTCGACGGCCAGCTGCGCGATGCGGATAGCGGTCAGCGGGGATTTTTCCGAGGGTTTGAGCACGACCGAGTTACCGGTGGCCAGGGCCGGGCCGAGCTTCCAGCAGGCCATCATCAACGGGAAGTTCCACGGTACGATGGCGGCGACTACGCCGACCGGCTCGCGGGTCACCAGGCCCAGTTGGTCGCTGGGGGTCGGGGCAACTTCGTCGTAGACCTTGTCGATGGCCTCGGCGGTCCAGCGGATGGCATTGGCCGAACCGGGAATGTCGATGCCGGAGGAATCACCAATCGGCTTGCCCATATCGAGGGTTTCGAGCAGCGCCAGCTCTTCGAGGTTGGCGCGCATCAGGTCGGCGAAGCGGAACAGCACGGCCTTGCGCTTGGCCGGGGCCAGAGCCGACCAGACGCCCGACTCGAAGGTGGCACGGGCGTTTTCCACGGCACGGTTGGCATCCTCCAGGTCGCAGCTGGCAACCTTGGCGAGGAAGCGGCCGTCGACTGGGCTGAGGCAGTCGAAGGTTTCCCCGGAGCGGGCAGCGCTGTACTGGCCATTGATGAAGGCGCGGCCTTCGATCTTCAATTGCTGTGCACGTTGTTCCCACTCTGCACGCGTCAGGGTCGTCATACCAAACTCCTCTTGTAAGGGGTGCAACGCCGCACTGAGGGCTTGTGGGCGTTGTCTGAATAGGGGCCCGGCGACAAGCGCATACGGGCCGTAGCACCCTAAACCAGGCCGATCAAACTATCAATATATTTGACATGGAAGCCTTATAAGCCTCCATATGTTCATTTTATTAAACACTCAAAGGGGATCAATCATGAGCATCGCCAGCATCATAGACTTCGCCCAGGCCGTGACCGAAGCCGAGCGCTATCGCCCGGCGGCGGAAAAGATTCTCGCAGGCGAGCCTGATCAGTTGGTCTACAACCATTACGCCAGTCCGTGTGGCCAGTTTGCGGCAGGGGTCTGGGAAGGCGCGGTGGGCCAGTGGACCGTCAATTACACCGAGCATGAATACTGCGAAATCGTTCAAGGCGTCTCGGTGCTGCGCGATGAGGCGGGCGATGCCAAGACCCTGCGCGCGGGCGACCGCTTCGTCATTCCCGCGGGCTTCAAGGGCACCTGGGAGGTGCTGGAGGCGTGCCGCAAGATCTATGTGATGTTCGAGCCGAAATAAGGCTCTGGGCTAGTTATCTAACGCACTTGGGACTTCGAAGAACCCGATGATGACCGTGCCCAATCCAGGGCGCCCTTCTAATGGAGAACACCATGAGCACAGATATCCTCAGCCCTGCCCGCCACATCATCGGCTCGCGTTATGTCGAAAGCGTCAAACCGTACCTTCTGGAGTTGACCGGTCTGCAGCAAGCGGCTGGCCCCAACGACATGACCACCAAAGACCTGCGCACTGATCGCGTACTGATCAAGGTGGATGGCAGCGGCCTGATTGCCGAGCTGGTCATTTCCTGAGCCTGAGCCGCTTTTCACAGGCATAAAAAAACCCGCGTCCTTACGGATGCGGGTTTTTTTCAGGTTGCCGATCAATTACTTGATCTTGGCTTCCTTGTACGCAACGTGCTTGCGAACAACCGGATCGTATTTCTTGATCTCGATTTTGTCCGGGGTAGTACGCTTGTTCTTGTCGGTGGTATAGAAATGGCCAGTGCCAGCGCTCGATACCAGACGGATCAATTCACGCATAATGCTCTCCTTAAACCTTGTTGCCAGCGCGACGGACATCAACCAGAACGGCGTCGATGCCGCGCTTGTCGATGATACGCATGCCTTTGGCGGAAACGCGCAGACGCACGAAACGCTTCTCGGACTCAACCCAGAAACGGTGATGCTGCAGGTTCGGCAGGAAACGACGACGGGTTTTGTTGTTTGCGTGGGAAATGTTATTCCCGGTTACCGGACCCTTACCGGTAACTTGACAGACTCTCGACATACCTCAGCCCTCTAAAACCACATGCCCAACCCGGCATGGGTTGGCCGCTTAATCTCTCAGTCTTGGCGCCAGGCGCCGTATTTCAGGGGTCTTATTCAACCAGACGCGCTTGCGCGGCAGACCGAGCCCCTAGAAAAGAGCGCTGCTTTATACCAGAAAGACTCAAGCACAACAACAGGCTGTGCGCCTTGGTGTCAGACAATACGGGCGCGGCCAGCACCGGCGCAAGGCCGCCGGCGGCTAAACCGTTCGTCGCCGAATTAATCAAAAACGCTGTGGTCATTTGAAAGCGCCGCCACTAGTGTAGGACTTTTCCAAACCGCACCGGCCCCAGCCACCGACCCATCGAGGATTTTCCATGCGTGCCGCCGCGCTTTGCTTCGCGTTTTCTTCACTGTTTGCCGCAGGCATCGCTCAGGCCGCCCCTCTGGTGGTGTGTACCGAGGCAAGCCCCGAGGGCTTCGATGTGGTGCAGTACAACTCACTGACCACCACCAACGCCTCCGCCGACGTGCTGATGAACCGCCTGGTGGAGTTCGATGCCGCCCAAGGCAAGGTGGTTCCCAGCCTGGCGCAGAGCTGGAGCCTCTCGCCTGATGGCCTGACGTATGAGTTTACCCTGCGCAAAGGCGTCAAATTCCACAGCACGCCGTACTTCAAACCGACCCGCGAGTTGCAGAGCGATGACGTGCTGTTCAGCTTCCAGCGCATGCTCTACCCGGCCCACGCCTGGTTCAAGACCGCCCCGGGTGGCTACCCGCATGCGCAGTCGCTGCAGTTGGGCAGCCTGATCAAGTCGGTCGAGGCGCCCACCGCCAATACCGTGCGCTTCACCCTGGATCACCCCGATGCCACGTTCCTGGCCACCTTGAGCATGGGTTTTGCCTCGATCTACTCCGCCGAATATGCCGACAAGCTGATGAAAGCCGGCACTCCGGACAAACTCAACAGCCAGCCCATCGGCACCGGCCCGTTCACCTTCCAGCGCTTCCAGAAAGATGCACTGGTGCGTTACCGCGCCAACGCCGACTATTTCGCCGGCAAGCCGGCCGTCGACCCGCTGATCTACTCGATCACGCCCGATGCCACCGTGCGCCTGCAAAAGCTCAAGCGTAACGAATGCCAGGTTGCGCTCTCGCCCAAGCCGCTGGACATCGCCGATGCGGCCAAAGACAGCGCCCTGCAGGTGGCCAGCACGCCAGCGTTCATGACCGCCTTCGTGGCCATCAACAGCCAGCATCCGCCGCTGGACAAGCCCGAAGTGCGCCAGGCCATCAACCTGGCCTTCGACAAGAACGCCTACCTGCAAGCGGTGTTCGAGAACACCGGCACCGCGGCCAACGGCCCGTACCCGCCAACCACCTGGAGCTACGCCAAGAACCTGCCCGGCTACCCCACCAACCTGGACAAGGCCAAGGCGCTGATGACCAAGGCCGGCCTGGCAGAGGGCTTCAGCACGACGATCTGGACCCGCCCCTCCGGCAGCCTGCTCAACCCCAACCCGAGCCTGGGCGCGCAGCTGCTGCAGGCAGACCTGGCCAAGCTCGGCATCAAGGCAGAAATCCGCGTGATCGAATGGGGCGAGCTGATCCGCCGCGCCAAGAAGGGCGAGCATGACCTGCTGTTCATGGGCTGGGCAGGCGACAACGGCGACCCGGACAATTTCCTCACCCCGCAGTTTTCCTGCGCGGCCGTGGAGTCGGGCACCAACTTTGCGCGCTTCTGCGACCCCCGCCTGGACCAGTTGATTACCGCGGGTCGTACCACCGCCGATCAGAGCGTGCGCAGCCGCCTGTACCAGCAAGCGCAGACGCTGATCCAGCAACAGGCACTGTGGCTGCCCCTGGCCCACCCTGCTGCCTCGACCTTGCTGCGCAAAGGCGTCGAGGGGTATCAGGTAAGCCCGTTCGGGCGCCTGGACTTTGCCAAGGTCAGCGTCAAATAGCGCTCAGTCGATGGAGAACCAGCCGTGCTCGACCATCGAGAACGGCTCGCCGTCGCCAATGATGATGTGATCGAGCACCCGCACATCGACGATGTGCAGTGCAGACTTCAGGGTCAGCGTCAGGCGCAGGTCGTCCGGGCTCGGTTCGGGCGAGCCGGACGGATGGTTGTGGCAGAGAATCACCGCCGCCGCGTTGCGCGCCAGCGAGCGGCGGATCACCTCGCGGGGGTAGACGCTGGCACGATCGATGGTGCCTTGGAACAGGACCTCGAACGCCAAGGGTCGAAGCCGGATGTCGAGGAACAGGCAGGCGAACACCTCGCTGACCTCGTGGCGCATCATCGCCTTGAGGTAGCGTCGAACTTGGGCAGGTGACTGCAACGCCGGCTCACGCTCGATGGATTCGGCCAAATGGCGCCTGCCCACTTCCAATAGCGCCTGCAGCTGCGCGTAACGTGCTGGCCCCAATCCAAGCTCGCCGAGAAAGACGGCCTTTTCAGCCTCCAGCAACTGGCGCAACCCACCAAAACGGGTCAACAGGCCCCGCGCCAGATCGACGACATTGCAGCCACGCAACCCAGACCCCAGCAATACCGCCAGCAGCTCTGCGTCCGACAACGCGCCGGCACCTTTCTTGAGCAGCTTTTCTCTCGGCCGTTCTGCCAACGGCCACTCCCTGATATTCATCCTTGCTCCTTGTGTGGTACTGCGGCGCATTTGGGCGCTGTGTTAACCTATTTCGTCCCGTAGATGCGACGATCCGCCGCAGGCCGATTCGTCGCCGCATGCTCTCTCTGGAAAAAGGCTTTTCTATGCAGCGGCTGTATCGCAAGCGCATCGTGCTCGGCGTCGGAGGCGGCATTGCTGCCTACAAAAGCGCCGAACTGATTCGCCGGCTCCTGGAACATGGCGCTCAGGTGCGCGTCGTCATGACCCGCGGCGGTGCCGAGTTCATCACCCCGCTCACGCTGCAAGCGTTGTCAGGCCACCCGGTGCACCTCGACTTGCTCGACCCGGCCGCCGAGGCTGCCATGGGCCACATCGAACTGGCCAAGTGGGCTGATCTGGTACTGATCGCTCCCGCCACCGCTGACCTCATGGCCCGCCTGGCCCAGGGCATGGCCGACGACCTGCTGACCACCCTGGTGCTGGCCACCGACGCCACCGTGGCCGTTGCCCCGGCGATGAACCAGGCGATGTGGCGCGACCCTGCGACCCAGGCCAACCTTGAGCGGCTGCAACAGCGCGGCATCCAGGTATTCGGCCCGGCTTCCGGCAGCCAGGCCTGCGGCGACGTGGGCCTGGGCCGCATGCTCGAGGCCACGGACCTGGCCTGGTGCGCAGCAGAAAGCTTCAAACGCCAGTCGTTGACCGGCAAACACGTGTTGATCACCGCAGGCCCTACCCAGGAAAACATCGATCCGGTGCGTTACATCACCAATCATAGTTCCGGGAAGATGGGCTTCGCGCTGGCCGAAGCGGCGGCTGAAGCCGGGGCCAGGGTGACCCTCGTCACCGGCCCGGTGCACCTGCCCACGCCTGATCGGGTCACCCGAATCGACGTGGTCAGCGCGCGAGACATGCTCGCTGCCTGCGAAGCCGCCATGCCCTGCGACCTGCTGATCGCCTCGGCTGCGGTTGCGGACTACCGCCCAGAGGTCATCGCCCCGCAAAAACTCAAGAAAGATCCTACAACCGGTGACGGCATGCTGCTGCAGATGGTGCGCAATCCGGATATCCTTGCCACCCTGGCCGGTCGCAGCGACCGCCCGTTCAGCGTGGGCTTCGCGGCCGAGACCGAGCATCTGCTCGACTACGCCACGCGCAAGCTCAAGGACAAGAACCTCGATCTGATCGTCGCCAACGACGTGGCCAATCCGAGCATTGGCTTCAACAGCGAGGAAAACGCCTTGACCGTGATCGACCGCCAGCAACAGCAAACCCTCTTCGCGCAGACCAGCAAGGGCAAGATCGCCCGGCAGCTGGTCAGCTTCATCGCCGAACGACTCAATCAGGTTCCCTAAGCCGCATGCACGCTCTCCAAGCCAAGATCCTCGACCCACGCCTGGGTACCGACTTCCCTCTGCCGCACTACGCAACGCCGGGCTCGGCCGGCCTCGACCTGCGCGCCCTGCTCAAGCAGGACACCGTGCTCGAACCTGGCCAGACCGTACTCATCCCCACGGGCCTGTCGATCCACATCAGCGACCCGTCGCTGGCCGCGCTGGTGCTGCCGCGCTCGGGCCTGGGCCACAAGCACGGCATCGTGCTGGGCAACCTGGTTGGCCTGATCGATTCGGACTACCAGGGCGAGCTGATGGTGTCGTGCTGGAACCGTGGCACCACCCCGTTCACCTTGGTAGTCGGCGAGCGCATCGCGCAGCTGGTGCTGGTGCCGGTCGTGCAGGCGCAGTTCGAGATCGTCGACAGCTTCGATGCCTCTGAGCGTGGCGAAGGCGGGTTCGGCCACTCCGGCAGCCACTGAGGCCGGCTTGGCGCGACTGCGCCGCTGAGGCGCGAACCGTTTGACGAAAACGACGTCCAACACGGCCAGCGGCAGACGCGACGACGGACCGACGAGATAAGCGATATGCACCCCATAGCCCCTGCAGTGCCCAGCAGCATCTTCCGCGCCTACGACATCCGCGGCGTGGTCGGCAAGGACCTGCACCCTGAAACCGCCTACTGGATCGGCCGGGCCATCGGCGCGCAAAGCCTGGCCCAGGGCGAGGCGCAGGTCGCGGTGGGCCGCGATGGCCGGGTTTCCGGACCCTTGCTGGTGGGGGAATTGATCCGCGGGCTGGTCGAAGCGGGCTGCCAGGTCAGTGACGTCGGCATGCTGCCGACCCCGGCGCTGTACTACGCCGGCCACACGCTGCCGGGCCGCTCGGCGGTGATGCTCACCGGCAGCCACAACCCGCCGGACTACAACGGCTTCAAGGTGGTCATCGCCGGCGACACCCTGGCCAACGAGCAGATCCAGGCCCTGCTCACCCGCTTGCACAGCGACGACCTCAGCCACGGCGACGGCCGGGTGCAGCAGGTCGAGATCCTGGCCCGCTACCAGCAGCGCATCGTCAGTGATGTGCAGCTGAAAAGGCCGCTCAAGGTGGTGATCGACTGCGGCAATGGCGTGGGGGGTGTGATCGCTCCGCAACTGCTGGCAGCCTTGGGCTGTGAAGTCGTCGCGCTGTTCTGCGAGGTGGACGGTACCTTCCCCAACCACCACCCGGACCCCGGCAAGCCTGAAAACCTGCAGGATCTGATCGCCAAGGTGCGGGAAACCGGCGCCGACCTGGGCCTGGCCTTCGACGGCGATGCCGACCGCGTGGGCGTGGTCACCAACACCGGCACCATCATCTACTCGGACCGCCTGATGATGCTGTTCGCCCAGGACGTGCTGGCCCGTCATCCAGGTGCCGAGATCATCTTCGACGTCAAATGCAGCCGGCGCCTGCCTGCGCTGATCAAGGCAGCAGGCGGCAAACCGCTGATGTGGAAGACCGGCCATTCGTTGATGAAGAAGAAACTCAAGGAAACCGGCGCGCCATTGGCCGGCGAGATGAGTGGCCACCTGTACATTCAGGAACGCTGGTACGGCTTCGACGATGGCCTGTATGTGGCCGCGCGCCTGCTGGAAATCCTCAGCCACAGCGACGTCGATGCCGACACGCTGTTCGCCGCATTCCCCGATGACATTTGCACACCCGAACTCAACATTGATGTGACCGACGACGCTAAATTCAGCATCATTGCTGCGCTGCAACGCGACGCCGACTGGGGCGATGCCGAACTCACCACCCTGGACGGTGTACGGGTCGACTATCCCTATGGCTGGGGTCTGGTGCGCGCCTCCAACACCACGCCGGTGCTGGTCACGCGCTTCGAGGCCGACGACCACGCGCAGCTGCAACGTATCAAGCGTATTTTCCGTACGCAGTTGCTTCGGGTCGCCCCGGACCTGCAGCTGCCGTTCTGACCGACTTTCTGTTCTTGCCTGGAGCCCTGCATGACCCTCGAACGCGATGCCGCTTCCCAAGTCGCCAAGGTACTGTCCGAAGCGCTGCCCTACATCCGCCGCTTTGTCGGCAAGACGCTGGTGATCAAGTACGGCGGCAACGCGATGGAGAGCGAAGAGCTGAAAACCGGCTTTGCCCGTGACATCGTGCTGATGAAGGCGGTGGGTATCAACCCGGTCGTCGTGCACGGCGGCGGTCCTCAGATCGGCGATCTGCTCAAGCGTCTGTCCATCGAAAGCCGCTTCGTCGATGGCATGCGCGTCACCGACGCCGCGACCATGGACGTGGTGGAAATGGTCCTGGGTGGCCAGGTCAACAAGGACATCGTCAACCTGATCAACCGCCATGGCGGTAGCGCCATCGGTCTGACCGGCAAAGACGCCGAGCTGATCCGCGCGAAAAAGCTCAAGGTCAGCCGCCAGACGCCGGAAATGACCTCCCCGGAAATCATCGACATCGGCCACGTGGGCGAGGTGGTTGGCGTCAACACCGACCTGCTGAACATGCTGGTCAAAGGCGACTTCATTCCGGTCATTGCCCCGATTGGCGTGGGCGCCGACGGTGAGTCGTACAACATCAACGCTGACCTGGTCGCCGGCAAGGTCGCCGAGGCGCTGCAAGCCGAGAAGCTGATGCTGCTGACCAACATCGCCGGCCTGATGAACAAGCAGGGCGAAGTGCTCACCGGCCTCACCACCGAGCAGGTCAACGAGCTGATCGCTGACGGGACCATCTACGGCGGCATGCTGCCGAAGATCAAATGCGCCCTCGAAGCGGTCCAGGGCGGCGTCACCACCTCGCACATCGTCGATGGCCGCGTGCCCAATGCGGTCTTGCTGGAAATCTTCACCGACAGCGGCGTGGGCACCTTGATCACCAACAAGCAGCGCGCCCTGGTCCAGTAACGCACAGACTCGATCATTCGTCCCCGAGCCCCAGCCTGCCTGGGGCTCTCATTCATCTGGAGATACAGCGTGAAATACGCACCACATGGACTCGTGCTGGCAGCCGTCATCGCCGCAGGGTCGCTGTCCGGCTGTGCCACTGAAACGTCCCAGGCCATCGCTGTGCAACAGGTCGAGAGCGTCAACCGTCCCTACAGCGGCGTTCGTGCACCGATTGCCGTGGGCAAGTTCGACAACCGCTCCAGCTACATGCGCGGCATCTTCTCCGACGGCGTCGATCGCCTCGGCAGCCAGGCCAAGACCATCCTCATCACCCACCTGCAGCAGACCAACCGGTTCAGCGTGCTGGAGCGCGACAACCTGGCTGAAATGCAGCAGGAAGCAGCGTTCAAGGGCCAGGCCCAGCGTGTGCGCGGCGCTGATTATGTGGTGACCGGTGACGTCACCGAGTTCGGCCGCAAGGAAGTCGGCGACCACCAGCTGTTCGGCATTCTCGGCCGCGGCAAGACCCAGATCGCCTATGCCAAGGTGGCATTGAACATCGTCAACATCAGCACCTCCGAAGTGGTGTACTCCACTCAGGGCGCTGGCGAGTACGCACTGTCCAACCGCGAGATCGTCGGCTTCGGCGGCACCGCCAGCTATGACTCCACGCTCAACGGCAAGGTGCTTGACCTGGCCATGCGCGAAGCGGTCAACAAGCTGGTCACGGCGGTAGACAACGGCCAATGGAACCCGCGCGCCCAGTAAGCGGCGCGCCTGACACGGAAGACACATTCGATGAACATCGCCCCCGCGGCCTGGCGCAATGGCGCCGGCCTCGTGCTGGCCAGCGTCCTGCTGGCCGGCTGCAATACGCCCAAACCGCTGTACCAGTGGGAAAGCTACCAACCGCAGGTCTACGAATACTTCAACGGCGACTCCAAGCAAGAGCAGGCGCTGGCGCTGGAGCGCGACCTGGAAAAGATCAAGGCCAAGAATGGCGCAGTGCCGCCGGGTTACCACGCGCAGCTGGGCCTGCTGTACTCGAGCCTGGGCAAGCATGACCAGATGATTCAGCAGTTCAACGCGGAAAAGGCTCTGTTCCCGGAATCGACGACCTACATGGACTTTCTGTTGAGCAATGCCGGTAAAGGAGTCAAGCCGTGATCAAGCGTCTTTCCCAGTGGATCGTCGGCGCTTGCGTGCTGGCCCTGTTTGCCGGCTGCGCCGAGCGCAAGACCGTCGACTATTCGGCCTACAAGCAAAGCCGGCCCAAATCGATCCTGGTCCTGCCGCCGCTGAACCAGTCGCCGGACGTCAAGGCCACCTACAGCATGCTGTCGCAGGTCACCTACCCCTTGGCCGAGGCTGGCTACTACGTCATGCCCGTCGCGCTGGTGGCGGAGACCTTCAACCAGAACGGCATGAACCAGCCCGAAGACGTTCACGCACTGCTGCCGCGCAAACTGCATGAAATCTTCGGTGCCGACGCCGGGCTATACGTCACGGTCAGTGATTACGGCACCCGCTACATGGTGCTCAGCAGCGCGACCATCGTCACGGCCAGCGCCAAGCTGGTCGACCTGAAGACCGGCAGTACGCTGTGGACAGGCAGTGCCACGGCCTCCAGCCAGGAAAACCAGCAAAACCAGGGCGGCCTGATCGGTATGCTGATCGTGGCGGCGGTCAACCAGATCGTCAGCAGCGTGCAAGACGATGCGGGCTATCCGATTGCCGGCATCACCAGCGCCCGCCTGCTCGCGCCCTACCCCAACGGCGGCATCCTCTACGGGCCCCGCTCACCGAAGTACGGGACTGACTGACAGGCATGAAAAAGGCGACCTAGCAGGTCGCCTTTTTTGTTCCAGTCGCGTCAGATGCCGTACTGCGCACGGTAGGCTTCCACGGCTGGGAGATGCTGCTTGAGCTGCGCATCGTCAGCGAGGAATTCCAGCACCTGGGTCAGCGAAACGATGCTCACCACCGGGATGCCGAAGTCACGCTCCACTTCCTGAATCGCCGACAGCTCGCCGTTGCCGCGCTCTTCGCGGTTCAGCGCGATCAGCACGCCAGCGGGCTTGGCGCCCTGCGCGGAGATGATCTGCATCACTTCGCGAATGGCGGTGCCGGCGGTGATCACGTCATCGATGATCAGCACCTCACCAGCCAACGGTGCGCCGACCAGGCTGCCACCTTCGCCGTGGGCCTTGGCTTCCTTGCGGTTGAAGCACCACGGCACATCGAGCTGGTGCTGCTCGGCCAGTGCCACCGCCGTGGCCGCAGCCAGGGGGATGCCCTTGTAGGCCGGCCCGAACAACACGTCGAAGGGAATCTTGCTGTCGACGATGGCCGCTGCATAGCAGCGCCCAAGTTGCGCCAGCGCCGAGCCGCTGTTGAACAGGCCGGCATTGAAGAAATAAGGGCTGGTACGCCCCGATTTCAACGTGAACTCACCGAACCGCAGAACACCACGATCGATGGCAAAACGAATGAAGTCACGCTGATACGGTTGCATGTAAAGTCCCGAATACCACGGATTTAGCTAAATGAGTTGAGCTCGGGTATCATACACGCACGAGATTTATGGGGCCATTTATGCGGATCATCAGTGTGAACGTCAATGGCATTCAGGCAGCGGCGGAGCGCGGTTTGCTCAGCTGGCTTCAAGCCCAGAATGCCGACGTCATCTGCCTGCAAGACACCCGCGCCTCGGCCTATGAACTCGATGACCCAGCTTTTCAGCTCGATGGCTATTTCCTTTATGCCTGCGAAGCGGAGGTGCCCGCCCAAGGTGGCGTGGCGCTCTATTCGCGGATGCAGCCCAAGGCAGTCATCACCGGCCTGGGTTTCGAGGCAGCCGACCGCTACGGGCGTTATCTGCAAGCAGATTTCGACAAAGTCAGTATTGCCAGCCTGCTCTTGCCTTCGGGCATGAACGGCGATGAAGACTTGAACCAGAAGTTCAAGTTGATGGACGACTTCGGCAAGTACCTGGACAAACAACGGCGCAAGCGTCGTGAATACATCTATTGCGGCTCGCTGTATGTCGCGCAGCAGAAGTTGGATATCAAGAACTGGCGCGACAGCCAGCAATCGCCGGGTTTCCTGCCACCGGAACGAGCCTGGCTCGATTCGGTCGTGGGCGACATGGGGTATGTGGATGCCCTGCGTGAAGTCAGCCGCGAGGGTGACCAGTACAGCTGGTGGCCCAACAACGAACAGGCCGAGATGCTCAACCTGGGCTACCGGTTCGACTACCAGTTGCTCACCCCAGGCCTGCGCCGCTTCGTGCGCAACGCACGCCTGCCGCGCCAGCCGCGCTTCTCGCAGCACGCGCCACTGATCGTGGACTACGACTGGACGCTGACCATCTGAACGGTCACGCCAGACACGAAAAAGCCGACATCGCTGTCGGCTTTTTCGTGTCTGGGCCAGGCGATCAGTCAGCCAGGGCCGCTGTCTGCAGGGCGAAGATCTCGTCCATGCCTTTCTGCGCCAACGCCAGCATGGCGTTGAAGTCTTCCGGCTGGAACGGCGCACCTTCGGCGGTGCCCTGGACTTCGATGAAGCCGCCGGCGCTGGTCATGACCACGTTGAGGTCGGTCTCGGCAGCCGAGTCTTCGAGGTAGTCGAGGTCCAGTACCGCTTCGCCCTTGTACATGCCCACCGACACGGCAGCGATCATGTGCTTGAGCGGGTCGCCGCCCTTGAGGCCGCCACGCTTCTTGATCACACGCAATGCGTCGACCAGCGCGACCATGGCACCGGTGATGGACGCGGTGCGGGTGCCGCCGTCGGCCTGGATGACATCGCAATCGACGTACAGCGTGATATCACCGAGCTTGCTCATGTCGAGCGCCGCGCGCAGCGAGCGGCCGATCAGGCGCTGGATTTCCAGGGTGCGGCCGCCCTGCTTGCCACGGCTCGCTTCGCGCTGGTTACGCTCGCCGGTGGCGCGCGGCAGCATGCCGTATTCGGCGGTCAGCCAGCCCTGGCCCTGGCCCTTGAGGAAGCGTGGTACGCCGTTCTCGACGCTGACGGTGCAGATCACCTTGGTGTCGCCGAACTCGACCAGCACCGAGCCTTCGGCATGCTTGGTGTAGTTGCGGGTGACGCGGATCGAGCGGAGTTGGTCGGCAGCGCGACCACTTGGACGTTTCATCTGGAGTACCTGTACCGGGTTCAAATCTGCCGAACAGTATAGGGGCCGCGGCCCAGCGAAGACATGCCTAATGTCGTCGCGCGCCGCCGATGCCGCGTGCCGGGCAAGCCGACACACCGTCGCCAAGGCCCTTGCCCCGATTGGGCGGCGAAGCCGCACTGCGTTACACTCCCGCGCCTTGCAAGCCGAAAGGCTTCCCCTTGATTAACCCCCACTGCTCGCGAGGTCGATTCACCATGGTGCACAGCATGACCGCTTTTGCTCGCGTCGAGCGCGCCGGCAGCCAAGGCACCCTGGCCTGGGAGCTGCGCTCGGTCAACCACCGCTACCTGGAGCCGCACCTGCGCCTGCCCGAGGCACTGCGCGACCTCGAAGGTGCGGTGCGTGAAGGCCTGCGCCAGGGCCTGTCGCGCGGCAAGATCGAGTGCACCTTGCGCCTGGCCGAAGACACCAGCGGCAAGCCGTTGCAGGTTGATCGCGAGCGGGCCGCGCAGTTGGTCGCAGCCGCCGAAACGGTCGCCAGCCTGATCAAGCAGCCGGCTGCGCTGAATCCGCTGGAAGTGCTGGCCTGGCCCGGCGTGCTGGTCGCTGACGCGGCCGATCCGCAGGCCCTCAACGCCCAGGCCATGCGCCTGTTCGACGAAGCGCTCAAGGAGCTGGTCGCCGGGCGCAGGCGCGAAGGCCAGGAACTGGCCCGGCTGATCATCGACCGGCTCGACGCCATGGCCCAGGAAGTCACCACCCTGCGCGCGCTGGTGCCGCAGATGCTGGGTGCCCAGCGGCAGAAAGTGCTGGATCGCTTCCACGACATGCAGGCCGAACTCGACCCGCAGCGGCTGGAGCAGGAAATGGTCCTGCTGGCGCAGAAAAGCGACGTCGCCGAAGAGCTCGACCGCCTGGAGACGCACATCACCGAAGTGCGCCGGGTGCTCAAGTCCGGTGGCGCGGCCGGGCGCCGCCTGGATTTCCTCATGCAGGAACTCAACCGCGAAGCCAACACCCTCGGCTCCAAGGCCTTTGACCCACGCAGCACTCAAGCGGCGGTCAACCTCAAGGTGCTGATCGAACAGATGCGTGAACAAGTACAGAACATCGAGTAAGGCCATCCCCACCATGAACCACAGCAGCGGCACCCTCTATATCGTTTCCGCGCCTTCGGGCGCTGGCAAGACCAGCCTGGTCACAGCCCTCACCGCGCCGGGCACCGGCGACGCCATGATTCGCGTCTCGGTCTCGCACACCACACGCGCCATGCGTCCGGGCGAGCAGCACGGGGTGAACTACCATTTCGTCGATCAACCGCGCTTCAAGACGATGATCGAGCAAGGGGATTTCCTCGAGCATGCCGAGGTCTTCGGCAATTTCTACGGCACCTCGATCAGTGCCCTGCAGCAGACCCTGGATGAAGGCTTCGACCTGATTCTGGAGATCGACTGGCAAGGCGCGCAGCAGGTGCGCACATTGATGCCCGAAGCCCTGTCGATCTTCATCCTGCCGCCCAGCTTGCAGGCCCTGCGCCATCGCCTGGATGGCCGCGGCCAGGACAGCGAGGCGATCATCGCCGGGCGCATGGACGAAGCGGTCAGCGAAATGCGCCATTTCAACGAGTTCGACTACGTCATCATCAATGACGACTTCAACGTCGCGCTCGCTGAACTCAAAGCGGTGTTCCTGGCCAATCGCGTGCTGCTGAAGAAACAGCAACAGCGCCATCAGGCGCTGCTCCAGCAACTGGTCAACTGACCCTCACAACCGGGGCTCGACCGAGCCCCCGGTTCAGTCCGGCACGTGCAGGGTGGCTTGCTGGCGCAAGGTGGCGCCGAGGAAGTAGGCCGGCGCGCGCAGCCGCGACAGCACCATCAGCACGATGCCCAACAGCGAGATGATCGCGGCGATCACGAACACCAGCCCCAGGCCGCCCACGTGCGAGCCACTGCCAAAGTCCGGCGAGGCGCTGTCGATGGCCGTGCGGACGAAAATCACTGACAAGATGGCGCCACCGAGCAACGGGCAGACCCCGCGCATGAAGCAGTGACGGACACTGCTGAACAGGCTGCGGCGGAAGTACCAGACGCAGGCGAAGGCCGTGAGCGAGTAGTAGAAGCAGATCATCATGCCCAGCGCGGTGATGGTGTCGGCCAATACGTTCTCGCTCAGGCTGCGCATGGTGACGTAGAACACCGCCGCTGCGATGCCGGCGCAGATGGTGGCGTAGCGCGGGGTCTGCGAGCGCGGGCAGACATGCGCGAAGCGCCGTGGCACCGCGCCGTAATAGCCCATGGCGAGCAGGGTGCGCGCGGGCGACACGAAGGTCGACTGCAGCGAGGCTGCGGTGCTGGCCAGTACCGCGATCGACATCAGGATCGCCAGCGGCCCCATCACCGGGCCGGCCAAGTGGGCAAACACGTTCTCTTGGATGCGCGGATTGCCCAGGCCCAGGCCGACCTCGCTGATCCCCGCGAACTGCAAGGTGGCGATGCCGGTGAGCAGGTACAGGCAGAGAATCAACACCACCGTCCAGGTCGCCGCCTTGCCAGGCACCTCTTCACTGCCGATGGACTCTTCACTGACCGTCAGGCACACATCCCAGCCCCAGAAAATGAAGATCGACAGCGACAGGCCAGCGGCAAAGGCCGAGAAGCTCTCGACGCCAAACGGGTTGAACCAAGACAGCTCGAAGGCCAGAGGCGGTGGCGCAGTGGTTTCACCGAAGGCCGCAAAGGCAAAGCCGATCAGCACCACTAGCTGCAACGCGACCAGCCCGTACTGCACCGTCATGGTGGTGCCCATGCCGCGACAGCAGATCCATACCGCCAGGGCGATGAACGCGCAACAGGTGCTGATGTTGACCAGCAGATTGTCCGCCAGCGCCGCCAAGCCTTGATGGCCGGTGATCTGCGCCAGGAACAGATAGAAGAAGTCCACCGCCACGCCCGCCAGGTTCGACAGCACGATGGTGGTCGCCACCACCAGGCCCCAGCCGCCGATCCAGCCGATCATCGGGCCGAAGGCACGCGCCGACCAGGTAAAGGACGTGCCGCTGTCGGGCTCGGCGGCGTTCAACTCGCGGTAGCCCAAGGCAACCAGCAACATCGGCAGGAAGCCGACGATGAACACCGCCGGCAGGTGCGCACCGACTTCACGCACGGTGGGGCCGAGCGCGCCAGTCAGGGTATAGACCGGCGCAATGGTAGAGATACCCAGCACCACGCTGGCCAGCAAGCCCAGGCGACCCTTGGCCAGCCCTTTGCCAGCGGGGGCCGTTTCGGCCGTCGCCACGGGCGGGCGGTCGGCTTGTGTGTATTCGCTCATGAGTCCCTGCCATTGCAGTGGGTGATGATTTCACAGGCCCGGTCTACAGGCTTGCGCTCACGGATCGGGAGATTGCGGCGACGGGCGGCGGCGGTCGGCGTGTGCGCGCCGCCTGGCGAAGGCCGGGTCAAACGGCACCAGCAGCCGTCAGAGGACGCTGCCTGGGGGCGCCATTGTAATGACGCAACCGGGCCTGGGAAGGCGGGGCGATGAAAAGAAATCGGACACGGTTCAGACAGGCCTGGTGGGCAGGCGCAGGTAAGGTTTGCCAGGTTGACGCACAGACGCTCGTAGACAAGGGATACACCGTCATGGCCGTACATCCAGCGAATCGCAGCCATGGTGCAGCGTCGTCAAGCAAACGCCGGCAACAGGGGGTGGACGCGGGGTGTTGTTATTGTTGATGCCCTTCAAGGGGCGGTGGGCCGATGGCCCGCACATTGATTCCCGGGTGCGGTTTCACTATAAAATGGCCTCAGCGCAACAGACACTGGCATTTCGGCAAGCAGAGCGTGCACCCATGCAATATCAAATCACCCATGCTGACCTGTCCCTGGTCTTGGCGCTGGAGCGCGGACGCTCCCTGGCCAAGGCCGCAGAATTGCTCAAGGTCGATGTGTCCACGGTGTTTCGGTCCATCCGGCGCTTGGAATCGGCGCTCGGCACCGCGCTGTTCGTCAAGAGCCGCAAAGGCTACCTGCCCACCGACACCGCGCAGGCGCTGGCCGAGCAGGCCGAGCGCGCCGAAGTGGCGCTGCAAGCGGCACGCATTGCCATGACCAGCGGCGAGCAGGTGGTCAGCGGCACGGTACGCCTGACCTGCACCGAAGCGGTGCTGCACGGCCTGCTGCTGCCGGCGCTGGCGAGCTTCATGCCTGGCTATCCGGCGCTGTCACTGGAGCTGGGCACGTCGAACACGTTCGCCAACCTCAGTCGGCGCGATGCCGACATCGCCCTGCGCCTGACCAACGCACCGCCCGAGCACCTGGTCGGACGCTGCCTGGGCTCGACCTCCTATGTACTGTGCGGTCGGCCTGAACTGCGCGAAGCGCTTGAAGCGGATGTGCATCGGGTGCCCTGGATCACGCCGGATGACTCGATGCCAGACCACCCCACCGTGGCCTGGCGCAACCAGCAGCATCCCGGCCTGATCCCGCGTTACCAGTGCAGCGGCATGTCCACCGTCGCCCAATTGGTGAGCAGCGGCATGGGCGTGGCCGCCCTGGCCGATTTCACCGTGCCGACCTTGCCCGGCGTCGAAGCCTTGAGTGGGCCGCTGCCGGGGTGTGATACGCAATTGTGGCTCTTGACCCGCCCCGACTGCCGCGCGCTGCGCTCGGTGCAGACCTTGTTCGAGGAACTGACACCGCGCCTGCGTGCAGCCTTGCAGCGCTAATCGAGTCGATAGCCTGGCGGCCTGTGCAAAGCCGTTGTGCACAGGCCTGGGTAATGGGTATCTTCCATTCCTGCGCACGGGTTTGCAGCTGCGTTCGAACACGCCTGTGGGCTGCTCAGGAAGCGCTGCCGTTCTGCCGCTCGCAAAACAGCGCTTCCCTATTGGCTGGTGATTTTTTAAACTATTCAGTCCGCCCGCCCATCTTGGGCACGCCCACCGTATTTGCTACCGAGGAACACCATGGCCCGCGTAACCGTAGAAGATTGTCTTGAACACGTGGATAACCGCTTTGAGCTGGTCATGCTGTCGACCAAACGTGCTCGCCAGCTGGCCACTGGTGGCAAAGAGCCTCGCGTGGCATGGGAAAACGACAAGCCGACCGTCGTTGCCCTGCGCGAAATCGCTGAAGGCATCATCACCAACGAATTCCTGGCCGCTGAAGAAATCGTCACCGAAGACCCGGTATTCGCCGCCTTCGAAGACGAGTCCAACGAGGCTGTCTGATTGAAGCCAGGTCGACGTCGAACGGTGTGTCAGAGGTGAACCCATGCCGAGCATAGACGCCCTCGCCGATCGTCTGTCGACCTATCTGGGCCCCGAACAGGTCAACCTGGTCCGGCGCGCCTACTTCTACGCCGAACAAGCCCACGACGGCCAACGCCGTCGCAGCGGCGAGCCCTACGTCACCCACCCGCTCGCGGTGGCGAACATCCTTGCCGACATGCACATGGACCATCAAAGCCTGATGGCCGCCATGCTGCACGACGTGATCGAAGACACCGGCATCGCCAAGGAAGCGCTCAGCCAGCAGTTTGGCGAAACCGTGGCCGAACTGGTCGACGGGGTCAGCAAGCTGACCCAGATGAACTTCGAGACCAAGGCCGAGGCCCAGGCCGAGAACTTCCAGAAAATGGCCATGGCCATGGCCCGCGATATTCGCGTGATCCTGGTCAAGCTGGCTGACCGCCTGCACAACATGCGCACCCTCGAGGTGCTGTCGGGCGAGAAGCGCCGGCGCATTGCCAAGGAAACCCTGGAAATCTACGCGCCCATCGCCAATCGGCTGGGCATGCACAATGTGCGCGTGGAATTCGAAGACCTTGGCTTCAAGGCCATGCACCCCATGCGTTCGTCGCTGATCCATCGGGCGGTCAAGAGCGCGCGCGGCAACCGCAAGGAAATCGTCGCCAAGATCGAGCAGTCGCTGGCCAACTGCCTGGCGGCAGACGGTATCGAAGGGGATGTCAGCGGTCGGCAAAAGCACCTCTATGGCATCTACAAGAAGATGCGCGGCAAGCGCCGCGCCTTCGCCGAGATCATGGATGTCTACGCCTTCCGCATCGTTGTCGACAAGGTAGACACCTGCTACCGCGTGCTGGGCGCCGTGCACAACCTGTACAAACCGCTGCCGGGGCGCTTCAAGGATTACATCGCGATCCCCAAGGCCAACGGCTACCAGTCGCTGCATACCACCCTGTTCGGCATGCATGGGGTGCCCATCGAAATCCAGATTCGCACCCGCGAAATGGAAGAAATGGCCAACAACGGCATCGCCGCCCATTGGCTGTACAAATCCAATGGTGACGAGCAGGCCAAGGGCAACCATGCGCGGGCGCGGCAGTGGGTCAAGGGTATTCTCGAACTGCAGCAACGGGCCGGTAATTCGCTCGAATTCATCGAGAGCGTGAAGATCGACCTGTTCCCGGACGAGGTCTACGTCTTCACCCCCAAAGGCCGGATCATGGAGCTGCCCAAGGGCTCCACTGCGGTGGACTTCGCGTATGCGGTGCACACCGACGTCGGCAACAGTTGCATCGCCTGCCGCATCAACCGCCGCCTGGCACCGCTGTCCGAACCGCTGCAAAGCGGTTCCACGGTCGAAATCGTCAGCGCCCCCGGCGCCCGGCCGAACCCGGCCTGGCTCAACTTCGTGGTCACCGGCAAGGCGCGCACGCACATCCGCCACGCGCTCAAGCAGCAGCGTCGCTCCGAGTCGATCAACCTTGGCGAGCGCCTGCTGAATAAAGTGCTGACCGGTTTCGACAGCAGCCTGGAGCACATCGCGCAGGAACGCATTCAGCCAATCCTCGACGAATACCGCCTGGAACTGGTGGAAGACTTGCTCGAAGACATCGGCCTGGGCAATCGCATGGCCTATGTGGTCGCGCGCCGCCTGCTGGCCACCGAAGGCGAGCCGCTGCCAGCAGCGGAAGGCCCGCTGGCGATCCGCGGTACCGAAGGGTTGGTGTTGAGCTATGCCAAGTGCTGCACGCCCATCCCGGGCGACCCGATCGTCGGCCACCTGTCGGCGGGCAAGGGCATGGTGGTGCACCTGGAAGACTGCCGCAATATCAGCGAAATCCGCCACAACCCGGAAAAGTGCCTGCAGTTGTCGTGGGCCAAAGACGTCACCGGCGAGTTCAACGTCGAACTGCGGGTCGAGCTTGAACACCAACGCGGCCTGATTGCGCTGCTGGCCAGCAGCGTCAATGCCGCCGACGGCAACATCGAGAAAATCAGCATGGACGAGCGCGACGGTCGTGTCAGCGTGGTCCAGTTGGTGGTCAGCGTGCACGACCGCGTGCACCTGGCCCGTGTGATCAAGAAGCTGCGCACCCTCACCGGCGTGGTCCGTATCACCCGCATGCGTGCGTAGTCCGTCAACCGCAAGGAGTCATCATGACCAAGACTGTCATCAACAGCGACAAGGCCCCGGCCGCCATCGGTACCTATTCCCAGGCGATCAAGGCTGGCAACACCGTGTACATGTCAGGCCAGATTCCGCTCGACCCGAAAACCATGGAGCTGGTCGAAGGCTTTGAAGCCCAGACCGTTCAGGTGTTCGAGAACCTCAAGTGCGTGGCTGAAGCCGCAGGCGGTTCGTTCAAGGACATCGTCAAGCTGAACATTTTCCTCACCGACCTCAGCCACTTCGCCACCGTCAACGAAGTGATGGGCCGCTACTTCCAGCAGCCCTACCCTGCACGCGCCGCGATTGGCGTGGCCGCCCTGCCCAAGGGTGCGCAGGTCGAGATGGACGCCATCCTCGTCATCGAGTGATGCCCCTGGCGACGGGCCCTCGCGCCCGTCACCCCCTCTGCAATAAGGTTCCTACCATGCGTCATGCCCTCCCTCTTGCCCTGGCAGCCCTGCTTCTGAGCGGCTGCGCCAGTCACAAGCCTGAAGATTTCCAAGGCACCTGGATCAACCAGAACGCCATCGATGCCGCCAGCAAAGGCACCAGCCTGCGCGAAGCCTTGGCAAAGTACGGCCCCATACTGGAATGGAAAATCGATGTCGAGCAACAGAAAGCCGCCTTCAGCAATGGTTTCGAAGCTGTTGATGGCCACCTCGTCGCGGACAAGAACGATTGGCAGGTCACCTACGATGCAGGCCACAGACAAGCCCTGAGCCTCGATGGCCAGGAGCTTGTACAAGCGCCCGGCCAGTTGGGCGACAGACAATCCTTCCAACGCAGCAAGGCACCGGCCAATGTCCCGTTGGGCGGATCGTTCGAGAAGGCCCTCTACCAAGGTTATCTGGGTGGCAACTGGAAAATCGTCGAAGGCCCGGGCCAAGGCGGTTATGCGCAGTTCCGCGAAGACGGCGCCGTGACCGGCCTGCCCGGCCCGGATCGCTACGCGCTGTGCCTGGCGGGCGACTGCGCCACCATGGGCGGCGAAAACGACAGCATGTGGCTGGAGCGCGAGCAGCGCGGCGCGCCGTGGATTTTCAAGCACGACGGCAAGACCCTCGAGCTGTTCCAGGCAGTGAACCGCGCGCAGCCTGACGAGATGCCGCAGCTGGCCCCAGGCACCCGTCGCTGGGTGCTGGAAAAACAGTGACCGCCGACTTCTCGGGGGCTGTTCAGCCGTTGAGAATCGCCGCGTATCCCGCTTTGTAGCTGGGGTATTGCGGCGTCCAGCCCAAGGCACGGGCCCGGGCATTGCTGCAGCGTTTGTTGCCGCTGCGCCGGACCCGCTGCTCATCGGACCATTGGGTGACGCCCATGTAGTCGCGCAGCCAGGCCACCACGTCGGCCAAGGGCGCTGGGTCGTCGTCCACGCCCAGGTAGCACTCGTCCACCCTTTCACCTTGGGCATCTTTTTCCAGCACGAACGCCAGCAACCCTGCGGCGTCGTCGGCATGGATGCGGTTGCCGTACAGGGGCGGGTCCTGCGCCACGCGATACCCCTGGCGGACCTGATCGAGCAACCACTGCCGGCCTGGACCGTAGATGCCCGTCAAGCGCACCACGCTCGCGGGGATACCGCTGGTGAGCGCCAAGCGCTCGGCTTCGAGCATGATCCGCCCTGAGTAGGCCTGAGGCTCGGTAGCGGACGACTCATCGATCCAGTCGCCGTCCTGCTGGGCATACACGCTGCTGCTGGAGACGAACAGCAGCCGACGCGGCCGCTGGCCTTTCTCCGCCAGCCAGCCCAGAACGCGGCGCAAGCCGTCGACGTAGGCCGCCTGGTAACCCGCTTCATCGTGCTGATTGGCCGACACGCAGTAGATCAGGTAGTCGGGCGTACGCTCAGGCCACGCCGCTGGCAGCGCAGGCTGGGCGAGGTCCGCCTGGATGGCTGCGACGCCCTGAGGAAGGTGTTGAACCGAACGGCGCAGCCCGCTCACGGCCCAGCCTTTGGCCAGCAGCTGACGGGCTAGGCGGCCGCCGACATCCCCGCACCCTACAAGCATCGCGGAAAGCTCTGACATCACTCCACTCCCAATAGCAAACGCTCAGACTAGACACACCAGAGGCCCATCGGCTAGCAGTTCGATAAAAAGTTAATCCTATTACTTCTGTTAACAAGAATTAATTGCAATAATGCCCGCCTCTCTGTTCTCGGCCTTACACGGGGCCGTGGTGACGTCAATTCTTTTCTTCATCAGGTCCGGCCAGCATGACACCTACCCAACCTTCCGCTTCGCCAACTCCGTCACGCGCCTGGGGCGCCATCGCCGCGCTGATGTTCAGCCTGGTGTTGGCACCTGTCGCTGTCGCTGATGAACCCGTCAACAGCAATGCTCCAACCGCCGCTGCCGCGCCTGCGCCGAACACGCAGACCCCTGCGGCCGACGCTCCCGTGGCGCCGGCAGGCAACGCTGCCGCAGCCCCTGTTCTGGATGACGAAGCGCAAGAGCTGGTGGAAGACACCAGCCTGGGCATGGCCCACGACCTGTCGCCATGGGGCATGTACAAGAACGCCGACATCGTGGTGAAGATCGTCATGATCGGCCTGGCCATCGCCTCGTTGATCACCTGGACCATCTGGATCGCCAAAGGCTTTGAACTGCTGGGCGCCAAGCGTCGCCTGCGGGGTGAAATCGCGGCCCTGAAGAAATCTGCCAGCCTCAAGGAAGCCAGTTCGGTGTCCAACAAGGAAGGCACCCTGGCGCATACCCTGGTGCATGACGCACTGGAAGAAATGCGCCTGTCGGCCAATACCCGCGAGAAAGAAGGCATCAAGGAGCGCGTCAGCTTCCGCCTCGAGCGCCTGGTGGCAGCCAGCGGTCGCAGCATGAGCAGCGGCACCGGCGTGCTTGCCACCATCGGTTCCACCGCGCCGTTCGTGGGCCTGTTCGGCACCGTGTGGGGCATCATGAACAGCTTCATCGGCATCGCCAAAACCCAGACCACCAACCTTGCCGTGGTCGCCCCTGGCATCGCCGAAGCCTTGCTGGCAACTGCTCTGGGCCTGGTTGCGGCGATTCCGGCCGTGGTCATCTACAACGTCTTCGCCCGCTCCATCGCAGGCTACAAGGCACAGGTTTCGGATGCGTCTGCACAAGTCCTGCTGCTGGTCAGCCGCGACCTCGACCACCAGGGCAGCGAGCGCGCCGCCCCGCATATGGTGAAAATGGGGTAAGCCATGGGCCTGCATCTTAATGAAGGTGGCGACGACCTCGCCGAAAACCACGAAATCAACGTCACGCCGTTCATCGACGTGATGCTGGTGCTGCTGATCATCTTCATGGTCGCCGCCCCCTTGGCCACCGTCGACATCAAGGTCGACCTGCCCGCTTCGAGCGCGAAACCTGCGCCCAGGCCGGAGAAGCCGGTGTTCGTCAGCGTCAAGGCCGACCAGAAGCTGTACGTCGGCGACGACATGGTGCCGAGCAATGAGGCGCTTGGCGCCATGCTCGATGCCAAGACCAAGGGCGACAAGGAAACCACGATCTTCTTCCAGGCCGACAAGGGCGTGGATTACGGTGACCTGATGGACGTCATGAACATCCTGCGTGCCGCCGGCTACCTGAAGGTCGGTCTGGTGGGTCTAGAGACGGCAGCCAAGAAATGACCAAGACAAGGCAAACACTGGCGCGTTACGGCGGCAGCTTGGCCCTTGTGCTCGGCCTCCATGCTGCTGCGGTACTGCTGATGCTCGACTGGTCAGTGCCGCAGGCTGTGGAACTGCCGCCCGAAGCCATGGTGGTCGAGCTGGCGCCGCTGCCCGAGCCTGCGCCGCCACCCCCGCCCAAGGCCGTACCGCCGCCGCCGGCACCGGTCGAGGAGCCGCCACTGCCGAAGCTGGCCGAGGCGCCCAAGCCAAAAATCGCCGTGGCCAAACCCAAGCCAAAGCCCAAGCCGCAGCCGCCCAAGCAGCCGGTGAAAAAGCCTGAGCCACCCAAGGACGAGCCGCCGAGCGAAGAAGTGGCCGAGACGCCGCCCAGTGTCGAGCCGCCGAAGAAGTCGGCCGCCCCGGCGCCGAGCATCGCGTCGAACAGCAATGCGTTACCGACTTGGCAGAGCGACTTGCTGCGCCACCTGGCCAAGTACAAGAAATACCCGGATGACGCTCGACGCCGCAATCTGCAGGGCGTCACCCGCTTGAGCTTCGTGGTCGATTCGCAAGGCCGTGTGGTGTCGTCGTCGGTGACGGCAGGTTCGGGCAGCGCGGCGCTGGATCGCGCCACCCTGGACATGCTGCGCCGCGCGCAACCACTGCCCAAGCCGCCTGCCGAGATTCTCAACGGTGGCAGCATCTCGGTGACCGCGCCGTTTGCGTTCACCTTGGATCGTCGTCGCTGAGGCAAGGGTTCTGTCATAAATCGGCAGGTCTGATAACGTGCGTCTATCGATTGCAGCCGCTATGCTGGCTCCGCAACTTCATGGACGCACGTTATGACCCTCACTGAACTCCGCTACATCGTTACCCTCGCCCAGGAACAGCACTTCGGCCACGCGGCTGAGCGCTGTCATGTCAGCCAGCCAACCCTGTCGGTCGGCGTGAAGAAGCTGGAAGACGAGCTTGGCGTACTGATCTTCGAGCGCAGCAAGAGCGCCGTACGCCTGACCCCGGTCGGCGAAGGCATCGTCGCCCAGGCACAGAAGGTACTGGAGCAGGCGCAGGGCATTCGCGAACTGGCCCAGGCGGGCAAGAATCAGCTCACCGCACCGCTCAAGGTCGGCGCCATCTACACCGTGGGCCCTTATCTGTTCCCCCACCTGATTCCGCAGCTGCACCGCGTGGCGCCGCAGATGCCGTTGTACATCGAAGAAAACTTCACCCACGTGCTGCGCGACAAACTGCGCAACGGCGAGCTGGACGCGGTGATCATCGCCCTGCCGTTCAACGAAGCCGACGTGCTGACCCTGCCGCTCTACGACGAACCTTTCTGCGCCCTGATGCCCAGCGACCACCCGTGGACCGCACGCAAAACCATCGACGCGTCCCTGCTCAACGACAAGAGCCTGCTGCTGCTCGGTGAAGGCCACTGCTTCCGCGATCAGGTGCTGGAAGCCTGCCCGACCCTGGCCAAGAGCGGCGACTCGCGCCACACCACGGTGGAATCCAGCTCGCTGGAGACCATCCGTCACATGGTCGCCTCGGGCCTTGGCGTGTCGATCCTACCGCTCTCGGCGGTGCACAGCCACCACTACGCGCCCGGCATCATCGAAGTGCGTCCGCTCACCGCGCCGGCGCCGTTCCGCACCGTGGCCATTGCCTGGCGCGCCAGCTTCCCGCGGCCCAAGGCAATCGAAATCCTCGCTGACTCCATTCGCTTGTGCTCGGTGGCCAAGCCGACCGAACAACCGGCCTGAGCCATGAGCGAGCTGTCGAACGTGTCGGTCACGGCGCTCAAGGGCGTCGGCGAGGCCATGGCCGAAAAGCTGGCCAAGGTGGGTCTGGAAAACCTGCAGGACGTCTTGTTCCATTTGCCCGCCCGCTACCAGGACCGCACCCGTGTGGTGCCCATTGGCGAGTTGCGCCCGGGCCAGGATGCGGTGATCGAGGGCGTGGTCAGCGGCAGCGACGTGACCATGGGCAAACGCCGCAGCCTTGTGGTGCGCCTCGGTGACGGCAGCGGCACGCTGACCTTGCGTTTCTACCACTTCAGCAATGCGCAGAAGGAAGGCCTCAAGCGCGGCACGCACTTGCGTTGCTACGGCGAAGCCCGTCCAGGTGCTTCAGGGCTCGAGATCTACCATCCCGAGTACCGGGCACTGACCGGTGACGACACCTCGCCGCCCGTCGAGCAGACCCTCACGCCGATCTACCCGACCACCGAGGGCCTGACCCAGCAGCGCCTGCGCCTGCTCTGCCAGCAGAGCCTGGCCCTGCTCGGCCCGAGCAGCCTGCCGGACTGGCTGCCCGCCGAGCTGATCCGCGACTACCACCTGGCGCCGCTGGACGATGCCATCCGCTACCTGCACAACCCACCGGCCGACGCCGATGTCGACGAGCTTGCCGAGGGCCATCACTGGGCTCAGCACCGCCTGGCCTTCGAGGAACTGCTGACCCACCAGCTGTCGCAGCAACGCCTGCGTGAAAGCCTGCGCAGACTTCGTGCGCCGGCACTGGCCAAGGCCACGCGCCTGCCCGCGCAATACCTGGCCAACCTGGGCTTTGCGCCCACCGGCGCGCAACAGCGCGTGGGCAACGAAATCGCCTACGACCTGAGCCTGCACGAACCGATGATGCGCCTGGTGCAGGGCGACGTCGGCGCGGGCAAGACCGTGGTGGCGGCGCTCGCAGCGCTGCAGGCCCTGGAGGCCGGGTATCAGGTGGCGCTCATGGCCCCGACCGAGATTCTCGCCGAGCAGCACTACATCACCTTCAAGCGCTGGTTCGAGCCACTCGGGCTGGAAGTCGCCTGGCTGGCCGGCAAGCTCAAGGGCAAGGCCCGGGTCAGTGCCCTTGAGCAGATCGCCGGCGGCGCGCCGATGGTGGTCGGCACCCATGCGCTGTTCCAGGAAGAGGTGAAGTTCAAGCACCTGGCCCTGGCGATCATCGACGAACAGCACCGCTTCGGCGTGCAACAGCGCCTGGCGTTGCGCAAGAAGGGCGTGGCGGGCGAGCTGTGCCCGCATCAGTTGATCATGACCGCCACCCCCATTCCACGCACGTTGGCCATGAGCGCCTACGCCGACCTCGATACCTCGGTGCTCGATGAGCTGCCGCCTGGCCGTACGCCGGTCAACACTGTGCTGGTGGTCGACAGCCGTCGTTTCGAGGTGGTCGAGCGGGTCCGCGCGGCCTGCGCCGAGGGCCGTCAGGCCTATTGGGTCTGCACATTGATCGAAGAGTCCGAAGAACTGACCTGCCAGGCCGCACAGAGCACCTTCGAGGACCTGGCCAGTGCGCTGGGCGAACTGCGCGTCGGGCTGATCCATGGCCGCATGAAGCCGGCCGAGAAGGCCGCCGTGATGGCCGAATTCAAGGCCGGCAACCTGCAGCTGCTGGTCGCCACCACCGTCATCGAAGTGGGTGTGGACGTACCGAACGCCAGCCTGATGATCATCGAGAACCCCGAGCGCCTGGGCCTGGCCCAGCTTCACCAGTTGCGCGGGCGCGTAGGCCGTGGCAGCGCCGCCAGCCATTGCGTACTGCTGTATCACCCGCCGCTGTCGCAGATTGGTCGCGAGCGGCTGGGCATCATGCGCGAAACCAACGATGGCTTCGTCATTGCCGAGAAAGACCTCGAACTGCGCGGCCCGGGTGAGATGCTCGGGACCCGCCAGACCGGCCTGTTACAGTTCAAGGTCGCCGATCTGATGCGCGACGCTGACCTGCTGCCGGCCGTACGCGATGCCGCACAGGCGTTGCTTGCCCGGTGGCCCTCGCACGTCAGCCCTCTGCTCGACCGCTGGCTGCGCCACGGCCAGCAATACGGCCAGGTGTGATGGGCGTCTCAGAACGCCTCCAGCCTGCCCGACCGGCTGGTTATACTTTCGCGATCGCAAAAAGAATCTGGATCAGACCATGACTGAAGTTGCCCTCGACACTGCAACCCCACCCGCACCGTCTGTCATCCGCCTGCTGCTCGACAAGCTCGGCGTAGCCTACCGGGAGGTTCAGGCACAGCAATCACTGTCTGCCGCGCGCAGGGTGCAGGCGATTCTGCTGGACGATGAAGTCGGCGCGTTGATGGTGCTGTTCCCGCAAAGCCAGCTGCTCGACCTCAAGCGTCTCGAAGAGCTGACCGGCCGCAAGCTGGTGGCAGTGTCCGGGGCTCGCCTGAAAACCATGCTCGACAAGCATGCGCTGAAGGCACTGCCGGGTATTCCTGCCCTCACCAGCTCGCCGTGCCTGTACGAACAGAGCCTGCTCAACGGCGAGTCGGTGTTTCTCGAATCTGGGGAAAGCGGTTTGTTGCTGGAGCTGCAACAGGACGCCTTCAAGCGTTTGCTGAACAAGGCCAGTGCCGGCAACTTCGGCGAGAACGTGCAGCAGATCCAGCCCAATTTCGACCGCCCCGCCGACGATTCCCGGGAAATCTTCAAGGCCGTGCAGGTGTTCACCGCCCGGCGTATCCAGCAGCGCCTGGAGCAGACCATTGAAATCCCGCCGCTGGCCGATACCGCGCAGCGCATCATCAAGCTGCGGGTCGACCCCAACGCCAGCGTCGATGACATCACCGGTGTGGTGGAAACCGACCCGGCCCTGGCCGCGCAGGTCGTGAGCTGGGCGGCATCGCCCTACTATGCGTCACCGGGCAAGGTACGCTCGGTCGAAGACGCCATCGTGCGTGTGCTGGGCTTCGATCTGGTGATCAACCTGGCGCTGGGCCTGGCTTTGGGCAAGACCCTCAGCCTGCCCAAGGACAACCCGCAACAGATGACGCCCTATTGGCAGCAGGCGATCTACACCGCCGCGGTCATCGAAGGCCTGAGCCGCGCCATGCCCCGTGCCAGCCGGCCGGAGGTCGGCCTGACCTACCTGGCAGGCCTGCTGCACAACTTCGGCTACCTGCTGCTGGCGCATGTGTTCCCGCCGCACTTTTCGCTGATCTGCCGGCACCTGGAGGTCAACCCGCACCTGTCGCACACCTATGTGGAGCAACACCTGCTGGGCATCAGCCGCGAGCAAATGGGTGCCTGGCTGATGAACCTGTGGGACATGCCTGAGGAACTCACCGCCGCCCTGCGCTTTCAGCACGACGCCACCTACGAGGGTGAGCACGCGGCCTACCCCAATCTGGTCTGCCTGGCCAATCGCCTGCTGCGCGAACGCGGCATCGGCGCCGGCCCCCGGGCGCCGATCCCGGACGCCCTGCTGGCACGGCTGGAACTGACGCGGGAAAAGGCCGAAGACGTGGTCAGTAAAGTGCTGGATGCCGAAGCGCTGCTGCGCGAGCTGGCCTCACAGTTCAACGCCCCGCACTGAGCATTTCAACGCGGGGCAAGGCGCGGCTCGCTCAGCTCTTCTTGCGCGGCTTGAGGTACTTCATCAGGCCCTGAAACCACATCACCAGCGCCGGGTTGCCCTTGATCTGGATGCGCTTGTCCTGAACACCCTGCATGAACGCCAACTGCTTGTTGCTGGCCTGCAGGGTCTGGAAGCCGTAGGCGGCATCCTGGAAGGCAATGGCGAAGGCCGGTTGAGCGTGCTGGCCGGAACGGCTGGTGACCCGCTGCTCATGCACGATGAAGTGTCGGGCGACCTTGCCGTCGAGGGTCTGCATCTGGAAAACCAGGTCCTTGCCTTCGAGCTGCTGTTGAAACGCCGGGTTGTTGCGGCTGGCACGCGCCATGAGCAGCCCCAAGGCCCACAGCAGAAAACGGAACTTCATCTGCGCATCTCGACTAAAAAATGACTGAGGCGCGCATTCTATCCACATATGCCAAAGTACGTCGCCATTTCCGTGGATCGTGCTGGATGAAAAACACAACGGGCGCCCTAAGGCGCCCGTTTCGTATCGATCAACCAGCCCGTGGCTTACTTCTTGCCCTTGGCGCTCGGCTTGGCGGGCTTCGCCGGCGTGGCGGATTTGGCTGGCGTGGTTGACTTGGCTGACTTGGCTGACTTGGCTGGCGTGGCTGGCGTGGCGGGTTTGCTCAGGGTGTCGATCATTACACGCAATGTCTTGCCGGGCTTGAACGCTACAGTATTGGTGGCCTTGATCTTCACCGGTTCACCGGTCTGCGGATTCTTGCCGGTGCGGGCGCCACGGTGGCGCTTCTCGAAGGTCCCGAAGCCCACCAGGGTAACGGAGTCTGTGTCCAGTGCGCCGGTGATCGAGTCGAGTATCGCGTTGAGTACCTGATTGGCCTTTTCTTTGGTCATATCGGTTTTTTCGGCGATGACAGCGACGAGTTCGGGTTTACGCATAAATGAAGCCTCTTTGACGGGATTTTTTTTGTTATGCCGTGCTGCTCCATCGAGCAGCGCTCAAGGCACCACAGGCTCTAACCTGCGGCAGACGCAACTGAGAATGGCACGCTACCCCTACCCACGCCAGTGCCTGAACCGGGATTGTCGCTGGGAGGTAATGCCATAGCTGCCATAGCAGACCGCTTTCGCGCCATGCCCCCGTGTGAGCTTTTACCAACCGCCGTCCCGACCCGGCCAGCGGGCGCCGCGCCCTGGCCTGGAAACACCTGTAAACATGCTAAGCTCGGCGCCTCCGTGGCCTGCATCAGCGTACCGACGTGTCTTATCAAAACCCGCAAGCAGCCGCTGCCGCGTGGCTGACGCTCCCTCATCTGCCCGCCGAGCTGGCTCCCACCCTGGTTGACTGGTTGTTCGATCAAGGGTCACTGACGCGCCGGCTTGGCGAGCTGTCTGACCAGCACTTTTGCGTGACCCCTCTGCAAGAAGGCTGGCAGCCTTTGCGTGCTGACGAATGTCAGGCGCTCGACCTGCCGGCAGGCGCCGAAGGCTGGGTGCGCGAGGTATACCTGCGTGGTCATGGCCAACCTTGGGTGTTTGCCCGCAGCGTAGCGGCACGTGCGGCGCTGGAGCGTGGCGGCCTTGACCTTGAGACCCTGGGCTCACGCTCGCTCGGCGAACTGCTGTTTTGCGACCACGCGTTCGTTCGCCATCCGATCGAGGTGTGCCGCTATCCACAAGCCTGGCTGCCAGCCGACGTTTCCCACGAGCAGCTCTGGGCTCGCCGTTCACGCTTCGAGCGCGAGGGGCTGAGCCTGCTGGTCGCTGAAATCTTCTTGCCTGCCCTGTGGCAGGCCGCCGCCGAGGACGCCCGCTGATGTACCTGCAGCTGCTCAAGTCGCTCAACCGTCTACATCCGCGGGCATGGGACTTCGTCCAGTTGAGCCGCATGGACCGCCCCATCGGCATCTACCTGCTGCTGTGGCCGACACTGTCAGCCGTGTGGATCGCCGGCAACGGCTCGCCCACCTTGGCCAACGTTCTGATCTTCGCCCTTGGCGTGGTACTGATGCGCGCCGCAGGTTGCTGCATCAACGACTTTGCCGACCGCAAGGTCGATGGCCACGTCAAACGCACCGCTGACCGCCCGCTGGCCGCCGGACGTATCACCTCGCGCGAAGCCCTGACGCTGTTCGCCACCCTGGTAGGCCTGAGCTTCGTGCTGGTGCTGTGCACCAACGCAACCACCGTCGGCCTGTCGTTCGGTGCCCTGGCGCTGGCGGCCTGCTATCCGTTCATGAAGCGCTACACCTATTACCCGCAGGTGGTGCTGGGCGCGGCGTACTCGTGGGGCATTCCCATGGCCTTCACCGCGGCCACCGGCGAGCTACCGGCCATCGCCTGGCTGCTGTACATCGCCAACGTGCTCTGGACGGTCGGCTACGACACCTACTACGCCATGGTCGATCGCGACGACGACCTGAAGATCGGCGTGAAATCCACCGCCATTCTGTTTGGCGAAGCCGACCGCGTGATCATCCTCAGCTTGCAGATGCTGTCGCTGGGTTGCCTGTTGCTGGCGGGCAACCGTTTCGAGCTGGGCGGCTGGTTCCACCTGGGCGTCCTGGGCGCCGCAGCGTGCTTCGTCTGGGAATTCTGGTCGACCCGCAGCCTGGATCGCGATGCCTGCTTCAAAGCCTTTCTGCATAACCATTGGGGTGGTTTGCTGGTGTTTGTGGGTGTGGTATTGGACTACGCGTTGCGGTAACACTCCTGACATACCTGCAGGCCCCGCTAAACGTAGCCTGCACGATCGTCTGTCACACAGCTGCAATAATTCCGTTATCTAATGCGCTGCACGACACGGTTACCCCAGGAGAGGTCCAGAGCATGGTTGGCAGAAGCATTCTGATCGTCGACGACGAAGCGCCCATTCGTGAAATGATCGCCGTGGCGTTGGAAATGGCCGGCTATGACTGTCTAGAGGCCGAAAACTCGCAGCAAGCGCACGCCATCATCGTCGACCGCAAGCCAGACCTGATCCTGCTCGACTGGATGCTGCCCGGCACCTCCGGCATCGAGCTGGCGCGGCGTCTGAAGCGCGATGAGCTGACCGGCGGCATCCCGATCATCATGCTCACCGCCAAAGGCGAAGAAGACAACAAGATCCAGGGTCTGGAGGTCGGCGCCGACGACTACATCACCAAGCCCTTCTCGCCCCGCGAGCTGGTCGCCCGGCTCAAGGCGGTGCTGCGCCGCACCGGCCCTGCCGACAGCGAAGCGCCCATCGAGATCGGCGGCCTGCTGCTCGACCCGATCAGCCACCGCGTGACCATCGACGGCAAGCCGGCCGAAATGGGCCCGACCGAATATCGCCTGTTGCAGTTCTTCATGACCCACCAGGAGCGCGCTTACACCCGCGGCCAGTTGCTCGATCAGGTCTGGGGCGGCAACGTCTACGTCGAAGAACGGACCGTCGATGTGCACATTCGCCGGTTGCGCAAAGCCTTGGGTGAGGTCTACGAGAACCTGGTGCAGACCGTTCGCGGCACCGGCTACCGCTTCTCGACCAAGCGCTGAATTCGACTGGTGCTGTACGCTTTGTGCACAAGGACCGTCCATTGAACCAGAACTGGCACGCGACCCTGATCCGCCACCTGCTCGTGCTGATCACCCTCTGCCTGCTCGGCGGTCTGGTGAGCGGCGAGTACGGCTGGAGCCTGGCCCTGGGCCTGGCGCTGTACCTGGGCTGGACGCTTAAGCAACTGTTGCGTCTGCATGCCTGGCTGGGCAACCACAAGCCCGATGAAGCGCCGCCCGATGGCTATGGCCTGTGGGGTGAGGTATTCGACAGCATCTATCACCTGCAGCGCCGCGACCAACGCGTGCGTGGGCGCCTGCAAGCGGTGATCGACCGCGTTCAGGAGTCCACTGCCGCGCTGCGTGATGCGGTGATCATGCTCGACAGCGACGGCAATCTGGAGTGGTGGAACCGCGCGGCAGAAACCCTGCTCGGCCTGAAAACACCGCAAGACGGCGGCCAGCCGGTGACCAACCTGGTGCGGCATCCGCGCTTCAAAGAGTACTTCGAGGCGGAAAACTACGCAGAACCGCTGGAAATTCCCTCGCCCATCAATGACCGCCTGCGCGTGCAGCTGGACATCACCCGCTACGGTAACAACGAGCACCTGATGCTGGTGCGCGATGTGACCCGGATCCATCAGCTCGAACAGATGCGCAAAGACTTTGTCGCCAATGTTTCCCACGAACTGCGCACGCCGCTGACCGTCATCGCCGGCTATCTGGAAACGCTGCTCGACAACGTCGATGAGGTGAATCCGCGTTGGGCGCGTGCCCTGCAGCAGATGAGCCAGCAAGGTTCGCGCATGCAGACCCTGCTCAACGACCTGCTGCTGCTGGCCAAGCTCGAAGCCACCGATTACCCGTCCGACAACCATCCCGTGGCCATCGATGCCATGCTCAAGGCCATTCAGACCGATGCCCAGGCGCTGTCCGGGCCGCGCGGGCAGCAGATCAATCTGGAGGCGCAACCGGGCGTCAGCCTCAAGGGCAGTGAAACCGAACTGCGCAGCGCCTTCTCCAACCTGGTGTTCAACGCGGTGAAATACACCCAGGACGCTGGCGTCATCCGCATTCGCTGGTGGTCGGATTCCCAGGGCGCGCATCTGACGGTGCAGGATTCGGGCCCTGGCATCGAGGCCAAGCACCTGCCGCGCCTCACCGAACGCTTCTACCGCGTCGACTCCAGCCGCGCCTCCAACACCGGCGGCACTGGCCTGGGGCTGGCAATCGTCAAGCACGTACTGCTGCGCCACCGCGCTCGCTTGGAAATCAGCAGTGTGGTGGGGCATGGCAGTACTTTTACCTGCCATTTTCCGTTGAGCCAGATCGCGGTCCGACAGGAACGGTCTTAGCCGCTGCAAACCGTGGGCGTTCGCCTGCCGCAAAGCGCCGCGCTGTCGCGCAGAGAGCGGGCCCGTGTGGGAGCCGACTGGCCTTCGGTCAAGTCTGGGCAAAGGGGTTATGTGGGCGAGTTTCGTCAGTTGAAGCCGTGTCGCCTGCACTGGACCGGCTTCGCCGTCCTTCGCGACTGAAGTCGCTCTCACAGGGACCGTATTTGCCTGCGATGACTCCTATGACGGTCATGCCAAGGCCCCTTATGGAGCGACTTCAGTCGCAATGGCCGGCGGAGCCTGTCCGGATGTTGCAATCGAGTGAGTTCGGTCAGCACTGATCAGGTGTGTCAGGGCCGCTTCGCAACCCATCGCGAGCCAGCGGATGCCTGCACAGGATGCGTGTTATCGGCACCATGCTTTGCTTTTATGGTCTCACCCGCTACATTGGATCGCCCATGCCAGCCTGTGCTGGCACTTTTTTTCCCTATCAATAACTGACGGACCCCGTAAAAAATCCATCATGGACCCTTCCCCTGCGTTTAGCCTCACCTCGCTGTTTGCCGATTTCGGCATGATTCTCTTCGCGCTGTTCCTGGTCTTGCTCAACGGCTTCTTCGTCGCCGCCGAGTTCGCCATGGTCAAGCTGCGCTCAACCCGGGTCGAATCGATCGCCGAGCTGCATGGCTGGCGCGGTGGCATCCTGCGTAAAGTGCACAGCCAGCTCGACGCCTACCTCTCGGCTTGCCAGCTGGGCATCACCCTGGCCTCGCTGGGCCTGGGCTGGGTCGGCGAGCCGGCATTCGCCCATCTGCTCGAGCCGCTGCTGGCCTACCTGGGTGTCGACAGCCCGGAGCTGATCAAAGGCGTGTCGTTCTTCATCGCCTTCTTCGTCATTTCCTACCTGCACATCGTGATCGGTGAGCTGGCGCCCAAGTCCTGGGCGATCCGCAAGCCCGAGCTGCTGTCGCTGTGGACGGCGGTGCCGCTGTACCTGTTCTACTGGGCCATGTACCCGGCGATCTACCTGCTCAACGCCAGCGCCAACGCCATCCTGCGTATCGCCGGCCAAGGCGAACCTGGCCCGCATCACGAGCACCATTACAGCCGCGACGAGCTCAAACTGATCCTGCACTCGAGCCGTGGCCATGACCCGAGCGATCAGGGCATGCGCGTGCTGGCCTCGGCCGTGGAAATGGGCGAGCTGGAAGTGGTCGACTGGGCCAACTCTCGCGAAGACATGATCAGCCTCGATTCCCGGGCGCCGCTCAAGGAAATCCTGGCGATGTTCCGTCGCCACAAGTTCAGCCGCTATCCGGTCTATGACGCCCAGCGCGAAGCGTTCATCGGCCTGCTGCACATCAAGGACCTGCTGCTGGAACTGGCCGAGCCCGACCATCGCCCCGACACCGTCGACCTCGACGACCTCACCCGTCCACTGGAACGCGTGTCGCGGCACATGCCGCTGTCGGAGTTGCTGGAGCAGTTCCGCAAAGGTGGCGCGCATTTCGTGCTGGTGGAAGAGGCCGACGGCAAGGTCATCGGCTACCTGACCATGGAAGATGTGCTGGAGGTGCTGGTCGGCGATATCCAGGACGAACACCGCAAGACCGAGCGCGGCATCCTCGCCTACCAGCCCGGTAAGCTGCTGGTGCGCGGCGACACACCGCTGTTCAAGGTCGAGCGGCTGCTGGGCGTCGACCTTGATCACATCGAAGCCGAGACCCTGGCGGGCCTGGTCTACGAGACCCTCAAGCGGGTGCCGGAAGAAGAAGAGCTGCTGGAGGTCGAGGGCCTGCGCATCATCATCAAGAAGATGAAAGGCCCGAAAATCGTACTGGCCAAAGTGCTCAAGCTCGACTGACCTGGAGTCAGCCCTGGTGCCTTTGGGTCGGCTTCGCCGCCCATCGGCGCTGAAGCGGCTCCCGCAGGATTGCGCCGTATCTGAATTTGCGCAGTCTGTGCAGGAACGGCTACCGCCGCGATGGGCGGCGCAGCCGTCCTAGCCGCTCAGTTCAAGGTACAGGTTCGATTCATTCCTATCCCCCCCAGCCATCACCCTCAGCGCGCAGCTCAGCCGCCAGGCGTGAAATGCTTCTGCGCAGTGCCGCGGGCGATCAGACGGGAGATGTAGTCGAGCTTCTGCGCGTCCTGATCGACGAACTTGAACGTCAGTTGCAGCCAGTCGCTGTCGGGGCGCGCTTCCAGCGCCGCGATGGCGTGCAGATAGCCATTCAGACGCGCCACTTCGGCGTTCTCGCCCTGCTCAAGATCCAGCACCGCGCTTTCCAGCACCTGTGGCAGGGTCTCGCCACGGCGGACCACCAGCAACGCTTCTTTCAGGCTCAACGCCTTGATCACACAACCCTGCGCACCGCTGGCCAGACGCAGTTGCCCTTGGCCGCGGCCGGCCGGGGCCGGCGTCGCGGAGGCGGCAACGGGTGCGCGGGCCGCCTGGGGTGCCAGGGCCGCTGCCGCCGCAGGCGCTGCCTTGACCGTTTCCGGGCGGCCACCGGTCAAGGCACTGAGCGAATCATTGGCAAACGCTGATGCGGCCCGAGCAGGGACGCCACTGAGCAGCAATTCGAGCTTTCCGGTCTTGCTCAGGGCCTTCTTGACCTTGCTCAGCAGCTGTTCGTTGGTGAACGGCTTGCCGACGAAGTCGGACACACCGGCCTGGATGGCCTGAATGACGTTTTCCTTGTCGCCTCGGCTGGTGACCATGATGAACGGCAGCCCTTTGAGCGACGGCTGCTGGCGGCACCAGGCGAGCAGCTCCAGACCGCTCATCTCGGGCATTTCCCAGTCGCACAGCACCAGGTCGTAGGGTTCCTTGGCCAACAGCGTCATGGCTTTGCGGCCGTTGACAGCGTCCTCCACGGCGATACCGGGAAAGGCGCTGCGCAGCGCCTTTCTGACCAGATCGCGGATGAACGAAGCGTCGTCCACCACCAGCACTTTGACTTTACTCATCGAGACTCCTCATCTACCCCGCTAGCATACCGCCGAATGATGGCTTTTTGCCAAAACGCACGCTGCGGCGGGTTGCTTGTCCATCGCCTGCACAGACCTCCGCTGTCTGCGCCGAAAACGACGACGCCCGGCACAGGCCGGGCGTCGTGTTTCACGCGCAATACTATTTATCGTCAGGTGAGGGCGGAACATTAGCCAGCAGTGCGTCATCCTTCGCCGTGCCCTGCACTTCAGCGGTCATGCGTTTGAGGCCAAGGTGGCGCACATCAGTGCCACGCACCAGGTAGATGACCAGCTCAGAGATGTTGCGCGCATGGTCGCCGATCCGCTCCAGCGAACGCAGCGCCCAGATCACGCTGAGCACCCGCGAAATCGAGCGCGGGTCTTCCATCATGTAGGTCACCAGCTCGCGCAGCGCGGTTTTGTATTCGCGGTCGATGGTCTTGTCGTACTGCGCCACCGACAAGGCCAGGTCGGCGTCGAAACGGGCAAAGGCGTCGAGGGCGTCACGCACCATGTTGCGCACCTGATCGCCGATATGACGCACTTCCACGTAACCGCGTGGCGACTCACCCTCTTCACACAGCTGAATGGCGCGGCGGGCGATCTTGGTCGATTCGTCGCCAATGCGCTCCAGGTCGATCACCGACTTGGAGATGCTGATGATCAACCGCAGGTCGGACGCTGCCGGCTGACGGCGCGCGAGGATGCGCACGCACTCCTCGTCGATGTTGCGCTCCATCTGGTTGATCTGCTCGTCAACGTCACGCACTTGCTGGGCCAGCCCGGAGTCGGCCTCGATCAGCGCGGTGACCGCATCGTTGACTTGTTTCTCCACCAGCCCGCCCATGGCCAGGAGGTGGCTGCGCACTTCCTCGAGCTCGGCATTGAACTGCTGGGAAATGTGATGGGTGAGGCTTTCTTTGTTGATCATCGTTTCGCTCCGCGCCAAAGCTGCAAGCTGGAAATCATGGGTAGTCGGTGCCAGGTCTGCCTAGGGGGCCGCGTTGCCTGGAGGGGGGCTGCGTCGCAGCCCGTCGCGGGTGAACCCACTCCTACAGGTGTGTAGGTAACCTGTGGAAGGGGATTGCCTCGCGAAGGTGTAGGCCAGTGACACCCACCGCCCTTCAGAGGCGGTTCGTCGATAAACCCGCGCCTGTAAATTGATAAAAAGACCTGCAGGAACGGGTTTACCCGCGAAGAGGCCGCATGCCATGCGCCGCGCTTCACGAATGCTCCAGACCCTACGAGCCAGTACGGTCTAGCCATAGCGACCGGTAATGTAGTCTTCGGTCTGCTTCTTCGACGGGTTGGTGAACAGCGTATCGGTATCGCCGAATTCCACCAGTTTGCCCATGTACATGAAGGCGGTGTAGTCCGACACCCGCGCGGCCTGCTGCATGTTGTGGGTCACGATGACGATGGTGTACTTGGATTTCAGCTCGTAGATCAGCTCTTCGACCTTGAGGGTCGAGATCGGGTCGAGTGCCGAGCACGGTTCGTCGAGCAGCAGCACTTCAGGCTCCACAGCGATGGTACGGGCGATCACCAGACGTTGCTGCTGACCACCGGACAAGCCCAGCGCCGAGTCATGCAGACGGTCCTTGACCTCGTCCCACAGCGCCGCCCCCTTGAGCGCCCATTCCACCGCTTCGTCGAGCACGCGCTTTTTATTGATGCCTTGGATGCGCAGGCCGTAGACCACGTTTTCATAGATGGTCTTGGGGAAAGGATTCGGCTTCTGGAACACCATGCCGACGCGACGGCGCAACTCGGCCACCTCCTCGCCCTTGCGGTAGATGTTGTTGCCGTAGAGGTTGACCGCACCTTCCACGCGGCAACCGTCGACCAGGTCGTTCATGCGGTTGAAGGTGCGCAGCAGGGTCGACTTGCCGCAGCCGGACGGGCCGATGAAGGCGGTCACGCGCTGCTTGGGGATGTTCATCTTCACATCGAACAGCGCCTGCTTGTCGCCGTAGAACAGCGACAGGCCTGGCACTTCGATGGCCACGGTTTCTTCGGCCAGACGCAGGCCCTGCTTGTCGCGACCCAGGGCAGACATGTCGATGCCGTGGTTGTGGGATTCGTGCTGCATGGTCTTACTCCATTTGTAGCGGCAGGCCTCGAGCTGCGAGCTGCGCGCTGCACGTTAGGGCAAAAGCGGCATCAGCGTGCCGCTTGTGGCTTGAGGCTGCAAATCAGCTGTCGAGGGCTTTGTACTTCTCGCGCAGGTGGTTACGAATCCACACTGCCGAGAGGTTGAGGCTGGCGATCACCAGCACCAGCAGCAGCGCGGTGGCGTACACCAGCGGCCGCGCGGCCTCGACGTTGGGGCTCTGGAAGCCGACGTCATAGATGTGGAAGCCCAGGTGCATGATCTTCTGGTCAAGGTGCAGGTACGGGTAGTTGCCATCGACCGGCAAGGACGGCGCCAGCTTGACCACACCCACCAGCATCAGCGGCGCCACTTCACCGGCGGCGCGGGCCACGGCGAGGATCATGCCGGTCATCATGGCCGGGCTGGCCATCGGAATCACGATCTTCCACAGCGTTTCGGCCTTGGTGGCGCCCAGCGCCAGCGAGCCTTCGCGCACCGTGCGTGGAATCCGCGCCAGCCCCTCTTCGGTGGCCACGATCACCACCGGTACGGCCAGCAGCGCCAGGGTCAGCGAGGCCCAGAGCAGCCCGGGCGTACCCAGCGTGGGTGCCGGCAGAGACTCGGGGAAGAACAGTCGGTCGATGGAGCCGCCCAGCACATAGACGAAGAAGCCCAGGCCGAACACGCCGTAGACGATCGCCGGGACGCCGGCCAGGTTGTTCACCGCGATGCGGATCAGCCGGGTCACCGGGCCCTGCTTGGCGTACTCGCGCAGGTACACCGCCGCCAGTACGCCGAACGGGGTCACGATCACGGCCATGATCAGGGTCATCATCACGGTGCCGAAGATCGCCGGGAAAATACCGCCTTCGGTGTTGGCTTCACGCGGGTCGTCGCTGAGGAATTCCCACACTTTGCTGAAGTAGGTCGCCAATTTGGTGGTGATGGACATGCCGTTGGGCTGGATGGCGTGCACCACCTTGCTCAGGTTGATCTCCACTTCCCGGCCATTGCCGTCACGCGCCACCAGGCTGTCGCGGGCGTAGTCCTGATGCAGGCTGCTCAGGCGTTCTTCGATGGCCTTGTAGCGGTTGTTCAGCTCAGCGCGCTCGGATTCCATGTCGGCCTGCGCCGCAGGGGTCAGCTTGCCGTCCAGCTCAAGCTTGCGACCGTGCAGACGCAAACGTTCCAGGCCATGGTTGATGGCGCCGATGTCTTTTTTCTCCAGGCTCTGCAACTGGTCGTTGAGCTGGCTGACGCGCTTCAGACGCGCCTGCAGCTCCCCCCAGGCCGCCGGGCCCTGGGCGACCACGCGGTCGCCTTGCTTGACGCTGACCAGGTAGCCATAGAAGTTGCCCCATTCGCGGCGCTCCAGGGCCATCAGGTCGGCGGGCTTGTGCTGATCGACCAGCCACTCGCCGACCACCCAGCTGAAATCGCTGCCGTTCAGGTCGCGGTTGCCGACCTTGATCAGTTCGCGGGTCATGAACTCCGGGCCTTCCTCGGGCACCGGCAGGCCGGCACCCTTCAGACGAGCCCGTGGTACTTCTTCCTTCTGTACCACTTCACCGATGATCACGTGGTTGGCCTGACCCGGCACCGTGTAGGTGGCCTGGATCAGGTCGGCCGGCCAGAAGTGCGCCAGGCCGCGCACGGCGATGACCGACAGCAGACCGAGGGTCATGATCACCGCGATGGCGACAGCACCACCGCTGATCCAGACGCCGGGGGCGCCGCTCTTGAACCAGCCTTTGAGGGAATCCTGTTTCACGGATCTCTACCTTTCTATCAAAGCGACGAGTATTTCTTGCGCAGACGCTGGCGAATCAGCTCGGCCAAGGTGTTCATGACGAAGGTGAAGAGCAACAGCACCAGCGCCGCGAGGAACAGCACGCGGTAGTGGCTGCCACCGACTTCCGATTCCGGCATTTCCACCGCCACGTTGGCGGCCAGGGTGCGCATGCCTTCGAACAGGTTCATCTCCATCACCGGCGTGTTGCCGGTGGCCATCAGCACGATCATGGTCTCGCCCACGGCGCGGCCCATGCCGATCATCAGTGCCGAGAAGATCCCCGGGCTGGCGGTCAGGATGACCACGCGGGTCAGGGTCTGCCAGGGGGTGGCGCCGAGTGCCAGCGAGCCCAGGGTCAGGCTGCGCGGCACGCTGAACACGGCGTCTTCGGCGATCGAGTAGATGTTCGGGATCACCGCAAAGCCCATGGCGATACCGACCACCAGGGCGTTGCGCTGGTCGTAGGTGATGCCCAGGTCGTTGCTGATCCACAGGCGCATGTCGCCGCCGAAGAACCAGTTCTCGAGGAACGGGCTCATGCCCAGGGCAAACCAGCCGATGCCGAGGATGACCGGGATCAGGATCGCCGCCTCCCAGCCATCCGGCACGCGCAGACGGATCGATTCGGGCAGGCGGCTCCAGGTGAAGCCGGCTAGCAGGATGCCCAGCGGCAGGATCATGAACAGGCTGAACACGCCCGGCAGATGGCCTTCGAGGTACGGCGCCAGGAACAACCCGGCGAAGAAACCAAGAATCACCGTCGGCATCGCTTCCATCAGCTCGATCACCGGCTTGACCTTGCGGCGCATGCCCGGGGCCATGAAGTAAGCGGTGTAGATAGCCGCCGCGATGGCCAGCGGTGCGGCCAGGATCATCGCGTAGAACGCCGCCTTCAGCGTACCGAAGGTCAGCGGCGAGAGGCTCAGCTTGGGCTCGAAGTCGGTGTTCGAGGCGGTCGACTGCCAGACGTATTTGGGCGCGTCGTAGTTCTCGTACCAGACCTTGCCCCACAGCGCGCTGAACGACACCTCAGGGTGCGGGTTGCGCAGGGTCAGCGGCAGCAGCTTGCCGCCTTCTTCGATGAGGATGCGGTTGGCCCGTGGCGACAGCGCCAGGACGCCTGCGCCATCAGCGGCCGGCTCGACCAGCAGAGTGCGGTGCGCGGTGCTGTGGAACACGCCGAGCATGCCATCGCGGTCCAGGGCGATGAAGCCCTTGCGGCGCTCTTCGGCATCGATCTGCACCACCGGCGCCTTGCCCAGCTGGAAGCTGCGGATCAGCTTCAGGCGTTGCTCGCCGTCGGGGTCGCGGGCCATGAACCACTGGCTCAGGCCACCCTTGGAATCGCCGAAGATCAGCGAGATACCGCCGACCAGCTGACCGCTGGCCGTGATCTCGGCATTGCCGTCTTCGAGCAGCTTGTACCGGCCATTCAGGCTCTTGTCGCGCAGGCTGAAGACATCCGCTGTGGCACGCCCGTTGACCACGTAGAGCCATTGCTGGCGCGGGTCGACGTAGAGGGCCTTGACCGGTTCGGACATCTGCGGCAGTGCGATGCGGTTCTGCTCGCTGGTGACCTCGCCGGTCATCATGTTTTCTTCGCGAGTGATCTGCAGCACTTGCAGGCTTGAACCGACAGAGCCGGCCAGCAGCAGGTTTTCGCCGTTGATGTTGGCGCTGACGTGCTCCAGCGCACGGCCTTGCTCGTCGAGCACGAACGGCTGTTCGCCATACGGGAAGTCCAGGCCCGGCTCGATGGTTTTCTTGCCATCGGGGTAGGTGATCTTGTAGCTGTGGTGGAACAGCAGCGCCTGGCCATTGGACAGGCCCAGGGTGATCAGCGGGCTGCCTGGCTGGTCGCTACCGATCGAGGTGACCTGTGTCCCGGCCGGGATGGGCAAGTCGACGCGCTTGAGCTCGGCACCGCTCTTGGTGTCGAAGAACAGCGCCTGGCCCTTGTCGGAAACGCGCAAGCCCACCAGGTTCTGCTCTTCGAGAGCAATCATCAACGGCTTGCCGGCATCTTGCAGCCAGGCGGGCGCCAGCGCTTGCTTGCGCGTCAGTTCGGCGCCCTGGAACAGCGGCAGCACCACGTAGGCGAGGTAGAAGAAGATCGTCGTGATCGCCGCCAGCACGGCCAGCCCGCCCACCAGGACATACCAGCGGGTCAGGCGGTCTTTGAAAGCGCGCACACGGCGTTTGCGTTGCATCTCCGGCGTATTGAAATCAATCCGCACGGGGGGAGAATTTTGGGTCATGGTGGAGTTGGCCAGATCATTCATGCGCACACCCTAGCGGTCTCGTATGACAGAAACATGACAGTGAAGTGACGCAAAAAAGTCCGCGGCACAGGAGGGCTGGCTACGGACTGAAGAAGAGGTGGAAGGGCACGCCAGGCGGCCCCTCCGGGGTACTCGATTACTTGGCGTGAGCCAGGCCCAGATCGTTCAGGGTCTTCTCGACGACCTTGGCCGGCAGCGGGATGTAACCATCCTTGACCACGACCTGCTGGCCCGCCTGCGACAGCACCAGCTTGATGAACTCGGCGTCCAGCGGGGCCAGTGGCTTGTTCGGCGCCTTGTTGACATAGACATAGAGGAAGCGCGACAGCGGATACTTGCCGTTCAGAGCGTTTTCTTCGTTGTCTTCGATGAACTCGCCGCCTTCTTTCTTGGCCAGCGGTACGGTTTTCACGCTGGCGGTCTTGTAGCCAATGCCCGAATAGCCGATCGAGTTCAGCGAGCTGCTGATCGACTGCACGACCGAGGCCGAGCCAGGCTGTTCGTTGACGTTAGGCTTGAAGTCGCCTTTGCACAGGGCTTCTTCCTTGAAGTAGCCATAGGTGCCCGATACCGAGTTACGGCCGAACAACTGGAGCGGCTTGCCGGCCAGGTCGCCGGTGACACCGACATCGCCCCAGGTCTTGGCATCCGCTTTGGCGCCGCACAGGCGGGTGGACGAGAAGATCGCGTCGACTTGCGCCATGGTCAGGCCCTTGATCGGGTTGTCCTTGTGCACGAACACGGCCAGGGCGTCGACGGCAACCGGGATGGCGGTTGGTTTGTAGCCGTACTTCTGCTCGAACGCCTGCAGCTCGACGTCCTTCATCTTGCGGCTCATCGGGCCCAGGTTGGCAGTGCCTTCGGTCAGCGCGGGTGGCGCGGTGGAGGAGCCGGCGGCCTGAATCTGAATGTTGACGTTCGGGTATTCCTTCTTGTAGGCCTCGGCCCACAGGGTCATCAGGTTCGCCAGGGTATCGGAACCCACGCTGGAGAGGTTGCCCGACACACCGGTGGTCTTGGTGTAGGTCGGGATCGAGGGATCGACAGCGGCGACCGCATTGGCGGTTGCAACGCCAGCGGCGGCAAATGTCAGGGCCGCCATCAAACGCTTCAGTTTCATGCCTTGCTCCTAGCAGAATTTCGAGGGGTTCAGGTCAGAACGGGGGCCAGTATCTGAGGGCCGTGTGACTAAGGTATGACCTCAATGTGACAAATAGATGAAAGGCCATCACCGCAGCGCGGGATGGCCTTTCCAGAGGTCCTGCAGGCGTCCGGGACGTGGCTTCAGCGCTTGTTTGCCAGCAGATAGCCACCGATCAACAAACCCAGCACACACAACCCCGCCACGTAATACGCCGGCGCCAGGGGGCTGAATTTGAGCAACGCGGTGACCGCCATCGGCGTCAGGCCGCCAAAGATCGCGTAGGCCACGTTGTAGGAGAACGACAGCCCAGTGAAGCGCACCACCGCCGGGAACGCCTTGACCATCACGAACGGCACCGCGCCGATCACACCGACACACAACCCGGTGACGGCATACAGCCCGAACAGCAGCTCGGGACGGGTCTCCAGGCTGTGGTAGAAGGTCCAGGAACTGGCCAGCAGCAGCAGGCTGCCGATCACCAGCACGCGACCGGCGCCAAAGCGGTCGCACAGCCAGCCGGTGCCGATGCAGCCGAGGCTGAGCAGGATGATCGCCAGGCTGTTGGCCTTGAGCGAATCAGTGGGGCTGACGTGATAGAGCGTTTGCAGCAATGCCGGGGTCATCAGGATCACCACCACGATGCCGGCCGACAGCAGCCAGGTCAGCAGCATCGACAGGATGATCGCGCCACGGTGATCGCGCAGCACCGCGCGTAACGGCAGCTCTTCGGCCAGCGCCTTGCGCTGCTGCATTTCGGCGAACACCGGGGTTTCATGCAGCCAGCGGCGCAGGTACACCGAGAACAGACCGAATACACCGCCAATCAGGAACGGGATGCGCCAGCCGTAATCGGCCACTTCTTCGGCGGTGTACACGGAGTTGATCAGGGTCGCCACCAGCGAGCCCAGCAGAATGCCGCCCGTCAGCCCTGCGGTCAGTGTGCCGCAGGCATAGCCCGTGTTGCGCGCCGGCACATGCTCCGAAACGAACACCCAGGCCCCCGGCACCTCGCCGCCGATCGCGGCGCCTTGGATGACCCGCATCAACAACAGCAGTACCGGCGCCATCAGGCCGATCTGTGCGTAGGTCGGCAGCATACCCATGATCAGTGTGGGCACGGCCATCATGAAGATGCTCAAGGTGAACATCTTCTTGCGACCCAGCAAATCGCCGAAGTGCGCCATGACGATGCCGCCCAGCGGCCTTGCCAGATATCCCGCGGCGAAGATGCCGAAGGTCTGCATCTGGCGTAGCCAATCGGGCATGTCGGGCGGGAAGAACAGCTTGCCGATCACCACCGCGAAAAACACGTAGATGATGAAGTCGTAGAACTCCAGAGCGCCGCCCAGGGCCGACAGCGACAGGGTCTTGTAATCGCGGCGGGTAAGCGGTCGCGCGGGCTGCTCGGTACTGCTGGACACGGTGGTCATCGGGTTTTGCACTCTTATTGGGCACGCAGGCCGCGTTGTCCGCGGCTTCTGGAATGGGCGGTCAAGGAAGATAACAAATTGACAAGCCGCGCTCATAGGCACCTGGCCTCGCAGAGGATATTCATGAAGCTGCGGTCGTAGCGCTTGGCAACGGCCTATATACTGCATAGTTCGTAGGAAAAGGTTGCATCCGATGTGGGATGTTGTGTGAAAACACCGGTCGGTATGCTCAGACGGCGTTGCGGAGTTGCTCCACAAGCCGCCTGCGTCAGCGAAAGGGGCGTACCATGTGCCGCTATCGTCGTTTATCTCGCACCTCCAGGGCTGTGGATGAGCAGACTGATCGGGCCCGCGTGCGAACCTGCCTACACCGCAGCATGATCGTCGCGCAGGCTCTGTTCGCATCCAGTCTGATGCGCCCTCTCACGAAGCGTCACGGGTCAGAGGCCCCTCGGCATGATTGAGCTCGAACAAGAAGATCCCATCCCACAAGGCGACCTGGCCTTGCAAATCACCGCGCTACCCCGCGAAACCAACGGCTTCGGCGATATTTTCGGCGGCTGGCTGGTGGCGCAGATGGACCTGGCCGGTACCGCCATGGCCAGCCGTATCGCCGGAGGCCGCGTGGCGACCGTGGCCATCGACCGCATGGCCTTTCTGGTGCCAGTGGCCGTGGGCGCGCAGCTGTCGTTCTACACCCAGACCCTGGAGATCGGCCGCAGCTCGATCCAGATGATGGTCGAAGTCTGGAGCGACGATCCGCAGTCCAGCGAATGGCGCAAGGTTACCGAAGCGGTGTTCGTCTTCGTTGCCATCGACAGCAGCGGCCGCACCCGCGCCGTGCCGCAGCGCTAGGCTGCGGTTCAAGGCCCGTCAGCTGGTAGATTGCCTGCCTCGGCCATCGCTTGGCGCCCTTACAGCGCCATACCGGCGCCGACGCCCGTGGCTCCAGGCTTCCCACCCACTCGCCCCCAGGACTTTTCATGACCACTGCCAATGTCGACACCCTCGTGCTGGGCGAACTCAAGTGCTGGCGCATCACCACCGCGCAGGCCGAGCTGGTGATTGCCCAGCAGGGCGCGCAGATCCTGCGCTATCAACGGGCCGGGCAAGCGCCGCTGTTATGGCTGAGCGAACAAGCGCTGTTCAAGCAGGGCAAGTCGGTACGCGGTGGTGTGCCGGTGTGCTGGCCGTGGTTCGGTCATTTGCAGCGCAACCCCGAGGCGGTGCAAGCGATGTACGACGCTGAGCCCGCGCCGGCTCATGGCTTGGTACGCGGCCGTGACTGGCAACTGCTGGGCATGCAAGAGCAAGGCGATACGGTGCGCGTCGAATTCGACATGCCGCAGGCCCAGGGCGCGTTGCCCGACTGGCCGCACAGTGTCGAACTCAGGCTGTGTGTAACCATGGGCGAGACGCTCGAAGTGACCCTCAGTAACCGCAACCTCGGTGCGCAGCCCGTTACCATCAGCCAGGCACTGCACACCTATTTCGCCGTCAGCGATGTACGCCAGGTACAGGTGCATGGCGTGGAAGAACTGACCTACATCGAGACCCTCGCCGACTGGCAGCAACGTACTCAGCAGAGCGCCCTCACCTTCGCCGGTGAAACCGACCGCATCTACCTCGACCCGCCGACGCTGCTGAGCATCGTCGATCCGCAGCACGACCGGCGCACCACCCTGCACACCCAAGGTTCGCGCTCGGCAGTGATCTGGAATCCCTGGACCGAGCGCGCTGCCGAGCTACCCGACATGGCCGACGAGGCCTGGCAGGGCATGCTCTGCATCGAAACCGCCAATGCCTGGCACGACGTGCTGACCCTCGCCCCCGGTGCCCATCACGCCCTGTCCGTGAAGATCAGCAGCGCGCCGCTCGAGCGCCGCTGAGGCCGCAGGCGCGGGCCTTGCTCACAGGTCCGCGTCTTCCACCACGCGCACCGTCTGCGCGTCCAGCGCATAGGCTGCATCGGCCAGGTCATTGCTGACCTTCTCCACTTTCAACGGCCCGCTGACCCACAGCGGCGTGTAGATGTCGCTGATCTTCAGGCCTTTGGGATAACGCACCAGGACCAGTTGGTTGGGCGGCGGCGGCGGCACATGAATACAGGCGCCTGGGTAGGGCACCAGGAAGAACAGGGTGCTGTTGCCCTTGGCGTCGCTTTCCAGCGGCACCGGGTAACCACCCAGGCGGATGCGCTTGCCATTCATGGCCGGCACGGTCTTGGTGGAATACATCACGGCCGGCAGACCTTTGCTCTGCTTCAAGCCACCCTTGTCGGTGAAGGTGCCCATGGCCTCGGGCGAGTCATGGTCGATTTCGGGCATGGCTTCGAGGGCTTTCTGATCCGAGGTGGGCATCAGTTCGAGCCAGTCGGTTTCGGGCAGTTCGGCGTGAGCCAGGGCGCTGGCCAGCAGCAGGGGAAGGAGAAACAACACGCGCATAGAGTGCTCGGCAACTCAAGAGGATGAATTGCCGGGCATTCTATCTGCAATCAGCGCTTACGAATGAGGCCGTAGATCACCAGGATGACAATGGCGCCCACCAGGGCCCCGAAGAAGCCTGCAGCCTGACCGGCCTGGTAGATGCCGAGTGCCTGGCCGCCGTAGGTGGCCAGCAGCGAGCCTGCGATACCCAGCAGGATGGTCATGATCCAGCCCATGCTGTCATCCCCTGGCTTCAGGAAACGCGCCAGCAGGCCGACGATGAAGCCGATGAAAATGGTACCGATGATGCCCATGGCAATCCCTCCTTAAATGAAATGAAACGCGCCAGCGGCGGTCGAGCACGCTGGCACCTGTTCTTTCAGAGGGCAAGAAGCCCGGCGAGGTTCAATTCGCCGCGATCAGAGCCTCTACTTCGGCGATCTTGGCTTGCAGGGTAGGCAGATCCTGGCAGCGCAGGGTCGCGTGGCCGACCTTGCGGCCGACTTTGAACGCCTTGCCGTAGTGGTGCAGGTGGCAGTCACTGATGGCCACCGTTTTGGCCACATCGGGCACGGCGCCGATGAAGTTGAGCATGGCGCTCTCACCGACCTTGGCGGTCGAGCCCAGCGGCAGGCCGGCCACGGCGCGCAGGTGGTTCTCGAACTGGCTGCACTCGGCGCCTTCGATGGTCCAGTGCCCGGAGTTGTGCACGCGCGGGGCGATCTCGTTGGCTTTCAGGCCGCCATCGACTTCGAAGAACTCGAAGGCCATGACGCCGACATAATCGAGCTTCTCCAGCACACGGCCGACGTAATCTTCGGCCAACGCTTGCAGCGGGTGCGCCTGGCTGGCCACCGACAGGCGCAGGATGCCGTTGTCATGGGTGTTGTGCACCAGCGGGTAGAAGCGCGTTTCGCCATCGCGACCGCGCACCGCCACCAGCGACACCTCGCCGGTAAACGGTACGAAGCCTTCCAGCAGGCATGGCACGCTGCCCAGCTCTGCGAAGGTGTCGACCACATCAGCAGCGCTGCGCAGCACTTTCTGGCCCTTGCCGTCGTAACCCAGGGTGCGGGTCTTGAGCACAGCCGGCAGGCCGATGCTGGCTACGGCGGCGTCGAGGTCGGCTTGGGAAAGGATGTCGGCGAACGCCGGGGTGGGGATGCCCAGGTCGCGGAACAGGCTTTTTTCGAACAAGCGGTCGCGGGCGATGCGCAGGGCGTCGGCACTGGGGTAGACCGGGACGAACTGCGAGAGGAAGGCGACGGTTTCAGCCGGTACGCTCTCGAACTCGAACGTGACCAGGTCAACTTCATCGGCCAACTGGCGCAGGTGGTCCTGATCGCCGTAGTCGGCACGCAGGTGTTCGCCCAGAGGCGCTGCGCAGGCGTCTGGCGCCGGGTCGAGGAAGGCGAAGTTCATGCCCAGCGGAGTGCCCGCCAGGGCCAGCATGCGGCCGAGCTGGCCACCACCGATTACACCGATTTTCATGGAATGAGCCTCAAGCCTGGCGCGGGTCTGGATTGTCCAGCACGGTGTCGGTCTGCTCCGTGCGGAACTGCTTGAGCGCCGTGTGGAACTGCGGGTGCTTGGCGCCCAGGATGCTGGCCGACAGCAGCGCGGCGTTGATCGCCCCGGCGCGGCCGATGGCCAGGGTAGCGACCGGGACGCCAGCGGGCATCTGCACGATCGACAGCAGCGAGTCGACGCCCGAGAGCATCGAGGACTGCACCGGCACGCCCAGCACCGGCAGGTGGGTCTTGGCCGCACACATGCCTGGCAGGTGCGCCGCGCCGCCAGCGCCGGCAATGATCACTTCGATCCCGCGGCCTTCGGCCTCTTCTGCGTACTGGAACAGCAGATCAGGGGTGCGGTGCGCCGACACCACTTTCACCTCGAAGGGGATGCCGAGCTTTTCCAGCATCTCGGCGGTGTGGCTAAGGGTGGACCAATCGGACTTGGAGCCCATGATCACGCCAACCAGTGCACTCATCGTCGAACCTCTCCTGCAAGCGCCTGCGGGCGCGCTAAAAGCAACAAGCCACGCAGGGGACCGGCGTGGCTTGTTGTGTGGATTCTGATCGACCAGCTCGGCCGAAGGCGCGGGATTATAGCCTAGTGCGCAAGGAACCGCACACCCCCGCAAGCACAGAGCGGATCAAAGGGCAAGCTGTCTAGCGGGACAACTTTTGCGCCGATTCATGGCGCCTCGCCCTGGCTGCCCACCGACTCCAGCTTGCGCCACAGCAACCGCACATTGGCCTTGCGCACCAAGGCGCAGCGGTACAAGCGGATTTCCAGCGGCACATGCCATTGCGCCGGGCCGCAAATCGCCAGTTCACCCCGTTGCAGCTCACCGCGCATCGACAGCCGCGGTACCCAGGCCACACCCATGCCTTCCAGCGCCATGCTCTTCAGGCTGTCGGCCATGGCCGTTTCGCACACGGTGGTGTAACGCAAGCTGCGCTGGCGCAGCAGCAGGCTCACCGAGCGCCCCAGGAACGCCCCGGCGCTGTACGCCAGCAGCGGCACGCTGGTCTCACCCTCAAGGTCGAACAGCGGTTTGCCGTCAGCGTCCACCGCGCACACCGGGAGCATTTCAGTGGTGCCCATGTGCAGCGAGGGAAAGATTTCCGCGTCCATCTGCAAGGCCGCGTCAGGGTCGTAGAACGCCAGCATCAGGTCGCAGCCACCCTCCCTCAGCGCATGCACCGCTTCGCCGACGTTGGTCGCGACCATGCGTGTGGCGATGTTCAGGCCGTCGTTGCGCAGTTGCGCCACCCAGTGCGGGAAGAAGCCCGAGGCCAGCGAGTGGGCGGCGGCAATCTGCACGACCTCGCCCTGCCCGCCCTCCAGATGATGCAAATGACGCAGAACTTCGCCTAACTGGTCGACAACCGTGCGCGCGGTAACCAGAAACAGCTGGCCTGCTTCGGTCAGTTCAATGGGGGTGCGCGAGCGGTTCACCAGCGTCAGGCCCAGCGCCGCTTCAAGGCTGCGGATACGCCGGCTGAACGCCGGCTGGGTCACGAAGCGTCGCTCGGCGGCCTGGGAAAAGCTGCGGGTGGCGGCCAGTGCGCTGAAGTCTTCCAGCCATTTGCTTTCAAGGTTCATGAAGCCCTTCTCCGGCGCGCACCAAAATGGAACACGCTCGCTGGTCAGTTGACGTCACATCAATCAGTATGCCGTTTGTGCATAGGTTAGCGTGCATCAGCATTGGCCGCAAAAATGCCTCAGGCCTAGGATTGGCGGCATTCCGGCACATGCCGGGTCAATATCGAGATGATATCCATCATGTCCGCTGCTGCATCGTTCCGCGTCGAAAAAGACCTGCTTGGCACTCTGGAAGTCCCTGCCGATGCCTACTACGGCATCCAGACCCTGCGCGCTGCCAACAACTTCCACCTCTCCGGTGTACCGCTGTCGCACTACCCGAAACTGGTAGTGGGCCTGGCGATGGTCAAGCAGGCTGCTGCTGACGCCAACCGTGAGCTGGGGCACCTGAGCGATGCCAAGCACGCCGCCATCAGCGCCGCGTGCGGCCGACTGATCAAGGGCGACTACCACGAGCAGTTCGTGGTCGACATGATTCAGGGCGGTGCTGGCACCTCGACCAACATGAACGCCAACGAAGTCATCGCCAACATCGCGCTGGAAGCCATGGGCCACCAGAAGGGCGAATACCAGTACCTGCACCCCAACAACGACGTGAACATGGCGCAGTCGACCAACGACGCCTACCCGACTGCGATCCGTCTGGGTCTGCTGCTGGGCCACGACGCGCTGCTGGCCAGCCTCGACAGCCTGATTCAGGCGTTCGCGGCCAAAGGCCAGGAATTCAACCACGTGCTGAAGATGGGCCGCACCCAGCTGCAAGACGCCGTGCCGATGACCCTCGGCCAGGAATTCCGCGCCTTCGCCACCACCATGACCGAAGACCTCAACCGTCTGCGTTCGCTGGCCCCTGAGCTGCTCACCGAAATCAACCTCGGCGGCACCGCCATCGGCACCGGCATCAACGCCGACCCAGGCTACCAGGCCCTGGCCGTCCAGCGTCTGGCGCTGATCAGCGGCCAGCCACTGGTTCCGGCTGCCGACCTGATCGAAGCCACTTCCGACATGGGCGCCTTCGTGCTGTTCTCCGGCATGCTCAAGCGCACCGCGGTGAAGCTGTCGAAGATCTGCAACGACCTGCGCCTGCTGTCGAGCGGCCCACGTACCGGCATCAACGAGATCAACCTGCCGGCGCGTCAGCCAGGCAGCTCGATCATGCCAGGCAAGGTCAACCCGGTGATTCCAGAGGCCGTGAACCAGGTGGCCTTCGCCATCATGGGCAACGACCTGGCCCTGACCGTGGCCGCCGAAGGTGGCCAGTTGCAGTTGAACGTGATGGAGCCGCTGATCGCCTACAAGATCTTCGACTCGATCCGCCTGCTGCAACGCGCCATGGACATGCTGCGCGAACACTGCATCGTCGGCATCACCGCCAACGAACAGCGCTGCCGCGAGCTGGTCGAGCACTCCATCGGCCTGGTCACCGCGCTGAACCCGTACATCGGCTATGAAAACGCCACCCGTATCGCCCGCGTTGCCCTGGAAACCGGCCGCGGCGTGTTGGAACTGGTGCGTGAAGAGCAGCTGCTGGACGAGGCGATGCTCGATGACATCCTGCGCCCGGAAAACATGATTGCCCCGCGTCTGGTGCCGCTCAAAGCGTAACCCACCGCTGTCACCCGTCTCACCAGGTCGAGGGGCCTAGACACCCCTCCACCCTTCAAGGGCCCGCGTGCATGCACCGGGCCCTTTTTTTATGGCAAACGCGGCGAACGGTTCACAGGCCCAGGAGCCGCAGCGCGCGGCAGTGCGCGCCAACAGCAGCAAGGCACCTCTCGCTCACTGCTTTGCAGGGTTTTACCAGCATCCGGCACACAACTTGCTCGGCAATGTCCCTCAACCCCCGCGGACGTCCGAGCATGCTGCACAGCCACCTCACCACCCTCAATGCGGTTTCGCTGACCCTCAAGGTGTTCGCGCAACACGGCGTCGACCCGCAGCACCTGCTCGCCGGCAGCGGTATCAGCGCGGCCGACCTGGGCCACGCCGATGCGCGCATCACCACCCAGCAGGAGTTGCAGGTGTGTGCCAACGCTGTAGCGCTGCGTGAGGACATCGGCCTGGAGCTGGGCCGGCGGATGCACGTGTCGTGCTACGGCATGCTTGGCTATGCGCTGCTGTCCAGTGCCACCTTGGGTGACGCGCTACGCTTGGCGCTGCAATTTCCGGCACTGTTGGGAACAATGTTCCACTTGCGCCTGGTCGAGCATGGCGAGCATGCCTGGCTCAGTGCCAGCGAGCACCATGAAGCGCCGGGGCTGGCGGCCTTCAATGCCGAGTTCTGCATGGTCTCGCTCAAAGTGATCTGCGATGACCTGCTGGGCCAACCGCTGGCCCTGCTAGCCGCCCGCTTCGCCCACCCTCGCCCCGGCTACCACGCGCTCTATGCCGACGCCTTCGCTTGCCCGCTCGAGTTCCAGGCCGCCGACAACGCCTTCGCCTTCGACCGCGCCTGGCTCGACGCCCCGCTACCGCTGGCCGACGCCATCACTCACCAGGCGATGGACGAGCGCTGCCGACGGCTGAACCTGGAGTTCACGGGCCGCCAGGCCTGGCTGGGGCGCATTCGTCAGCTGCTGCAGCAACAATTGAGCGCAGCTCCTGGGTTGGACGGGCTGGCTCGGCAGATGAACTGCTCATCGCGCACCTTGCGCCGGCACCTGCAGGCACTGGGCTGCAGTTATCAGCAACTGCTCGATGAGCTGCGCTTCGAGCAGGCCAAGCAATTGCTGAACCAAGCGCACCTGCCGATCCACCAGATCGCCGAAACGCTAGGCTTCAGCGAAACCGCGAGCTTCCGCCATGCCTTTCAGCGCTGGTGCGGTGTAGGCCCTCGGCAGTACCGCGGCTGAACGCTGGCCACATCGATCCCCTTTTGGCCATGCCTGGCGTTCTTCGACCGGGCCTGCGCGCAGCAGAATGGCTGCATGCCAGTGACCCGGAGAACAACAATGCTGACCATCTATTCCGATGACCACCGCCTGCACCATGGCCGCTGCGAGCTGATCGACGGCCAACTGATGCCCTGCTTCGAAATGCCTTCGCGCGCCGATCACGTCCTTGAGCGAGTCAAAGCCCGTCAGTTGGGCGAGGTGCGTGGCCCCACCGACTTCGGTCGCGCACCGTTGCAGCGTATCCACAGCGACGCCTACCTGGACTTCTTTGAAGGCGCCTGGGCCCGCTGGGCAGCGTTGGCGCGCGACGGTGACCTGCTGCCATTCACCTGGCCGGCGCGCACCCTGCGCCAGGTCAAGCCGACCAGCCTGCTGGGCGAGCTGGGCTATTACAGTTTCGATGCGGGTGCGCCCATCACTGCCGGTACCTGGCAAGCCGCTTACAGCGCGGCGCAGGTAGCCCTCACCGCCCAGGCTGCCATCGAGCAAGGTGCCCACGCGGCCTTCGCCCTGTGCCGACCACCGGGGCACCACGCCGCCGCCGAGGTCATGGGCGGCTACTGCTACCTGAACAACGCGGCCATTGCCGCGCAGGCGTTTCTCGACCAAGGCCGCGCCAAGGTGGCGATCCTTGATGTCGACTATCACCACGGCAACGGCACCCAAGACATCTTCTACGCGCGCAGCGATGTGTTCTTCGCCTCGATCCACGGCGATCCCCAGGCCGAGTTCCCGTTCTTCCTCGGCTATGCCGATGAGACCGGCGAAGGGACAGGCGAAGGCTGCAACATCAACTATCCCCTGCCTGCCGGCAGTGACTGGGCAGCCTGGAGCGCTGCGCTGGAGGACGCCTGCCAGCGTATTGGCGCCTACGACGCTGACGTGCTGGTGATCTCGCTGGGGGTGGACACGTTCAAGGACGACCCGATTTCGCAATTCAAGCTCGACAGCCCCGACTACCTGGAGATGGGCGCGCGCATCGCCCAGCTCGGCAAGCCGACACTGTTCGTGATGGAAGGCGGCTATGCGGTCGAGGAAATTGGTATCAACGCGGTCAATGTGCTGGAAGGTTTCCAGCGCGCCTTGCCAGGAGCCTGATCATGAGCCCAAGCAAATGCCTGCTTGCCCCGCTGGTGGCCGCCGGTCTACTGGCCGGTGCTGTCCCTGCCCAGGCCGAGGAACAACGCACCTTGCGCGTGTACAACTGGTTCGACTACATCACGCCGCAGACCCTCACCGACTTCAAGAAAGACAGCGGGGTCAAGCTGATCTACGACATCTTCGACACCAACGAAGCGCTGGAGGCCAAGCTGCTGACCGGCAACTCCGGCTATGACGTGGTGGTGCCGTCGAACGTATTCCTGGCCAAGCAGATCGAGGCTGGCGTGTTCCAGCCGCTGGACCGCAGCAAGCTGCCCAACTGGCAGCACCTGGACCCGGCGCTGATGAAGCTCATCGAAGCGAATGATCCTGGCAACACGTTCGCCGTGCCCTACATGTACGGCACGGTGCTGATCGGCTTCAACCCGGAGAAGGTCAAGGCCGCACTGGGCGAACATGCGCCGGTAGACAGCTGGGATCTGATCTTCAAGCCCGAGAACATCGCCAAACTCAAGCAGTGCGGCGTGGCCATGCTCGACTCGCCCTCGGAAATCCTGCCTCTGGCCCTGGCCTACCTGGGCCTGGACCCCAACAGCAGCGAGCCTTCGGACTACAAACAGGCCCAAGACCTGCTGTTGAAGATTCGCCCGAGCGTCACCTACTTCCACTCCTCCAAATACATGGCCGACATCGCCAATGGCGATATCTGCGTGGCGGTGGGCTATTCCGGCAGCTTCTCTCAGGCTGCCAACCGCGCGCGGGAAGCCAACAACGGCGTAGTGGTGGACATGCGCCTGCCCAAGGAAGGCGCGCCGATCTGGTTCGACATGCTGGCGATTCCGAAAAACGCCGCCAACGCCGAAGACGCCCATGTCTTCATCAACTACCTGCTGCGGCCCGAGGTGATCGCGCCGATCAGCGATTTCGTGGGTTATCCCAACCCAAACAAGGACGCCACCGAGAACGTCAGCCCGGCCATTCGCAACAACCCCAACCTCTACCCGACCGCCGAGGCAATGGCCAAGCTGTATACCCTCAAGCCGTTGCCGCGTGACGCCGAGCGGGCGCGGACGCGGGCCTGGACGCGGATCAAGTCCAGGACCTGAGGTCTGTGCATGCGCCAGCGCGGTCCCTGACCGCGCCGGGTTCGAGCCTGTCTGCTCGACCTGCAATATCACTTGGCGGTTATCAGGCCGGCTACGCCGGCCATCGCGGCTGAAGCCGCTCCAACAGGTTGCGGGGTATTTTACGTTCATGCAGCCCATGTCAGAGCGGCCGGTCTGGCGCTCCGGTTGGCCGCGATGGGCGGCGAAGCTGACCCGGTCCAAGCCTGCCCGCTCGACCTCTATCCACCCATTGCGGCCATTGAACGGTCACATGCTGATCATCCACACACTCGCCAGGCCTTGCGCAGCCGCAGCAAGGCCTCGGCGATCTGCCTTCCCGGCACTGCTGCGAAACCCAGCACCAGGCCGGCCCGGGCGTCCAGGGGTTCGTGGCTGTCTGGCAGCCAGTAGCTGCTCAACGGGTTGACCTCGATGCCCACCGCCTGCGCCCGGGCGACCAGGTCCTGCTCGCGCGCGAGGTTATCCACAGCCACTTTGACGTGCAGCCCTGCTGCAACCTCAGGCATTGCCCCCAGCCCTGGTATGTCCAGCGGCCAGCCGGCCTTGAGCACGTTGCGCCGGCTGAGCGCCGCCTTGCGCATGCGCCGGATGTGCCGCTGGAAGTGCCCTTGGGCCATGAACTCGGCCATCACGCACTGGGTGCTGACCTCGGAGTGCCGCACCGCCAGCGCACGCGCCTGGCCGAAGGCCGCTACCAGACGCTTGGGCAAGACCATATAGCCCAGGCGCAGCGCTGGAAACGCCACCTTCCCGAACGTTCCGACGTACAGCACCCGCCCCTGTCGATCCAGTGCCGCCAACGGTGCCAGTGGCGCACCCACGTAGCGATACTCGCCGTCGTAGTCATCCTCGATGATCCAGCGCCCCTCGCGCTCGGCCCATTCCAGCAAGGCCAGGCGCCGGGGCAGGCTCATGGTCACGCCGGTCGGGTACTGATGGGCAGGTGTGACATAGGCCAGCCGGCAGTCTTGCACTGCGTTGAGCCGCTCACAGTCCAAGCCTGCCTCGTCCACCGGAACGCCGACGAGCTGAGCGCCGCCCATGGCGAAGGCGTGACCGGCTGCGCGGTATCCGGGGTTTTCCACAGCGACCCGGTCACCCGGTCGCAGCAGCACCTGTGCACAAAGGCTGATGGCTTGCTGCGCACCACTGGTGATCATAATTTGTCCAGCGGTGCAGGCCAGGCCCCTCGAACGACGCAGGTAAGTCGCTATGAGCTCGCGCAATACGAGTTCTCCAGCGGGGTCGCCATAGCCCAGCAAGGCAGGGTCTGGATTTCGCCAGAAACCCGCCTGCAGCCTGGCCCAGACGTCGAAAGGGAACAGATCGAAAGCCGGCACGCCCACCCGAAATGCGCGCGGTGCACCCGTAGCGGGCGCTGGCAGATGATGGGTTTTCAGCCACCCTAGCGACTCGGAAAGCCTGTCAGGACTGGATGAATGCTCAGTATCAGAATGTGTTTTTGTGGATAAGTCTGTTGATAAGCCTAGGGATAACCCTGTGGATAGCTGTGTGGATAGTTTCTCCAGCTCGGTGACATAAGTGCCATCCCCCACCCGGCTTTCGATGAAGCCTTCGGCGTACAACTGGTCGTAGGCCCGCATCACGCTGTTACGCGACAGCCCCAGCATCTGCGCCAGATCGCGTGTAGCCGGCAGCCGCGTGCCACTGCCCAGCCGGCCATCCAGTACCCGCATGCGCAGCGCTTGATACAGCTGCTGGCTGAGGCCGCGACGCCGGTCCAGTACGATGCCGGCCGGATCGAAAGGCAACGCATGGGTACACTCGCGCATTGGATTGGACCTGTGAAAATAGCTGGAAATGGCGCTTACGCAGAGCCAATAGCCTGCCTAGGATAGGTCCATCGCACAAGGACCTTCACCATGTACAGCAGTCCACCGCACCAGATGCATGACCTCGAACTGCTGCACCAGCACATGCGGGCCACCCGCCTGGCGGTGCTCATCAGCCATGGCGAACACGGCCTGCTGGCAACTCACCTGCCGGTGCTGGTAGATGTGGAACAAGGCGAGTACGGCACCGTTCATGCCCACCTGGCGCGGGCCAATCCGCAATGGCGGGAGCTTGCACAGGGCAGCGAGGTGCTGATCGTGTTTCCCGGTGCCGATGCCTACGTCAGCCCCGGCTACTACTCGAGCAAGGCCACACAGCCCAAGGTGGTGCCCACCTGGAACTACACCGCCGTGCACGCCTACGGCGTAGCGCAGGTGATCCACGAGCCCGCACCGCTGCTGGACATCGTCACCCGCCTGAGCGAACGCCACGAGCACCATCAACCCACGCCCTGGCGCGTGGCGGATGCACCGCTCGATTATCTGGACGGCATGCTGCGCGCCATCGTCGGCGTACGTGTGCCCATCACCCGCCTGCAAGGCGCACGCAAGCTCAGCCAGAATCGCTCGGCCGCAGACATCGCCGGCGTACATGACGCGCTGACTGCCAGCACAGACCCCATGGACAACCAACTCGCGGCGCTCATGCGCCCACGCTGAAGGAGCGACTCATGCCCAACGTAACGCTGCGCCCCGTCACCGCCCAGGACCACAGCCACTGGCTCGCGCTGTGGCAGGCCTACCTGGTGTTCTACAAGACCGAACTGGCCGATGAGGTCAGCAGCAGTACCTGGCAACGCTTGCTGGACGTGAACGAGCCGACCCACTCGGCGCTGGCCTGGGTCGATGGCAAGGCCGTGGGGATGGTCAACTGGATTTATCACCGGACTAACTGGAGCATCGGTGATTCCTGCTATCTGCAGGACCTGTATGTCGATGGCGAGCAGCGCGGCCTGGGGATTGGCGCGCAGTTGATCGAACAGGTGTGCAGCGCCGCCAAGGCAGCGGGCTGCAGCAAGGTGCACTGGCTGACCCAGGACACCAACGCCACCGCCATCCGGCTCTATGAGCACGTGGCGGAGCGTTCGGGGTTCATCCAGTTCCGCCGTAACCTGTAACGATCAACGCAGATGGGCGTGCAACTGCGCAATGTGCTCCGGCCCGATGCCGCAGCAGCCGCCCAGCAAGCTGGCGCCGCGTGTGCGCCACTGTTGCGTCCAGCGCAGGTAACCGGGCGGGTCGAGGTCTTCGCGCAGCTCATCCAGGCCGTCGTTGGCCTTGGCGTCCTTGGGTTGCGGGGGGAAGGCGTTGGCGTAGGCGCCGATGGCGATGTCCACGCCCAGGCGCTCGAACACCGCCTTGGCCGCGTCGATGGCCGCGCCGATCACTTCCGGCTGGCTGCAGTTGAACAGCAGGGTTTGCACGCCCAACCCGGCCACGGCCTCGGCCGCCTCGCTGACCGGCTCGCCGGAACGCAGGCGCGGGGTGTCGTCGGTGTCTTCGTCCTGCAAGGTGAACGAGACCCAGAACGGCTTGCCGTCTTGCGGCAGGCGCGACTGGATCGCGCGCACTTCGGCGATCGCGCTCTGGGTTTCCGCCAGCCACAGGTCCACGTGGGGCGTCAGGCCTCGCAGTAGCGGGGCCAGCACTTCATCGACCCGCTCAGGGGTGTACAGGTCAGGGCGATAAGAGCCGAACAGTGGCGGCAGCGAGCCCGCCACCCGCACCTGCTGTTCACCGGCATCGGCTGCCGCCCGCGCCAACTGGCCTGCGGTCGCCGCCAGCGCCTCACCTTCCCGGGCAAAGCGCTGCTCACCAATGTGGAACGGCACCACCGCGTAGCTGTTGCTGGTAATGACGCTGGCACCTGCTTCGATGTAGGCCCGGTGTACGGCAACCACCGCCTCAGGCGCCTCTGTCAGCGCCAGTGCCGACCACTCCGGCTGACGAAATGGCGCGCCGCGACGCTGAAGTTCGCGGCCCATGCCACCATCGAGAATGACTAACGGTCGTTCGCTCATATAAATTCCGCTTATATCGATATGAATAAAATTCACTAGTGACTTAATATTTATAACTATTAAATATCGCCATTCGATTTTTTTAAAACTATTTCAGGTATTTCCATGCAATTTCCCGCCGTTATCAGTGCAGGCCTGTTGGCCTTGAGCGTTATCACCCAAGCCCATGCTGGCGCCACACTGGAGCGGGTGGAATCACGCAAGGAACTGGTCAACGTGCTGATGGAGAGTTACCCACCGTTCTCGTTCCTCAATGACCAGAATCAGCTCGATGGCTTCGACGTGGACGTGGCCAAGGCCGTGGCGGACAAGCTGGGTGTCAAGCTGCGCCTGGAAACGCCATCCTGGGACGTGATCGCCGCCGGCCGCTGGAGCGGGCGCTACGACATCTGCATCTGCTCGATGACCCCAAGCAAAGCCCGCGCCCAGGTGTTCGATTTCCCCGTCGAGTACTACGCCTCGCCCGCAGTGATCGTGGTCAACGCCAAGGACGAGCGCATCCATTCGGCCAAGGACCTCGACGGCCTGAAAGTCGGCCTGACCAGCGCGTCGAGCTACGAAAGCTACCTGAACAAGAACCTGGTCATCGAAGGCGCCGAAGACAAGAAGCTCGACTACCCCTTCGAGATGGTGCAAGTCGCCCCGTATGACACCGACAACGTCGCCTTCCAGGACCTGGGCCTGGGCGCCGGCGTTCGCCTGGATGCGATCCTCACCAACCTGGTCACTGCGCAGCCACGGCTCAAGCAGGACACCCGCTTCAAGCTGGCCGGCGCCCCGTTGTACGAAGAGCCCAACTCGGTGGCCATCGAAAAAGGTGACCCGGAGTGGGACGCCAAAGTGCGTGCGGTGTTTGCCGAGCTCAAGGCCGACGGCACGCTGGCGCGGTTGTCGCAGAAGTGGATCGGCGCCGATATCAGTAAATGAGTGCTCATCGACCTGATTCCGGGCCTGGCGTGAAAACGTCGGGCCCGCGCCTGCTGGGCTTTCGTACGCGCCTGTACCTGACCTGGCTGGCGCTGCTGGCGGTATTTGTCGGCTTCTTCCTCAGCTTCGATCTGCAGTTCGCGATCATCGTCGAGAAATTCCCCAATCTGGCCGGTTTCAAGCTGGGGCCCAACGGCTTTCTGCAAGGCGCGGCACTGACGCTGTTCCTGTGCCTCTGCTCGATTGGCGTATCGGTGGCGCTGGGCTTTGCCGCCGCCCTGGCACGGTTGTCGAACAGCGCGGTGCTGCTGGGCATCGCCAGCTTCTACACCTCGTTCTTTCGCGGCACGCCGCTGCTGATCCAGATTCTGCTGATCTACCTGGGCCTGCCGCAAATCGGCCTGGTGCCGGGTGCAATCAGCGCCGGCATCATTGCCCTGTCGCTCAACTATGGCGCCTACCTCAGCGAAATCTTCCGCGCCGGCATCATCGGCGTTGCCCACGGCCAGCGCCAGGCTGCCCTGGCCCTGGGCATGAGCCGCGGCACGATCTTCTGGCACATCACCCTGCCCCAGGCCATGCGCACCATCATCCCGCCCACGGCGAACCAGTTCATCTCCATGCTCAAGGACTCCTCCCTGGTGTCGGTGATGGGCGTGTGGGAAGTGATGTTTCTCGCGCAATCGTATGGGCGCTCCAGCTATCGCTACCTGGAGATGCTGACCACGGCGGCGGTGATCTACTGGCTGCTGTCGATCGTGCTGGAGTTGCTGCAGGCGCGGCTCGAGCGGCATTTCGGCAAGGGCTATCAGCGTTAGTTGGCGCTAGCGGAACGGGCTGGGGCGCTTGACCACGCCCATCTGCAGACCAAACGGCTTGAACACGGCGTTCAGCGACTTGAGGGTGGGGTTGCCCACGCCTTGCTCGATCTGGATCAGAGTGCGCACGGAAATCTTGCACATGCGCGCGAACGGCTCCTGCTGCATGCCCGCCGCGCTGACCCGCAAACGCCGCACGGCTGCGCCCAGGCTCAGGCTGCCGTCGGCGATGCCTTCGCGGACACCATCGATGACCAGCCCGCGGGCGTCGATTGAGAGGGTCATGGCGAACTCCCTTGGATCATCCATCAGCAAAAGTGTGCTGATAACTTTGAATCAGCAGACTCGGGATCTGCATTAAAAAACAGAATCCGACTAGAAGCGGGCTAAATTCTGCAACTAAATGCAGCTCGCGTGCCGACTTATGATAGAAATCTGCATTTTAGTGCAGGCACCTGAACAAAAAAGGGAGAGCATTGCTCTCCCAGAGATAACGTTTCGCTGATCAACGCTTGAGATCAGCCCGCGATCTCGATCAGGATCTCACCCGGCGTCACTCGGTCACCCTTGGCGACATGAATGGCTGCCACTTTGCCGGCAATCGGCGCCTGCACCTCGGTCTCCATCTTCATCGCTTCGGTGATCAGCACCGCCTGCCCAGCCTTGACCGTGTCACCTTCCTTGACCAGCACATCGACGATATTGCCTGGCATGCTGGTGCTGACGTGGCCCGGTTCGCTGGCCTGCTTGCGCTTGCTGCCGCCGCCGCCGACGAACTCGTTGAGCGGCTCGAACACCACTTCTTCCGGCATGCCATCGATAGACAGGTAGAAGTGGCGCTTGCCTTCGGCCTTGACGCCCACACCGGTGATATCGACGCGGTAGGTTTCGCCGTGCACATCGATCACGAACTCGGTCGGCACACCCTCGCCGCCTGGCGCGGCGACAGCGCCGGCTTCAGGGATCGGCAGCAGCACTTCGGGGGTCAGGGTGCCGGCTTCACGTTCTTCGAGGAACTTGCGCCCGATGTCGGGGAACATGGCGAACGTCAGCACGTCTTCTTCCGAATGCGCCAGCGCGCCGATGTCGCTGCGCAGCTTGGCCATTTCCGGCTTGAGCAGGTCGGCCGGGCGCACGTCGATCACCTCTTCGCTGCCGATGGCCTGGCGCCGCAGCGATTCGCTGACCACGCCCGGGGCCTTGCCGTAGCCGCCTTGCAGGTACAGCTTCACCTCGTTGGTGATGGTCTTGTAGCGCTCGCCAGCCAGCACGTTGAAGAACGCCTGGGTGCCGACGATCTGTGAGGTCGGGGTCACCAGCGGCGGGAAGCCGAGGTCTTCGCGCACCCGCGGAATTTCGGCCAGCACTTCGCTCATGCGGCTGAGCGCGCCTTGCTCCTTGAGCTGGTTGGCCAGGTTGGAAATCATCCCGCCAGGCACCTGGTTGACCTGCACGCGGGTATCCACGGCGGTGAACTCGCTCTCGTACTGGTGGTACTTCTTGCGCACGGCGTAGAAGTACAGGCCGATGTCCTGCAGCAGCTCCAGGTCCAGGCCGGTGTCGAACTCACTGCCCTTGAGGGCGGCGACCATCGACTCGGTGCCCGGGTGGCTGGTGCCCCAGGCGAAGCTGGAGATGGCGGTGTCGATGTGGTCAGCACCGTTTTCCACGGCTTTGAGCTGGCACATGGCGGCAAGACCCGCGGTGTCATGGGAATGGATGAACACCGGCAGCGACTGCTCGGCCTTCAGCGCCTTGACCAGCTCGCCGGTGGCGTAGGGGGTGAGCAGGCCGGCCATGTCCTTGATTGCCAACGAGTCGCAGCCCATGGCCTCCATCTGCTTGGCCTGTTGCACGAAAGCGTCGATGGTGTGCACCGGGCTGACGGTATAGGCGATGGTGCCTTGGGCGTGCTTGCCGGCGGCCTTCACCGCTTCGACGGCCACGCGCAGGTTACGCACGTCGTTCATGGCATCGAAGATGCGGAACACGTCGATGCCGTTGACCGCCGCCTTGGCCACGAAGGCCTTGACCACATCGTCGCTGTAGTGGCGGTAGCCGAGCAGGTTCTGCCCGCGCAGGAGCATCTGCAGACGGGTGTTGGGCAGCGCGGCGCGCAGTTTGCGCAGGCGCTCCCACGGGTCTTCTTTGAGGAAGCGTACGCAGGCGTCGAACGTGGCGCCGCCCCAGACTTCCAGCGACCAGTAGCCGACTTTGTCGAGCTTGTCGCAGATTGGCAGCATGTCTTCGGTGCGCATGCGGGTGGCCAGCAGCGACTGGTGAGCGTCACGCAGGATGGTGTCGGTGACATGGATTTTCTTGGACATTCTTATCTCCTGTAAGCCGCAAGCTGAGAGCGACAAAGTGCGCGTAAAAGCCGATCGGGCTTTACCTGCCTCTTGGCGCTCGACGCTTGCCGCTCCTATCTCAAAGGCCTGCGTGGGCGGCGATGGCGGCGGCGATGGCCAGGGCCAGCTCTTCGGGTTTGCGCTTGATCGAGTAGTTGGTCAGTTCCGGGTGCGCCTCGACGAAGCTGGTGTTGAACTCGCCACTGCGGAATTCGGCGTTACGCAGGATTTCCTGGTAGTACGCGGCGGTGGTCTTCACGCCTTGTACGCGCATGTCATCCAGCGCCCGCAGGCCGCGGTCCATGGCTTCTTCCCAAGTCAGCGCCCAGACCACCAGTTTCAGGCACATCGAGTCGTAGAACGGCGGAATGGTGTACCCGGTGTAGATCGCCGTGTCGGTGCGCACACCCGGGCCGCCGGGGGCGTAGTAGCGGGTGATCTTGCCGAAGCTGGGCAGGAAGTTGTTCTTCGGGTCTTCGGCGTTGATGCGAAACTGCAAGGCGAAGCCGCGATGGATGATGTCTTCCTGTTTCACCGACAGGGGCAGGCCCGAGGCGATGCGGATCTGCTCACGGACGATGTCGATCCCGGTGATTTCCTCGGTGATGGTGTGCTCCACCTGCACCCGCGTGTTCATCTCCATGAAGTACACCTCGCCATCGGCGAGCAGGAACTCCACGGTGCCGGCGTTCTCGTAGTTCACCGCCTTGGCTGCGCGTACCGACAGGTCGCCGATGTAAGCGCGCTGTTCGGGCGTCAGTTGTGGGCTGGGGGCGATTTCGATGAGCTTCTGGTTACGGCGCTGGATCGAGCAGTCGCGCTCGAACAGGTGCACCACATTGCCAAAGCTGTCACCGAGAATCTGCGCCTCGATGTGCTTGGGATTGACAATGCACTTTTCCAGAAACACTTCAGCAGAGCCGAAGGCCTTGGTGGCTTCGGAAATCACCCGCGGAAAGTTCTGTTCCAGCTCCTCGCGGCTGTTGCAGCGGCGAATGCCGCGGCCCCCGCCGCCAGAGGTGGCCTTGAGCATCACCGGGTAGCCGATGCGCTCGCCTTCTTGCAGGGCCTCATGGATATCTGCAACGTTGCCTTCGGTGCCTGGGGTCACGGGCACGCCGGCAGCGATCATGGCACGCCGCGCTTGGGTCTTGTCGCCCATGCGGCGAATCACTTCAGCCGCTGGGCCAATGAACTTGATTCCTCGCTGCGCACAGATTTCCGCGAGCTCGGCGTTTTCCGAGAGGAAACCATAGCCTGGATGCAGCGCATCGCAGCCGGTTTCCACCGCCAGGTTGACCAGCTTGCGCGGGTTCAGATAACCGGCAAGGGGTTCGGCACCGATGCTGTGCGCCTCGTCGGCACGCTTGACGTGCAACGCATGGCGGTCGGCATCGGAATAGATCGCTACCGAGCGGATACCCATCTCGGCACAGGCCCGCACGATGCGGACGGCAATTTCACCCCGGTTGGCGATCAGGATTTTTTTTATCACTTGGAGTCTTCCCAAAGCCGTGGAACATAACGAGCCGGCCAGGCCGCTCGACGCGTGACCAGACGCTGCGGTCAGTCGTGAATCCACCCTAGCGCTGTAGGACGATAAACAAAAATCAATATTTATTGGGTCCAGCATTAGTCAAAGCTTATAGTCGCCTTACAATTCATAGCCCAGAGCTTGTATAAAATGCGTAAGTCATTGATGCGTATGACATTGCGTCAGTTGCAGATTTTTAATGAAGTGTGCGACCTGCGCTCTTACAGTCGCGCGGCCGAAGAAATGTCGCTGACCCAACCCGCCGTCAGCTTGCAGATTCGCCAACTGGAAGACCTGGTCGGCCAGCCGTTGTTTGAATATGTCGGCAAAAAACTGTACCTCACCGAGGCCGCTGAGGCCCTGCAACGCGCCAGCCGCGACATTTTTGGCCGGCTGGAAAGCTTCGACATGCAGTTGTCGGACATGCAGGGGTCACTGCAGGGCCAACTGAAACTGGCGATCGAATCCAGCGCCAAGTATTTCGTGCCTCATGTGTTTGCGGCGTTCAAGCAGCGCAACCCGGAAGTGAGCCTGACACTCACGGTAGTCAATCGCGCCCAGGCGATACGGCGGCTGTCGGACAACCGCGACGACCTGATCATCATGTCGATGGTGCCGCAGGACATGGGCCTGGAGTTCCTGCCGTTCCTGAACAACCCCATTGTCGCCGTGGCACCCACCGATCATCCGCTGAGCCAGCGCGAACACCTGCACCTGCAGGACCTGGAGCCGCATACCCTGCTGATCCGCGAGCAGGGTTCGGGCACGCGCAAGGCCTGCGAGGAGTACTTCAAGGAAAAGCGCGTGCACTTTACCGAAACGCTGGAGGTGGCCTCTGGCGAGGCGCAGCGCGAGTGCGTGGTCGCCGGGCTGGGCATTGCCCTGCTGACCCGCCATGCGGTGAGCATGGAGCTGGCGCGTGGCCTGCTCACGGAACTGCCGGTCGAGGAACTGCCGCTGTACCGCAGCTGGTGCGTGGTGCAGTCCAAGGCCAAGCGCCAGTCGCCAGTGGCGCTGGCGTTTCAGGCGTTCATTCGCGGCGAGCGGGCGTTGATCAGCGAGATTGTTGAACGCTTTTCGGGGAAGCCGTTGCCACCTGCCACACGCTGACATCAGGTGAGTCGGGGAAGTGGGCGATTTCGCGAAGCAGCTGGCGCTGGTCGCAATAGCTTTCGATGGCGCGGCGGTATTCCATGCGGCGCTGGTCGCGTTCCTGCTGCTTGCGTGATTTGGCGTTGGGTTGGTACGAACCGTCTTCACGAACCATGACCTGTCTCCCGGACTGGATGCGGAAGCATCAGCCTGGGCGCAGGGGTTGACGGTTTGATGCCGAAGCTGTGACAGAATCGTGAAGATCGCTACACCAGGATGACTGCACGGAGATCGTCAGATCAATCGTCAGTCGCCTTGATCGACTTGGGCGACAGCCGCAGGCTGCGCAAGCTGCGTTTGACGCTCTTCAAGTGGTTGACCAGGCTCGGCCCTCGCGCCATGGCCACGCCCATGGCCAGTACATCGATCACCACCAGGTGGGCGATGCGCGAGGTCAGCGGGGTATAGATTTCGGTGTCTTCGTGCACATCGATCGCCAGGTTGACGGTCGACAGTTCCGCCAAGGGGGTCTGGCTCGGGCACAGGGTGATCAGGCTGGCGCCGCTTTCGCGCACCAGGTTGGCGGTGATCAGCAGGTCCTTGGAGCGACCGGACTGCGAGATGCACACGGCCACATCGCCTGGCTTCAGGGTAACGGCCGACATCGCCTGCATGTGCGGGTCGGAATAGGCCGCGGCGCTGAGCAACAGGCGGAAGAACTTGTGCTGGGCGTCGGCCGCCACCGCGCCGGAGGCGCCGAACCCATAGAACTCCACCCGTTGCGCCTGGGCCATGGCGGCCACGGCGCGCTCCAGTGCCTCCGGATCGAGGTGCTCGCGCACTTCCATCAGGGTATGCAGGGTGGTGTCGAAGATTTTCAGGCTGTAGTCGGCGACCGAGTCGTCTTCGTGAATCGCGAACTGCCCGAAGCTGGCGCCTGCCGCCAGGCTCTGCGCCAGTTTCAGCTTCAGGTCCTGGAAACCGGTGCAGCCAATCGCCCTGCAGAACCGCACGATGGTCGGTTCGCTGATGCCCACGCTGTGCGCCAGGTCTGCCATGGAGCTGTGCATGACGGCGGCCGGATCCAGTAGCACATGATCGGCGACTTTCAGCTCCGATTTGCGCAGCAGGTGGCGCGATTGGGTGATGTGTTGCAACAGATTCACGGGCGGGACTCGTTGAGGATCGGCAGGCTGGATGTAGCTTTCTTGTAGTTATACTACATGACCGCCGAGGCGCCCAGTCAAACGACCACCCTGTGTTCAAGCCGGTGTGATTTCCCGGGTTTCATTGGGTCAAGCGCCCTCAGCGCCTACGTCTGACCGCAACTTGGCACTGCGCTCACCTGCCCCCGTGCTCGCCCGGCCTGGTCGCATGGCGACTGGACAACCTCGTACAGCGGAACGTCTTCGACGCTGTTCAAGGCCAAGCCCCAGGCAGCAACGGCCACCCGCGTGCCGAACAGGCGTGCGCAGGTCGCTGGCAGCACCTGATCGCCCAAGGGCAAGTATGGCTAGGTATGAAGCACTTCACGCTGCTTTGCACACCCCTCGTCGAGCACAGTCGGTCACGCCACACCTACGTGGCGATGATAATGACGGAGTAAACACTCATGACGATCGAAAACAGCAACTGGACCGCAACGCTTGACAAGATGCCTAGCACCGAAGGCCCGAAACTGCACGTTTCAGGCACGGTGACAGTGGCAAACCCAGGCGTACGCGCAAGCCTGGTACGCCGTGACAAGCCTATGTTCAAAGACCTGGTGGTACGCCTGGACCTGTGCCTGGAAAACACCGATGCCATCGTCTTGCAAGTAGAGACAGAACAAGCAGTGCGCTTCAGCACCGACGGTACTACTGACTGGACCTTCGTCGAGATCTATCACAATGATGCGCTGCTGGTGCGCATGGGTGTCGATAGGGTCTGCTGATCCATGTTCGGCAGGCCCGATCCTGGCCTGCCTCCCTGCCCCCTTGCACCGACGGTGACACGCCCCTGCTGCAGCCCCAGGCAGCGCTTGGCTGCTGCTCGCGCATCGGCTCACGGCGCGCTTGACCCACGCCCAGCCAGACCCGGTCGATGAACGGCCCACTGCGCGCCGCATAAATCTCATCCAGGCCTTTGCCGCCGTCGTGCCCCGGCTCTAGAATGGCCGGATGCCTATAGATGACCTCTCCCTCCTGCTGAACTCCCTCAACGATGCCCAACGCCAGGCCGTAGCGGCCAAGGTCGGGCGTCAATTGGTGCTGGCCGGTGCCGGCTCCGGTAAAACCCGTGTGCTGGTGCACCGTATCGCCTGGTTGATCCAGGTCGAGCATGCCTCGCCGCATTCGATCCTGTCGGTGACGTTCACCAACAAGGCCGCCGCCGAAATGCGCCACCGGATCGAGCAGCTCATGGGTATCAGCCCGGCAGGCATGTGGGTCGGCACCTTCCACGGCCTGGCCCATCGCCTGCTGCGTGCGCACTGGCAGGAAGCAAAGCTGGTGCAGAACTTCCAGATCCTCGACAGCGACGACCAGCAGCGCCTGGTCAAGCGGGTGATGCGCGAGCTGGGCCTGGAGGAGCAGAAATGGCCGGCGCGCCAGGCGCAGTGGTTCATCAACGGGCAGAAAGACGAAGGCCTGCGCCCGCAGCACATTCAGGCCGGCGGCGACCTGTTCCTGGCCACCATGCGCGAGGTCTACACCGCCTACGAGCTGGCCTGCGAGCGCGCTGGGGTCATCGACTTCTCCGAGTTGCTGCTGCGCGCCCTCGACCTGTGGCGCGACAACCCCAGCCTGCTGCAGCACTACCAGCGGCGTTTCCGCCATGTGCTGGTCGATGAGTTCCAGGACACCAACGCCGTGCAGTACGCCTGGCTGCGTCTGCTCGCCAAGGGCGGCGACAGCCTCATGGCAGTGGGCGATGACGACCAGTCGATCTACGGCTGGCGCGGTGCCAAGATCGAGAACATCCATCAGTACACCGCCGACTTCCCCGACGCCGAGCTGATCCGCCTGGAGCAGAACTACCGCTCCACCGGCGGCATCCTCAAGGCCGCCAACGCTCTGATCGTCAACAACAGCGGGCGCCTGGGCAAGGAACTGTGGACCGACCTGGGCGAAGGCGAGCCGATCACGCTGTACGCCGCCTACAACGAGCACGACGAAGCCCGTTACGTGGTCGAGACCATCGAAAGCATCATCAAGCAAGGCAGCACGCGCAACGACATCGCCATTCTCTACCGCTCCAACGCCCAGTCGCGGGTGCTCGAAGAAGCCCTGCTGCGCGAGCGTATCCCGTATCGCATCTACGGCGGCCAGCGCTTCTTCGAGCGCGCCGAGATCAAGAACGCCATGGCTTACCTGCGCCTGCTCGAAGGCCGCGGCAATGATGCAGCGCTCGAACGGGTAATCAACGTGCCACCGCGCGGTATCGGCGAGAAAACCGTCGAGGCGATCCGCGAGCATGCCCGCCACAGCCAGGTGTCGATGTGGGAGGCCATGTGCCAACTGCTCGCCGGCAAAGGCCTCAAGGGGCGCGCCGCCAGTGCACTGGGTGGCTTCATCGAGCTGCTGGAGCAGCTAGCCGCCAAGGTGGCTGACATGCCGCTGCACCTGATGACGCAGACGGTTATCGAGCAGTCCGGGCTGATCACCTATCACCAGGAAGAAAAAGGCGAAAAGGGCCAGGCACGGGTAGAAAACCTTGAGGAACTGGTCAGCGCGGCGCGCAACTTCGTGCCCAGCGCTGAAGATGCCGAGCTCACCGAGTTGTCGGCCTTCCTTGGCCATGCCTCGCTGGAAGCCGGCGATGCGCAGGCCGATGAGCATGAAGACAGCGTGCAGTTGATGACCTTGCACAGTGCCAAAGGCCTGGAATTCCCTCACGTGTTCCTGGTCGGCCTGGAAGAGGGTCTGTTCCCGCACAAGATGAGCCTGGAAGAGCCCGGCCGCCTTGAAGAGGAACGCCGCCTGGCCTATGTCGGCATCACCCGGGCCATGCGCCAGCTGGTGATGACCTATGCCGAGACCCGCCGGCTGTACGGCAGCGAGACCTACAACAAGGTCTCACGTTTCGTACGGGAGATTCCGGCCGGTCTGGTACAGGAAGTGCGCCTGTCCAATTCCGTGAGCCGGCCGTTCGGCGGCGCGCAGACCCAAGCCAGCAGCCTGTTCGCCAACGCCAGCATCCCGCAGACCGCCTTCAGCCTGGGCCAGCGGGTGCAGCACTCGGTCTTTGGCGAGGGCACCATCCTCAATTTCGAGGGTTCCGGCGCCCAGGCGCGGGTGCAGGTCAATTTCGACGAAGGCAGCAAGTGGCTGATGCTGGGCTACGCCAAGCTCGAAGCGGTCTGACCGGGTGATAAGGCGCAGGAATCTTCCTACGCCTTTATCCGAACGGTCTTTCAAACATTTAAGCAAAAGCTCGAAACACACTCGCGCTGGCCTTGGCGTGCGCAACCTGTGCACCATTCGCGCGTGCAATTCACAAAAACGGGAAATCCCACCTATGCAACGTTTTCTTAGCATCGCCCTGGCGCTCTGCGTCGGTCTGACGCTGAGCCTCGATGCCAACGCCAAGCGTTTCGGCGGCGGCAAGAGCTCGGGTTCTGCGCCTATTCACCAAACGCGTCAGGCTACGCCTGCCGCACCTGCTCCAGGCGCTGCAGCTACGGCGCCTGGTCGCGCCCCTGCCGCAGCCAGCGGCGCTTCGCGCTGGCTGGGCCCGCTGGCCGGCATCGCCGCCGGTGGCCTGCTGGCCTCCATGTTCATGGGCGATGGCTTCCAGGGCATGCAGATGTTCGACATCCTGATCATGGGCCTGATCGCCTTCCTGGTGTTCCGCTTCATTGCCGCACGCCGTCGCAAGCAGCAGGCCGAAATGGCCCCTGCTGGTCACGCGCCGTACCAGCGTGAAGTGCACGCTCAGCCCACCCAGCAGCCGTCGTTCGGTGGTGGTGCAGCCGCCGCAGCGCCGGTGATCAACGCCCCAGCCTGGTTCAACGAAGCCAGCTTCCTGGCCGCCGCCCGCTCGCACTTCCAGACGTTGCAGCAACACTGGGATGGCAACGAGATGGACAAGATTGCCGAGTTCGTCACCCCGCAACTGCTGGAATCGCTCAAGCGTGACCGTGCAGCCGAAGGTGAAGGTTTCCAGTCCACCTACATCGATGACCTCGATGTGCAGCTTGACGGCGTCGATGATCGCGCCGATGTCACCATCGCGACCCTGACCTTCCGTGGCGTGGCGAAAACCTCGCGCTTCGAACAGGGCGAGGCGTTCAGCGAAAGCTGGCACATGCAGCGCGCACAGGGCGAAAACCAGCCTTGGCTGCTCGCCGGTATCCGCCAGAACGGTTGATCCAGAGCGCTTCAAACAAAAACCCCCGGGCTGGCCCCGGGGGTTTTGCTTTTAGCCGAGCCGGCTACTAGGGTATAACGCGCAGCATTGCCAACAAGGTCAGAGGATGTGAACCGTGGAAGAAGTGATCGAACAGCTCCGTGAAGCCAACGAGCCCGTGCCCGTGCCCCTGGAGCTTCCTGACGATGACCAGCTGGTCGAAATCGAAGAACAACTGTTCATCAACATTCCCTTCGTTTTCAAAGAATTTTTGCTGACCGTCAGCGACGTGGTCTACGGCAGCCTCGAACCGGTCACCGCGACCGACCCGCAATCCCATACCTACCTGCCGGAAGTCGCCGCCACGGCCTGGGACCTGGGTGTACCGCGCGAGTTGATCCCGCTGTGCCAGGACGGCGAGGACTACTACTGCGTGGAAGAAGACGGCACCGTGGTGCTGTGGAGCGGCGAAGACGAGCTGGTCGGTGAAGAGAGCTGGGAATCGATCTGGCACTGGGCCCGCGACGTCTGGCTGGAAAGCTGACACCTGCTCCCGCCAGAACCTGCTGAACACAAGCGGCCCCGCCCGGCAGCAACGCCGGGCGGGGCCGTTTTACGTGTCAGTGGTGAGGCTGGTCGCGGTTGTTCTCCAGCGTCTCCAGCAAGGCGATCTGCATGCGCGTGTGCACGCGGATGAACCAGCGCCAGAGCACCGCCACCACCACGGCCGCCACCACACCGATGATCAGCAGCAGCTCATTGGTCGGCAGGATGCTGGCCGACAGCGCCGAGAGCAGCAGGAAAATCACCAGCAGCGACAGCAACGGAATCACCTCGGCTATCACCCGGCGCACACGCTGTGTATGCCGGCCCGCCATCTCTGGCGACACGCCCATCTCCGCGAGCAGCATCGACAGCGCCTTGAGCTTGCGGTATGCGGCGATCAGGAACGGCAGCGACAGAAGCAACGCCGCGCCCCAGATCATCGCCTTCTGTTGCCCGACATCGCCCACCCACTGGCTCAACCACGCCCCGAGCCGACTGGCGAAGTAACCGCCGCTGAAGAAGATGGCAATCACCAGCGCCAGGTTGACCCCGACCTGCAACAGGATGCGCCGGATCATCGCCGCCAGCATCGCGCCCTCGCCCTGCGGCTGGATGCTGCGTAGCCACTCGCCATACAGCGACAGCACGCGGCTGAGCCGCTCCGGCATCACCCGGCCCAGCTTCAGCGACAGTGGGTCGGCCGCGCGGATCAGGTAGGGCGTGAGCAACGTGGTGATCGCCGAGACCGCCACAGCCACCGGATAGAGGAAGTCGCTGGTGACCTGAAGGGTCATTCCCAGCGCCGCGATGATGAACGAAAATTCGCCAATCTGTGACAGCCCCATGCCCACCCGCAGCGACGTACGCCCGTCGTTACCGGCAATGAAAGCGCCCATCCCACACGACAGCATCTTGCCCATCACGACAGCGAAGGTGATCACCACGATCGGCCAGGCGTAGTCGACCAGCACCTGTGGGTCGATCATCAGGCCGATAGCCACGAAGAAGATCGCGCTGAACAGGTCACGCACCGGCTCGATCAATTGCTCGATCTTCAGCAACTGGCGTGACTCGGCCATGATCGCACCGATCAGGAACGCCCCCAGCACCATGCTGTATTCCAGCTTGACCACCAGCAGGCAGAAGCCAAAGCACAGCCCTAGCACAGTGATCAGCAGCATCTCGTTGCTTTCGAATCTGGCCACGTAGGCCAGCAGCCGCGGCACCAGCAGAATGCCGATGACCAGCGCCACGATCATGAACAGCGACAGCTTGCCGACCGTGGAAAACACTTCGCCCGAGCTGACCGTGCCGCTCACGGCAATGCCCGACAACAGCGCGATGATGCCAATCCCAAGAATGTCTTCAACGATCAGCACGCCAAAGATCAGCTGGGCAAAACGCTCGTTCTTCATCTTCAGGTCGTTGAGCGCCTTGACGATGATGGTGGTCGAGGAAATCGCCAGAATGGCGCCGAGGAACAGCGAGTCCATGGTGTTCCAACCAAACCAGCGGCCGATCTCGAAACCGATCCAGATCATCAGGACGATTTCCAGGAACGCGGCAATGAACGCTGTGGCCCCCACCTTGAACAGCTTGCGCAAGCTGAATTCGAGCCCCAGGCAGAACATCAGGAAGATCACCCCCAGCTCGGCGAGAATCTTGATGGTGTCTTCGTCATGGATGAGGCCGAATGGCGGGGTGTGCGGGCCGATGATGAAACCCGCGACGATGTAACCGAGGACGACAGGTTGCTTGAGCCGGTGGAACAGAATCGTCACCACGCCGGCGACCAGCATGATCACTGCCAGGTCCTGGATGAAGCTGATGGCATGCATGGCGTGATGCTCCTTTTTCAATGCACGGCGCAAGGCCTCGGCGCTGCGAAGGACACTCGCGGCGCTGAGTACAAACTGTTCTAAGAATGGTAAGCCCATGTTGCATGGGCGAAGTCAGGGTAACATCGCGTCTTACTGAGGATGGCCTGCGCAATATGCCGAAACAGATCGGCTATTCAGGGGTATGGACTGGCAGGCCGTGACGCTTCGCCAACGCCCGGCGTCCGGTAACAGGAAGAAAATCATAAAGGGGAAGACTGTGCCTTCGACTTCACACCCCCGTTCAACGCAACCCCACCGTGAGCATGCTATGGAACCTGGAAACGCCCAGTTGACGATGACCGTCCTGATGACCCCGGACATGGCCAACTTTTCTGGCAATGTCCATGGCGGCACGCTGCTGAAATACCTCGATGAAGTGGCCTACGCCTGTGCCAGCCGCTATGCAGGCAGCTACGTGGTGACCTTGTCGGTGGATCAGGTGATCTTCCGCGAGCCGGTGCATGTCGGTGAGCTGGTGACCTTCCTCGCCTCGGTCAACTACACCGGCACCACCTCGATGGAGGTGGGCATCAAGGTGGTGACCGAGAACATCCGCGAGCGCTCGGTGCGCCATTCCAACAGTTGCTTCTTCACCATGGTCGCCGTCGATGACCAGCGCCGCCCGGTGCCAGTACCGCCGCGCCAGCCGCAGAGCAGCGAAGAAAAGCGCCGGTTCCTGCAGGGCCAGCAGCGTCGGCAGATTCGCCAGGAGCTGGAGAAGCGCTACCAGGACCTGAAAACCGACGGCCTCTAGGCGTCCAGCGGCGTGGCCTCGAAGCGCACCCGTGGATGGGCGATACGGTCCTGGGCGCGCACCAGTTGCAGCTCGTAGCGGGCGCAGGCCTGGGTTTCCAGCAGCACTTCATGCACGGCGGCGGCAGCGAATTCGAAGGCCTGTAGCCAAGCGTCGCCCAGCAGGACGCGGGCCAGGAACAATCCAGAAGTCAGGTCGCCCACGCCGACCGGTTGGCGTGGGAAGGCCAGCAGCGGCCGGCGCAGGTGCCAGGTCTGTTCGGCGGTGACCAGCAGCATTTCAAAGGCATCCTCGGCGCGGCCGGGGTAGGCCAGGTGCTTGACCAGTACCACCTGCGGACCGCGTGCCAGCAGGCTACGGGCCATGATGACGCAATCGTCCAGCGACTGCGCGCGGCGCCCGCAGAAGGTGTCGAGTTCAAGCTGGTTAGGGCACAGGATGTCGGCCTTGGCCAGAGCGTGGTTGACCAGAAAGTCGCTGACCGCGGCCGGCACGCTGCAACCCTTTTCCGCATGGCCCATGACCGGGTCGCACAGGTACAGCGCCCTGGGGTTACTCGCCTTGATCCGTTCGACGCCGGCCAGGATCGCCCACCCCTGCTCGGCACTGCCCAGGTAGCCAGAGAGCACTGCGTCGCATTCGCCAAGCTCACCGATAGCGCTTATCCCTTCCACCAACGCAGGAATTTGCGCCGGGGCGAGCACTTCGCCAGCCCACTGGCCATACTGAGTGTGGTTGGAAAACTGCACCGTGTTGAGGGGCCAGACATTCACCCCAAGGCGCTGCATGGGAAACACCGCCGCACTGTTACCGGCGTGGCCGAAGACGACATGAGACTGGATGGCGAGCAGATGCGGCGTACGTTTCATGCAGGGTTTTCCAAAACGGTCGTAGGATTTGCGCCGCGCAGTATGAACCCGAAAGCCACCTGTACGACAGGCCAGCGTCGCAGTTAAGCTGCGCCGTCCTGTCTGGAGCCCGAGCACATGTTGACCCTGGAAAACCTTTTCGTTCTGATGGTGCTGGCCAGCATTGGCGCGTGGATATGGCACAACCATGGGCTGCGGGAAAAAGCGCTGGAACGGGTCAAGCAGCATTGCGCCAAGCTCGATCTGGAATTGCTCGACGATGCCGTGGCGCTCAAGCGCGTCGGTTTCGTTCGCGATGCCAAGGGCAAGAAGCGCCTGGCGCGCATCTACAACTTCGAATTCACCGTGACCGGCGAGCAGCGCCACCCTGGCGTGGTCACTCAGTTTGGCGCCCACACGATGCTCATCGAGCTGGCGCCCTACCCGTTCGAGATCAACACCCCGCCCAAAGCCACCAACGTGGTTGAAATGCAGCAGTGGCGCCAGCAGCACGATCGCTGGCACCCCTGATCAATCAGGTGACCGGCAGGCCGCCAGTGCCTGCCCGAGCGCTTCGACGTTCTGCGCCTGATCGAAGATCAGCTCGATACGCGTATCGGTGCGCCATTCGCTGCTGCTCCAGCGCACCGGCTCGGGCGCAAGCGCATTGACCGACCGCCATCCGTCCAGGCGATGGATAACGCCCTTGGCCCGCTTCCAGGGCCAGCCTGCAAGCCAGTCGATCAGCAGGTCGCTGGCAAATTGCTGGCTGGGGTGCCAGCGCCAACCGATGCTCCAGCCGCCTTCACCTTCAGCGACCTGACAGATTGGCTGACGGATGTCCGGCCACAGCGTACCCACGCTCGAATAGATATCCACAGGCGGAGCCACCTGTACTGCGCGAACAAGATCGCTCGATTGGCTGATCGGCAGGCTGTGGAAAAACAGCTCGCCGTAATTTGTCCACAGGCGCTCTATTTCAGGTAGATCAGCGCTTATCAACAGCCTTCTCTCGCTATCCACAGCGGAGGCCTTGTTGATAACTAACAACCCCGCCTCCCCCAGCCCCTGCGCATGGGCCTCAGGCAGGGCTTGGCCACACGCCAGACTTTGCGCATCCAGCACCATGACCATCGGCTGCACCTCGAGCACGTCTCGCCAAGGCGTCTGGCGCAGCTGTTTCAGCAACTGCAACGGATGCCCCAGCCCGGACGGCTCGATAAACACACGGTGCGGCTTGATACGGCGCAGCAGGCGCCCAAGGCCCACCTGAAAAGGCACGCCGTTCACACAGCACAGGCAGCCGCCGGCCACCTCGGCGATCTCCAGACCCGCTTCCTGCCGGGTCAACAGCGCGGCATCCAGGCCGACTTGGCCAAACTCGTTGATCAGCACTGCCCAGCGCTCGTCGGCAGGGCGCTGCCCGAGCAGGGAACGCAGCACGCTGGTCTTACCAGCGCCCAAGGGGCCGGCGATGACGTGGGTAGGAATATGTTGCAGCATGGTCGGCGCCGTGGATAAGGTTATCCCCAACTATGGGGCCTTATGCCAACCAGTCAAGGCTCAGCAGCAATCGGCGCCTGCCCACAGGCACGTCCGGCGACCTGTGGATAATTCCATGCCCTTCATTTCCCTGGAATTTTTCCCCCTTTAGCAGGCAGACATCGCCTGTACACAGCCGTTTAATCTTATCCACAGGCGGTATTTCTGCGTGAAGCCGTGTGCGATTCACGCTGCCTTCCTCCACCCATTCGCTGCCTGCGCCGGTGTAGGTGGTCAGCATGCGTAGCGGCACATGGTCCACATGGAACCGCGGACACATCGCCGCTTCCAGCACCCGCAGGCGCACGCCGATACGTCGCGCCCCGAGCAAACAGGTATAAGCCGCGATCAGCCAAGTGACATCCGCGACGAAGGCCTCATAGCCGTACACATCTTCCGCCCCCCTCAGCAGCCCTGCCAGTACCGGTGCTTCATGCTCGTCGACGTCAATCACTCGCTCGTCGGCCAGCAGCGGATGCAAGCCCACCACCAAACTGGCGAAGTCTTGTAGCTGAGGCGGCAACTGGCGCTGCCAGACCGCCAGGTTGACCTCATCACGCAGAATGTCCGCCAGCACCTGGGGCGACGAATCGAACACCTGCACGCTGTCGAAGCCACGCGACGCCGGCATCATGCCGCGGCCTCCTCGACCCACGGCCCGAACGGGTCCTCCAGCCGCTGCCAAGCAGCAGGGCCTTCGGCCATTTCAGCCTCGGTCAGCAAGCACGCTTGAAGGTCGCTGGATAACCGTGCGAAATCGATGCCCTGGCCGATGAACACCAGCTCCTGACGGCAATCGCCAGTGTCGGCTGTCCAATGCTTGAAGATTTCAGCCGCGCTGTCGGCATCCTGCGGCCATTGCGCGCCGGGAACGAAGCGCCACCAGCGACCGGCCAAGCCATGGCGCATCATGCCGCCGGCCTGTGACCAGCTACCGGCGTCCTGATGCTTGCTCGCCAGCCAGAAAAAGCCTTTGGAACGCAGCAGGCGACCGTTCTGCCAAGGCCGCTGGATGAAGTCATGAAAACGCTGTGGATGAAACGGCCGACGCGCCTGCCACGTGGTCGCGGCAATGCCATACGCCTCGGTTTCCGGAACGTGCTCACCGCGCAGTTCTTGCAACCAGCCTGGCGCTTGCGACGCCTGCTCGAAGTCGAACAGGCCGGTGTCGAGGATGCGGCTCAATGCAACCTGGCCCATGACCATCGGCACGACCTGCGCGCGCGGATTGAGCCGCGCCAGAATCGCCGCCAGTTCTTCGCGTTCGTGCTGGCTGACCAGATCGATCTTGCTCAGCAGGAGTACGTCGGCGAACTCCACTTGTTCGATCAGCAGGTCACTGATCGAGCGCTCGTCCTCTTCCCCCAAGGTTTCGCCGCGGCTGGCCAAGGCCTCGGCGGCTTGGTAGTCGGTCATGAAATTCAGCGCATCGACCACAGTGACCATGGTATCGAGGCGCGCCAGATCCGACAGGCTGCGGCCCTGTTCGTCACGGAAGGTGAACGTCTCTGCCACAGGCAATGGCTCGGAGATGCCGGTGGACTCGATCAACAGGTAGTCGAAACGCCCCTCTTGCGCCAAACGCGCGACTTCTTCGAGCAGGTCTTCGCGCAAGGTGCAGCAGATGCAGCCATTGCTCATCTCCACGAGTTTTTCTTCGGCGCGGTTGAGGCTGACGTTGCGCTGCACGTCGCTGGCATCAATGTTGATTTCACTCATGTCATTGACGATGACCGCCACGCGCAGGTTGTCGCGGTTGCGCAGCACGTGGGTGAGCAGCGTGCTTTTGCCAGCGCCAAGAAAGCCTGACAGCACAGTGACGGGAAGACGGGTGGACATGATCTTGGGCCTCATCGACAGGCGCATTCGAGCGATGCGTTGTAATACGTTATATTATAACAATACAATGATGCAAAGCCGTTTCCGTCTGATTCATCCCTGGTGCTGCAATGACCCTCCAACGCTTACCTGCCGTTCTGTTGTTGCTTGTGCTGTGCCCAATGGCCTACGGCCTGCCTCGGGTGGACCTACCGCTCTGCACACGTTCGGCCACCCTGGTGGCGTGCAAAGATGCACGCGGTAATTACTACAGCGTGCGCACTGCCGACAACTCGCTCTATTTGAGGGGCTATGAAGCGGCAGGCAGGCGTTTATGGGCGCAGACCAACACGCGCTACGGCCCGATCACCTTTTTCACGGGCTTGGCCTCAAACGGCGAAGCCTGGGTGGGTTATAGCCGGCGCGTGGGGTGGACATCCATCAGCCGGGTGTCCAGTTCCAGTGGGCAACGCTTCAATCTGCATTGCGGCTTGATCGGCGGCTGCCACTGATTTTCTTTTTCCTCTCTGGAGCCCCGTACCATGAACAGCTTCATCCTGCCGGACATCGCCGCCCAAACCGCACCACAGTCCACCGCGCTGGAGTGGGTCGGCATGTGTGGCATTGCCCTGCCGCTTCAGCTGAACGGGCAACGCCTCAGTGCCGTCGCCGATGCCGGTGTCAGCCTGGATGATCCACAAGCGCGCGGCATCCACATGTCTCGGCTCTATGTGGCACTTGAACGTCTTGAGAGCACTGAGCTGACGCCAGCCAATCTGCGAACGTTGTTGCAGGTATTTCTGGACAGTCATGCCGGGCTATCGAAAGCGGCGTATGTGAGCGTGCGCTTTCAACATCTGTTGAAACGCCCAGCCCTGATCAGCCCGCTTGCGGGGTGGAAGCAGTACCCCATCGAGATCCATGCACGCAGGGTCAACGGAATGTTCCACGTGGAACTATTTGTGCAAATCGCCTATTCCTCGACCTGCCCCTGCTCGGCTGCGCTGGCCAGGCAGCTGATCCAGGAGCGGTTCATTGCCCGTTTCGGCACGACCGCACACCTGGACCACAGCCAGATCGTGGAGTGGCTGGGCACCAGTGAAGGCATCGTTGCCACGCCTCATAGCCAACGAAGTTTTGCACGGATAAAAGTCAGACTCGCCCAGGAGACCGCAGTGTTTCCGCTACCCGGGCTGATCGACAGGCTGGAAGCGGCGCTGGGTACGGCCGTGCAGACCGCTGTGAAACGTGCAGACGAACAGGCATTCGCTTTGGCCAACGGCCAGAATCCGATGTTCTGTGAGGACGCAGCGCGGCGGCTGCACAGCGCGCTGTCAGGCGCAGAAGGATTGCAGGCATTTCACCTGCGCGTGGAACATGCAGAAAGCCTGCATGCCCACGATGCGGTGGCTGAAAGCCAATGGCGGTGGTGACTCAGGTGCGTGGGCGAACGTTACCGCAGTCATTGCTCACCCAGGTCGCGCGGGTGTTCATGCTGCCCTGCTGCTGAACGCCCGAAGCGTTGAATGTACCGCTCACGTTGGTCACGAACTCACGGTCGCTAAGGAACGTGGCTTGGCCCGTCCCCTGCGCGCGCGGGCAACTGAACTGGAATTTCCACACCTTGCCCTGGCGGTCGGTGATCTTCTGAGTACAGCCAGACTGTGGGTCTTGCAGCGGAATGTCGTTGGTATTGACCTGCTCTTGGGTCAAGCAGGAACGTACCCCTTTGCCGGCAACGGTGATGCCTTGCTTGGCCAGCACCCCTTCCATCATCGCCCGCTGCTCAGGCGGCAGGTTCTTCAGTTGGCCAAGCATGAAGTCCATGTCAGGCAGCGGCTTGCCGTCGACCTGCATGTTGCTGGTGGTCAGCTCCCACAAGCCTGGCTGCAGCATCTGGGCCTGCAGCGCAGGAGAGGACAGGCCCAAGGCCAGGGCAAGCAGTGGCAGACGCATGTTCATCGATGAGTGCTCCTTAAAGGTCCCGGCCCCAAGCCGGACCCAGCTTAGACGTCGTTTTGGCGCCCAGGTTGCACGCCGCGACGGGTTCGTGGTCTGTTAACGCTCTGCCCACGGATTGCAGGCATTACATGGATTACCACAGCCCGTACTTCTTCGGTTACTTGCTTGGCACGGTTCACGTGTTGGGTAGCGTTGCCGCCTTGCATGCCCTGTTCACCGTACGCACTGCACAGGGCTCGATCGCCTGGGCCATGTCGCTGTTGTTCGTGCCCTACCTCACGCTCATCCCCTATCTGATCTTTGGCGCACGCTCGTTTTCGGCCTACATCAAGGCGCGGCGCCAAGCCAATCAGGAGCTGCATGTGGCCATGGCCGACCTGAACTGGCGGCCTTGGGTGGAGGAGGCACTGGCAGCCCGTGAATCGCAGAGTTATCGGGCCTTGCGGGCGATGCCCAAACTGAGCCGCATGCCGTGCCTGGCTAACAATCAAGTGGCGCTGCTGGTCAACGGCAAGGCGACCTTCGAGGCGATATTCCAGGCCATCGACAACGCCCGCGACACTGTACTGATCCAGTTCTTCATCATCCACGATGACACCCTCGGCCTGGAGCTGCAGCAGCTCCTGTTGAAGAAAGCCGCCGAGGGCGTGCGCATCTTCGTGCTTTACGACCAGGTCGGCAGCCATGCCCTGCCCGGCCGCTATGACAAGGTTTTGCGCGACGGCGGCGTGGAAATCGAATCCTTCGCGACCCGCCGCGGCCTGTTCAATCGCTTCCAGGTCAACTTCCGCAACCACCGCAAGATCGTCGTGGTCGATGGTCAGGTGGGCTTTGTCGGAGGGCACAACGTCGGCGACGAATACCTGGGCGGCAACCCGCGCCTTTCACCCTGGCGCGACACGCACATACAGATCAACGGGCCAGTGCTGGCGTGCTTGCAGGAATCCTTCGCCGAAGACTGGTACTGGGCCACACGACGCTTGCCGCCCTTGATCCTGCAAGACAGCTACCCCGACGACGGTGTGCTGTGCCAGGTGCTGGCCAGCGGCCCGGCCGACCCGCAGGAAACCTGCGCGCTGTTCTTCCTCGAAGCCATCCACTCCGCCACGCGCCGGGTGTGGATCACCAGCCCCTACTTCATTCCTGATGAGGCGGTCTCGGCAGCGCTGCGCCTGGCCGTGCTGCGCGGGGTGGACGTGCGCATCCTGATCCCCGCCCGTCCCGACCATCGCATCGTTTATGCCGCCACCACCTTGTTCGCATTCGAAGCGGTGCGGGCCGGTGTGCGGGTGTTCCGCTACCAGCCCGGTTTCCTGCATCAAAAAGTGGTGCTGGTGGACGATGAGGTCAGTGCCATCGGCAGCGCCAACCTCGACAACCGCTCGTTCCGCCTGAACTTCGAGATCATGCTGCTGACCATCGACCGCGCCTTCGCCGATGAGGTAGAGCACATGCTGCTCGAAGACTTCGAGCACGCCCGCGAAATCAGCCCGCAAGAACGCCGCGATACGCACCGCCTACACCAACTGGGCATGCGCATCGCGCGGTTGATTTCCCCGATTCTGTAAGCCGTCAGCGGTACAGGTCATCACGGGTCCAAGGCAGCGCGTGGTGGCCGTCAGCGTAGGGTTTCACGGCCAGCACCTGGTGCAGGTTGATCCAGCCACGGGTGAACGCGTAGGCACAGCCGGCCAGGTACAAGCGCCAGATGCGCAAGGTGTGCTCGGGTACCAGCGCGGCCGCCCGGTGCAACTGGTTCTCCAGGTTCTGGCTCCACAGGCTGAGCGTGCGCGCATAGTGCAAGCGCAGGCTTTCCACATCGACCACTTCCAGCCCCGCCTCACCACAGGCCGCGCTGATCATCGACAGGTGTGGCAGCTCGCCGTTGGGGAACACGTAACGGTCGATGAACGCCCCGGCGCCTTTGCCCACGGGCCGGCCGTCGACACTCCTGGCCGTAATGCCGTGGTTCATCACCAGGCCACCCTCACGCACCGCGCCGAACAATGTCTTGCAGTACAGCGGCAGGTTGGCGTGGCCCACATGCTCGAACATGCCGACGCTGACCACTTTGTCGAAGCGGCCATCGCTCGGCAGGTCGCGGTAGTCGAGCAGCTGCAGCTCGACCTTGTCCGCCAGCCCCTCCTCCACGACCCGCTGCCGCGCGAGCGCCAGTTGCGCCTTGCTCAAGGTGATGCCGAACACCTGAGCGCCATACTCACGCGCCGCGAACCGCGCCAGCCCTCCCCAGCCGCAACCCACGTCCAGCAGAGCGTCGCCCGCTTGCAGGCGCAGCTTGCGGCACAGGTGGTCGAACTTGTTCTGCTGGGCCGCATCGAGGGTGTCGTCCGGCTCGCGAAAGTAGGCACACGAGTAGGCCATGTCGCGGTCCAGCCACAGCTGATAGAAGGCGTTGGAAACATCGTAGTGATAGGCGATCGACTGCGCGTCTGTCTGCTTGTCGTGGGCGGCGCGCACGGGCAGCGATTCGTCGAGGGGATCGATGAGCGCTTCACTGAGTTCATCGCACATCCGCACCGCTTCGCCGATGTCGCCCTCCAGTTCGAGCTTGCCATCGACGAACGCCGAACCCAGCGAGTCGAGGCTGGGGTGGGCCAGTTCGCCGATCAGCCGCGGTTCCTTGATCAGGAGGGTCACCTGCGGGTCGGGGCCCAGATCGAACTGGTTGCCATCCCATAGTTTCAGCCGCAGTGGCAGATGCAGGTTTTGTAACGCCGGTGGAAGTTGCCCAAACATGAATCTCCCCTCCCATGAATGAACGAGGGCGTGGCCGTCAGAAGCCGCGCTTCGAGATTCAGGGTAGTTGATCGGCCTGGATTTTCCGCTTGCACCAAAACCACGAGCTCAGACTGCGCACCCGCGCGCTTGCTGGCAGGGACCGTTCGTGACTAAGGTCTGCCGGCCAGCAGCGCTTCAGGCAACGCCACGTGTGCCGATCACCGCGCGCAGCGCGCTGTCATCGACAGGCGCTGACCGCCTTGGGTCTGCTCACACCCCCACCGCCACCGGCGCAAAGCGCTGCGCCAGGAACGGCGTTATCTCGACCGGCGATTCCTCGTTGTGGATAACCTTGTCCAGCATCACCCCAGTGATCGCCGACGTCAGAATCCCCGTACGGAAATGGCCACAGGCATTGAAATACCCCGGCATTTCATCCACAGGCCCAAGAATCGGCAGCTCGTCCGGGGATCCCGGCCGCAGCCCGGCCCAGGTGCGCTTGAGGTTCACGTGCGCCAGCGCCGGTACGCAGCGGGTCGCGCCTTGCACCAGGCTGGTGATCTCGGGAAGCGTGGTGCTGACGTCGAAGCCTTTCTCTTCGGTGGTGCTGCCAATGAGGATCTCGCCGTTGTCCTTCTGCGCCATGTAGCAATCGCTGGTGGTGATGCAACCGTCGAGCAGCTTGGGCAGGCGCTCGGTCAGCACGATCTGCCCTTTCACGGGCTTGACCGGGATCGACAGGCCCGTAGCCCACTCGCTGAGTTCGGCAGCCCAGGCACCGGCAGCGTTGACCAGGGTGTCGCAATGGAAGTCACCGGCCTGTTCGGTGCGCACGCCCTTGATCCGCCCGCCGTGGTGCAGCACATCGGTGACCCGCGTGTTGAGGTACAGGTCGACACCGTTCTGCCGCGCCGCCTCCATGTACGAATCACCCAGGCGGAACGGGCTGAGCTGGTGGTCGCAGAGAAACTCCAGCGCGCCGTTGGCCTCGGCCGACACCGCCGGCTCAGTGGCGCGCAGGGCCTTGCGGTCGAGCCAGCGGATCTGCTCCTGCAGGTGCGGGATATGCTTGACGATGTGCTCGGCGTAGAGCTGGTCTTCGTCGTCCTGGATCACGTACTTGAGCCCGGTGCGTTCGAACTTGAAGTCCATGCCGTGGCGCTCGATCAGCTCCTGGTGCAACTGCGGGTACATCGCGTTCGACTGCAACGCCAGGTCGAAGAAGCACGGCGGCAGGATGTGCGGCGTGCTCGAATCCACCGCCACCGCGGCACCATGGGCCTGGCGCTTGGCCTGGGACGACAGCATGCGGAAGAAGATCACCCCACAGCCCAGGCCCACCGATTCGCCAATGGCCCACAAGCCGCCGGCCGAGGCGCGGGTGGCGTTGCCCGGGCGCTTGTCGTCGATCAGGGCGATGCGCAGGTTGCCGCGCTTGGACAGCTGGTACGCACACGAGGCGCCGATCACACCGGCGCCGGCAATCACGATGTCGTAAGTCTTGGTCATGCTCAGGCCTCCGTGCCCAGGTTCTGGAATGCTGAAAACGGTACGGGGTCAACCGGGAAACGCGGCCGCAGCCAACCCACATCCGCGCGCCCGGTGGACGCCCGCAGGCGGTCGCTGCAATAGCCCACGCACATGCGCCCCTGGCAATCGCCCATGCTCACCCGGGTGCGCATCTTCAGGCCGGCCATGTCCTGCACGCCCTGGGCCAGGGCCAGGTCGATGGCATCGCGGGTCACCTGCTCGCAGCGGCAGATCACCGTGTCTGGCTGCGGCAACTCGATCTGCGCCGGGCCACGCGCGGTGTAGCGCTCCACCCCGGAGCGGAAGCGTTTGATGGCAGCCAGCTGCCCCAGGTAACGCTCGCGCCGCTCGATGGCCTGCTCGGCGTTCAGCACCTTGAGCTGCTGCAGCATCGACACCGCCGCAATCCGCCCCGTGAGCATCGCCGCCTCGCCACCACGGATGCCCGCCATGTCGCCGGCCAGGTGGATGTGCGACACGCTGCTCTGCTGCCACACGTTGCACTCGGCGCGCAGATAGCCATCGTCGCTGAAGCCATGGGCCAGGCCCAGTTGCTGGCTGAGCTGGGTACGCGGGATGAAGCCATAGCCCACCGCCAGGGTCTGTACCGACTCGCGCCGCATGCGGGTCAGGTCGGCTTTCCAGTCCTGGTCATAGGGCGCCACGCTGACTTCATCCAGCTCGCCCTCCCCTCGCGCTTGCACCACACCCCAGCCGTAGTGCATGGGAATGCCATTGAGCTTGAGGTAGCCAAGCATGCTCAGGCCATCGAGAAACAGCTGCGGCTTGTTCATCAGCGCCAGGCTTTCGCGGGCTATACGGCCAAACGCACAGGCCTCGTACACCCCCGCCACCTTGGCCCCAGCCGCATGCAGCTGGCAGGCCACCAACGGCAGCAACGGCCCGGTGCCAGCGATCAAGGTTGCGCCGAGCGGCTTGACCACGTTGCTCTTGATCTGCAACTGCAGCCCGCCCAGCAGCATCACCCCCGGCAGCGTCCAGCCCGGGAATGGCACGTTGCGCTCATGGCAACCCGCCGCCAGCAACAGCTGCTCGAAACCCACCGGCTGCAACTGCTCGTGCTCATCGAGCACTGCCAGCGACCGCTCGTCACCGCCCACCACGCGGCTGTTCAAGCGTACGTCGACCCAATCGGCACACGCCGCAAACTCTGCGTGCAGCGTGCTCAGAGCTTTGCTGTAGCGCGCGCCCAGATAGCCCAGGTCGACCCCCGCCCGCAGCGGCCCGCGAAACACCACACCGCCCGGGCGCGACGCCTCATCGATCAGCACACTGGCCACGCCCTCCCCGGCCAACTCGATGGCCGCCGCCATTCCCGCCGACCCGCCGCCAACGATCACCGGACGCACGCTCATACGCCCACCTCGCTGCTGATCGCGTTCACCTGGGTTTCGATGCGCATCCCCGCGCGCACCACCGTCTGGCAAGCGCGGCGCTTGGGCCGACCGTCGATGGCGACCAGGCAGCAATGGCACACGCCCATGCCACAGAACGCGCCACTGAGCTGGCCGTGGTCGTTGCGCGCCAGTTGGCGTAGGCCCACGGCGTTGAGCACGCTGAGCACGGTTTCGCCCGGGGCGGCGGTGACGGCGGTGCCGTTGATGTGCAACGAGAGCTGATCAGCCGCCAGGGGCTGGATGTCGAGGGTGCGTTCCATGAGGGTCTGCCTTGTCGTCCATGTCAAAGAGGTCGGACAGGGTAGGCGAGGTGTCTGTACGGAAAATTGACTTGTGACGGGTAGAGGGTGGATAGCGAGGGGGAGGACGATGAAAGGTGGTGTGGCGTGGCTTAGCTGGCCAGGGCGTTGTCCCTCAGGTAGCGATACTGGTCGTAATCGCTGACCAAGCCGTCAGCGAGGAGGCGTTGGCCGTCGAATGCATTGTGCGCGTACAGGCGAAAGACTTATAGTTCGCGCGTCGCTCATATAGCGATTCGGGTTTGGCGACCTGACGGTGGAGAAATGCGCAAGCTTGCAGCGTTCTGCAGCAGCTCGCGCGCGCAAAGTCGTTTCATGACGGCTGTGCGTGGGAGACCTTCGGGTCTGCCGGTTTTCTCTACTGCCGGTTCGCCAACCTGCGTACAGCTGTCACCCATTCGTTTGGCGACGTTTGAGTGATGGTATTTATCACTTGAGTAGAGAGCCTACGATGAGCAGATACATTCCCTTAACAGACATCGATTCAAACGCGCCAGCACTGTGGATCGACACACAGGCGCCGCTTGGCATCTTGCATGATGCAGCGGTGCGTCGGATTCGTGTTGTGACTGAAGCGTTGGAAGAATTTGCCAACGAGCAAAATGAAAACTGTGAAGCGTCTATGCCAAGCTCTTGGGCAAAGGTGCTGGCGGTGCAACTGCGAGACGGATGCGACTTGCTTGATGTTCTTGGGAAAAATCTTCATCAAATAATTTAAAAAGAGGCTGGGCAGTTAAATTCTAACTGCCTTTGAAAAACAATTTTTAAAGAGCCTTACGGTAAAGTCGTGCTCTTTTCCCATAGAAAAGTCTCTGGATAAAACGAATCTCTTTACCCTCTGCGGCTCATCAGACTGATAATCCGCCGTGATTCCTGAACTCGATTGCCAAGCTTCAGACAGCGACAGGGAGCCTAATGCACCAGTACTTGCGGGTATCAAGCATCCAACACCGGTCAAACAGGCAGAAGCGGTAGCCACCATCGCGCCGTATCCCCCAACGCCTACAACAAGGCCAGCAACGGTAACGCCAGCCGCAGTTGCTCTTTTCACGACGGTGTTATGCGCACCAAGCTTGTCATCGCTCCACTCCCGGACCTCGCTGAACAAGCCTCGCCCATCAAACTCGCCTGTCGCCTTGAGCTGTGCGATCTCTTCCTTGTAGCTCGCGCCTTCACCCTGAACGCCTTTCCAGTAACGGTACTCGGCAGTGTCTTTAGGAATCGATTCCGCACAGCGTTTCAATGCACAGGCTGCCGCATTCAAACGATCAGCTTTGGCAGGATAAAGCTTGCGCTGTTCATCCAGCGCCACGATCTGGGACTCATGCAGCGCATGGTTGTACTGCGTGGCGTTCCTTGCGACCCACCCGCCCCCTGGGCCTGGGCGACGTTTCCGTACGCCGCGACACTCCGTGCCCTGCCCTGGAAGCCTCGCGCCCCGGCATCGCCTGGAATGCGGCCCTCACCTCGTGCGAATACCGTTTGCCCCCGGCGTCGGTCACCTGATGACGATCAGCCAGCGCTCCGGAAGATGTCTCTACGCTGCAATAGCCCCTAGAATGCCTTCCCTTGGCCTGCAAGGAACGAAGACCATGACCTCGACCTCACCCGGCGCGCGCGTGATCGCCGCGCTGCACGCAAACGCTGCCCAGCGCAGCTACACGCTCGATGCTTTCCAGCTCGCCGCCATCGACCGCCTCGGGCGCATGGCCGAGGAGCTGCTGACCCCCGGCCACCGTAGCCAGCCCCGCAGCCTCTACCTCTGGGGCCCGGTGGGGCGTGGCAAGAGTTTCGTGCTGGACGGCTTCTTCGACGCCATCGCGCTGGCGCAGAAACGCCGCGTGCATTTCCACGCGTTCTTCCGCGAACTGCACCAGCGCCTGTTCGAGCATGCCGACAGCGGCCACGCCATGGACACGGCGCTGGAACAGATGCTGGGCGATTGCCGGCTGCTCTGCTTCGACGAATTCCACCTGCATGACATCGGCGACGCGATGCTCATCAGTCGCCTGTTCAAGGCCATCTTCGCCCGCGGCGTGGTGCTGCTGACCACCTCCAACTACGCGCCCGACCAACTCCTGCCCAACCCGCTCTACCACGAGCGTTTCCTGCCGACCATCGAGCTGATCGAGCAGCGCATGGACGTTCTTTCGGTGGCAGGGGACGTGGACTACCGAGGGCTGGAAGGCGCCGAGCCCGATCCGTTTCACCAAGGCGCCTTCGTGTGTCCGGGCACTGCGGCGCAGCGCACGTCGCTGGGGGTGGCGCCGCGGCCCGCTGGCGGTCAGGACCTGAAGGTGGGGTATCGCCTGCTGCGGGTGCTGGGCGTGGAAGGTCGGACCTTGCAGTGTTCGTTCAAGCACCTCTGTGAAGGACCGACTGCAACCATGGACTATCTGGCGCTGGTGGCCGACTACGACCGCTGGATTGTCGAAGACCTGCCGCAGTTATCCACAGCCTCGGCTGCGGCCCAGCAGCGCTTCATCAATCTGGTGGATGTGCTGTACGACCAGCGCTGTGAACTGTATCTGATCAGCGCACTGCCGCTGAACGAGGCTGTGGATAACTCTGAAGTGGCGGACATTTCCCGAACGCGCAGTCGCTTGTCGCAACTTCGGCAATTGACCGCGCTCGCGAGCGATAGCTTATCTACGCCAGCGTGAGAAGTAGACTTAAGTTCAATGGTGAGGGGGTAAATTCTTTCTAACCTTTTTACCGTATTGTCCGAGCCAAGGAAGTCTCGGTGCCTGTAATTCAATCAAATGGAACTTGATTCAATGGCTGAGGTGTTTTCGTTTGGCTGGTCCGGCTACGCAGTCGTGTTCATCACGCTGCTGTGCGCCTACATCATCTTTGGCATTGCCGGCTTCGGCACCGCGCTGGTTGCCAGCCCGATCCTTGCCCTTTACATCCCGATCGCCAAGATCGTGCCGCTGCTGGCGCTGATGGACATGTGCGCGGCCTTCATCAACGTCAGCCGCGATGGGCGCAAGGCCGACTGGAGCGAGCTGCGCCGGTTGGTGCCGATGATGGTGGTCGGCAGCCTGATCGGCGCGGCCATTCTGCTCAAGACCCGCCCTGATTTCCTCTTGCTGGCCCTGGGTGTGTTCGTGGTCGGCTATGCCCTCTATTCGCTCAGCGGGCTCAAACCGCAACGGCGCTTCAGCCCCGCCAGCGCTGTGCCGTTTGGCGCCATCGGTGGGGTCTTCAGTGCACTGTTCGGCAGCGGCGGCTTCATCTACGCCATTTACCTGAGTGGGCGCATCGACAGCAAGGAAGCGATGCGCATCACCCAGACCACCCTGATCGGCCTCAGCACCCTGACCCGCGTGGTGCTGTTCGCCCTGGCCGGGGTCTACCTCGACACCTCGTTGCTGTGGCTGGCCTTGCTGCTGGCGCCCGGCATGGTGCTGGGCATCGCGCTCGGACGCCGCATGACGCTGAAGATGTCACGCGAACAATTTCTCAAGCTGATCAACGTGGTGGTGCTGGGTTCGGGCGTCATGTTGATCGCGCGGTATTTTTCCTGATTCATTCATAACCACAAAAAAAAGCAGGCGCGCTTATGGAAGAGCTGCATCGTAACGAGATGATGACAGGCCGTGACTACCTGGAAAGTTTGCAAGATGGACGCGAGGTTTATATCTATGGCGAGCGTGTCGAGGATGTGACGCAACACCCGGCACTGCGCAACAGTGCGTATTCGGTGTCGCGCCTCTACGACGCCCTGCATGACCCGGCCAGCCGCGACGTGATGACCTGCGCCGACCCTGACGGCTACCTGACCCACCGCTACTTCACCCCGGCACGCTCGGCCGAGGACCTGCTCAAGGCCCGCGATGCCATCGCCCACTGGTCGCGCCTGTCCTACGGCTTCATGGGACGCACCCCTGACTACAAGGCCGGCTTCACCGCCACTTTGCGCTCGGACCCGAACCTCTATGCGCCGTTTCATGACAACGCCCTGAGCTGGTACCAGAAGAGCGCGCGCAAGGTTCTGTTCCTCAACCACGTACTGGTCAATCCGCCCGTGGGCAAGGCGCGCAACATCGCCGACATGCGCGACATCTACCTGCATGTGGAGCGTGAGACCGACCAAGGCATCATCGTGCGCGGGGTGAAGATGGTTGCCACCAGCGCCGCCTTGTCCAACGCCACGTTCGTGGCGCAGAACAGCGCCACGCAGTACCGCACCGGCGCCGAAGAAGACTTCGCCCTGTGCTTCATCCTGCCGATGAATGCCCCCAACCTGAAGATCATGTGCCGCCGCTCGTATGAAGCGTCCGCCTTGAGCCCGTTCGACCATCCGTTGTCGAGTCGCTTCGACGAAAACGATTCGGTGCTGATCTTCGACGGCGTGCTGGTGCCGTGGGAAAACGTGCTGATCTACCGTGACATCGAGCGCGCGCGCAGCTTCTACGCCGCTTCCGGCTTTCTCAATCGCTACCCGTTGCAGTCCGGTACGCGCCTGGCCGTGAAAATGGACTTCATCTGCGGCCTGCTGGCCAAGGTCCTGGAGTCCAACGGCTCGGCGGAGTTTCGCGGCATCCGCGCGCGGTTGGCCGACATCGTCGCGCTGCGCAACCTGATGTGGTCACTGACCGAGAACCTCTGCCTCAACCCTGAATCGCGCAGCGACGGCTCTGTGGTGCCGCGCCTGGAAGCGGCAGCCACGGTGCGCTATTTCGGCACGCAGATGATGAGCCAGCTCAAACCGGTGTTCAACACCATCCTCGGCGGTTCACCGATCATGCAGGTGTCGAGCTGGCTGGACATGCAGAACCCTGCCGTGCAGCCGCTGATCGACTGTTACTACCAGGGCACCGACCAGAGCGCCGGCGAGCGCATGAAGCTGATCAAGCTGCTCTGGGACGCCATGGGCAGCGAGTTCGCCGGGCGCCACGAGCTCTACGAGCACAACTACGCCGGCAACAACGAACAGGTACGCCTGGACATGCTGCGCCACTGCGAGAGCGCCGGGGTACTGCGCCAGTGCACCCACCTGGTCGACCAATGCATGGCCGACTACGACCTGCAAGGGTGGACCCGGCCGGGCTGGCGCTTCGACCCGAATCAACCGGAAATCCGCTAATTCAACCGTGTGTCGACGGGCAGCCAACGGGCCTGCCCCGGCAGCCCTTTGCCTGAAAAATGGGAGCGTCCGATGTTGTATGACGGTGATTGGAAGCGAGAAGAACTCGATTACTGCGCCTTGGTGAACCAATGGCACGTGGTCGCGCGCAGCGAAGAGGTAGACGGCGACACGCCTGTGGCCGTGCGCCTGTTGGGTGAAGACCTGGTGGTGTGGCGCGACGCCGAGGGCACGGTGCAGGCGTGGAAAGACTACTGCGGCCATCGGGGGGCGCGCTTGTCGCTCGGGGCCATCAAAGGCGGCGAGATCGAGTGCCCTTACCATGGCTGGCGCTACAACGCGCAGGGCGACTGCACCCGCGTTCCGGCCCACCCGGACCGCGCGTGTCCATCGTCCAAGCGCTTGGTGTTCCGCCACTACGCGCAGGAACGCTATGGCCTGGTCTGGGCCAGCCTGGAGGCGCCCCAACGGCCGCTGCCGGAATTTCCTCAATGGCAGGACGCCAGCTACCGCAAGGTCCACGCCGGCCCCTATCGCTACAAAGCCAATGCGCTGCGCTCGCTGGAAAACTTCATCGACGCGTCGCACTTTCCGTTCGTCCATGCCCACCTCAACGGCCTGCCCGATGCCCCGGAGCCGTTGAAGAAATACACCGTCAGCGAAGACGAGCGCGGTCTGCACTCGTCCGAGATCTGCGTGTTCCAGCCTTTCGGCGACCACCGTGGTATCCCGGTCAACGCCCGTTACACCTATTCAGTGCTCAACCCCACCACGGCCTACTTCAAGAAGAAGACCGGTGAAACCGAGCGCTTCTGCACCTTCTTCAACGCCACGCCGGTGGATGAAGCCGAGTGTGTGATCTGGCTGATCGTGGCGATCAATTTCGGCGCCGAGCTGAGCCTGGAACAGATTCTGTCCCGGCAGAACACGGTATTCGAGCAGGACCGTCACATCGTCGAATCGCAGCGCCCGGCGCGTCTGCCGCTCGACCCGAAAGCCGAAATGCATGTCGTCAGCGACCGCATGGGCCTTGAGTACCGGCGCTGGTTGCGCGGCTTGGGCGAAGCGCGGCAACGCCAGGCACTGCCAGGTCTGGACATGATCCCCACGTTATCCGTGTAGCCAAGGAAGGTGAACCGATGAACAGCGAACTGCTTGAATCCCTCGATCGACGTGAATCCAGCGCGCGCACCTACTCGCGCAGCATCCAGCGCGTACTGAACTGGGGCTCCCTGGCCCAGGTGCAGGACGACCAAGGCCGCCGCTACATCGACTGCCTGGCCTGCGCCGGCGCCCTGCCCTTGGGCCACAATCACCCTTACGTGCAACAACGGGTGATCGAATTCCTCCAGTCCGGCCAGTTGCAGCAGGCCCTGGACCTGGCCACCCCGGCCAAGCTGCGCTTCATGGACAAGCTGTTCGCAGCGCTACCAGAGACGTTGTCGCGCCAAGCCAAGGTGCAGTTCTGCGGGCCGACGGGCGCCGATGCCGTGGAGGCTGCGCTGAAGCTGTTCAAGACCGCTACCGGCCGCCGTTCGGTGCTGGTGTTCCAAGGCGCCTACCACGGCATGACCCACGCCACCCTCGGCATGATGGGCAATCTGGCGCCCAAGCAGGCCATCAGCGGCATGCCGGCGGAAGTCCAGTTCCTGCCCTTCCCCTACACCTACCGCAGCCCGTTTGGTGCCCAGGTCGATGCGCAGGAAACCGAACGGCTCAGCCTGGCTTACCTGGAAAACCTGTTGAGCGACCCGGAAAGCGGCGTGAACAAACCGGCAATGCTGCTGGTGGAGCCGATCCAGGGCGAAGGCGGCTGTATTCCGGCCAGCGCCGAGTGGCTGCGCCAGGTCCGCGAAATCACCGCCCGCCACGATGTGCCGCTGGTGGTGGATGAAGTACAGAGCGGCATTGGCCGCAGCGGCGACATGTTCGCCTTCGAGCACGCCGGCATCGTGCCGGATGCGGTGTTGTTGTCCAAAGCCATCGGCGGCGGGTACCCGCTGTCGGTCCTGGTGTACCGCGATGAGTACGACCGCTGGCAGCCGGGCGCTCACGCCGGCACCTTCCGCGGCAACCAGATCGCCCTGGTCAGCGGCGCGGCAACCTTGGATTTCCTGCGCGAAGAGAATCTTCTGGCGCACGTACGGCGCACCGGCGAGCGACTGCGCCAAGGTTTGCTGGCGCTGCAGCGCCGCTTCCCATGCATCGGCGATGTGCGCGGCCGTGGCCTGATGATCGGCGTGGAGCTCATAGACCCCGACGGCGCCGTCGATGCCCTGGGCCATCCGCCTGCGGCGGGGGACCTGGCGCGCGCAGTGAAGCGCGCGTGCCTGGACGAAGGCCTGATCATCGAGAGCGGGGGGCGGCATGGCGCCGTGCTGCGCTTCCTGCCGCCGCTGACCATCAGCGAGCACGAGATCGACGCCATCCTCGAACGCCTGGCGCGCGCGCTGGCCGCGCAGCAGCCTGCGGCGCGAGCGGCCGCGCAGCGATCGGTCGGGGGGATGCCAGCATGAACACGCCCACTCCCCTGCTGGACGTGCTTGGTATCGGCTTCGGCCCGGCCAACCTGGCCCTGGCCATCGCCCTGGAAGAATTGGCACCTGACCTGTCGGTGCGCTTTCTCGAACGCCGCGACGGTCCTCACTGGCAACCGGGCATGCTGTTGCCCGGCTCGGACATTCAGAACCACCCGCTGCGCGACCTGGTCACCCCGCGCAACCCACGCAGCCGGTACTCGTTTACCAATTTCCTGTTCGAGAACCAGCGCCTCTACGAGCACCTGAACCTGCCGCTGCATTATCCGCTGCGCCTGGAATACGCCCAGTACGTGAAATGGGTCGCGCAGTTCTTCACCCACCAGGTGGACTACCAGCGCGAGGCGGTAAGCCTGGAGGCGGTGGCCGAACGCGGCGGCTACTACCGCGTGACGACCGCCGACGGCAGCGTCTACCACGCCCGCAGCCTGGCCTTTGCCCCTGGCCGCACGCCGCACGTGCCGGCGCCATTCGCCGGCCTGCAGGACTCGCGTATTCGCCACCTCAATCATTACCTGCCAAGCCTTGCCGCGACCCTGGAGCATCACCCCGAGGCCCGTGTGGCGGTGATTGGCGGTAGTCAGAGCGCGGTGGAAATCCTCCTGCACGCCAGTGAGCAGGCGGGGGTCGCCCACCTGGTGGGCTATACCCGCAACTTCGGCTATCGGCAGAAAGACACCAGCCCGTTCTCCGACGAGGTGTATTTCCCCGGTTTCGTCGACGCCTTCCATGCCGCCAGCCCCGAGAACAAGGCGCGCTTACGCCGGGAGCTGGTGCACACCAACTACTCGGCCTCGGACATCGATGTGCTCAACCAACTGTACGTTCGGCGTTATGAAGACCGGTTGCACCAGCGCCAGCGCATCAACCTGCACACCTGCCAGGAAATCCTCGCCTGTCGCCCCGGGCCAGACGCAGTGGAGCTGGAAAGCCAGCATTTTCTCAGCGGCGAGGTCAGCCGCCAACGCTTCGACCTGGTGGTGCTTGCCACCGGTTTCCTCGACCTGGGCAGCGGCGATCGACAGGAGCCATGGCCACCGCTGCTGGCCCCCTTGGCGCAAGGGCACGACACGCTGACCATCGCCCGCGACTACCGCGTCGCGCTGCCCGAGCACCCACCGCTGTATTTCAACGGGCTGTGCGAATCGAGCCATGGCATGGGCGATGCGGGCTCGTTCAGCCTGCTGGCGTTGCGCTCGCAAAGCATCGTCGAATCGCTGCAGCAACAACTGGCGCCACCCCGTGCCGCGTTGGCACGCGTCTTTTCAGCTTTGTGAGGCCCCCATGAGCCAGTGCCCCTTCCATTACACCGATTACCGCTGCACTGACCTGGGCGCGATCAACCGCTTCATCGACGCGTTTCCCCTTGCGCTGATCACCTCAACGGCCGACGGTCGCTTCTGCAGCAGCCATATCCCGTTGCTGCGCAACCCGGATGGCAGCTTGTTCGGGCATGTCGACCGACGCAACCCACAGTTCGAAGCGCGCACCCCCCTGGAGGCCCAGCTGGTATTCATGGGCCCCTCCAGTTACGTGCCGCCCGAAGGCTATCGACACCGCCAACTGCCCACCTGGAACTACCTTGCCGTGCACATGCATGCACGTATCCAGGTGCTTGATCAGGCGCCTGAAACTCTCGCCATCCTTGAGCGAACGGCAGAGCGCCTGGCCCACCACAGCTCCACTTACCGGGTCGACCCACACGACCCGCGCGTGGTGGCCAACCTCCCCCACATCCTCGGCCTGGCCATCGAGCCCTTGCAGGTCGAGGGGCGCTTCAAGCTCTCTCAAGACAAACGCGAGGAAGACCGCGACGCTGCCCTGGACTGGTTCATCGAAGCCCAAGGCCGCGACCTGCGCGGGTTACTGGAACACCTGAAAGCGTTCGCCAACCCCACCACCCGAGGAGACGCTCATGCCCATCGTCCGGATTGAAGACGGCGTGCAACGCCATGCCGAGCAAAAGCACGCCGTGATAGAGACGGTGTACGCCTGCCTGCGGGAGGTGTTCGGGGTCAGCGACGAAGAGCTGCAAGCGCGCTATCACTGCCTTGCGCCGCAAGACTGGCGCACCCCGGGCGACCGTGCGCAGTACCTGCATGTGCAGATCACCGTATTCGCAGGCCGCACCCTGGCCACCAAGCGGCGGCTGTACCAACAGGTCAGCGAACGCCTGGCCGCTCTGCTGAAGATACCTGCGGACGCGGTGCTGGTGCTGTTGGACGAGCACCCCGCGCAGAACTGGGGTATGCGGGGCGGAGTGGCGGCGTGCGATATCGATTTTGGTTATGACGTGGAGGTGTAGCAGGATTTGTGGGCAAGTGGCTTGGCGATGCAGCGCGTACTGATGAAGGAAACTTGCTGGTCAAGCAATTGAAAACACGCTCTGTCTGAACAGTCTTGAGCGACGGTTGGATAAAGCCGATGGCGGCCCCGCAAAAACAGCCGAGAAACAGCCGGGGGCGCGCTCGACTTTACGGGAGTAAATGAGCATTACGACGGGGGCGCCCAGTTGGGCACGCCTAGTCGGGGCCGGCCTTCCAGGCTGTTTTTAACGCAGCATACCGAGTCTCAAGGCTTTCCAGACAGAGCCTAAAAGGCACCGTGAAAGTTGTTAAAACTTGTTCAAGCTTAAATCGACTTACCCACAGCGGCTGTGATCGCTAGGCTCTGTCTGAAAAGTTCTGAGACGAAGGCCAGGCAAGGCGAAAACCGGCGAGGAAGCGGAGTGTACTGGAGTACATGAGCATTCCGAGCCGGTTTTCAACGCAGCATGGACGAGTATCAGGACTTTTCAGACAGAGCCTAGAAGCCTCTCTGGATCACAACCAGATAACTCGGCAATACCAGCCGCGCTCTGAGCTCGCTGGTTGTTAATTAACCCCCCTCCCCCCAGTTTCTAAACTGCGCAAATAGTTGCACAACTGTTTATCGAAAACCCTGTGGATAGATCTCTGCAGCCCTTGCACGCCGTGGCGTCCAACCGAGTGCGCAAGAACTTGCACAGCACTGCGCAAGTTCTTGCGCACTTTTAACCAGTTTTCGCGATAAATACCCGGTACATATTCCTACAAAAATCTTATGTCCATGATTTATATGAAGAATATATAAACTGGCACGATGCTTGATAACTAAGTTCACCCACCGGCGAATTTTCGCCTGGGCATCCTTACTTATCCACAGGGAGTATCTCCATGGCTACACCAGCATACATGTCGATTACAGGCTCCAAACAAGGCCTGATTACCGCCGGTGCCTTTACCGCCGACTCGGTCGGCAACACCTACCAGGAAGGTCACGAAGACCAGGTCATGATTCAGGGCTTCAGCCACCAGGTGATCATCCCGCGTGATCCGCAATCCGGCCAGCCAACAGGCCAGCGCATTCACAAGCCGGTGAAGATCACCAAGGTCTTCGACAAGTCCTCGCCGCTGCTGCAGGCGGCGCTGACCTCGGGCGAGCGCCTGAGCGAAATCACCATTCAGTGGTATCGAACCTCGGCGATGGGCACCCAGGAGCACTACTACACCACCACGCTCGAAGACGCGATCGTCGTCGACATCAGGGGTGCCATGCATAACTGCCAAGACCCTTCGCTCTCGCACTTCACCCACCTGGAAGAGGTGGAGTTCAGCTACCGCAAAATCACCTGGACCCACGAAGTCTCAGGCACGTCGGGCTCCGATGACTGGCGCGCTCCGGTCACCGCCTGAGCCTGGTTGACTGTGTAGACACATCGGCCAGCGGTGCTGGTCGATGCTGTTCCTCTCGCCGCATGACGCAAGGAGCCCAGGATGTTCGCGCCTGCCAACCAGACCCACTTCAGCCTGACCATCGCGGGGCTGGACAATGACCTTCAGGTCCTCTCTCTGACCGGCCGCGAGGCCATCAGCCAACCGTTCGTATTCGACATCGAGCTGGTCAGCGAGCACGCGTCCCTCGACCTCGAAACCCTGTTGCACAAACTCGCCTTTTTACAGCTGTCAGCCGATGGCAGCGGTATTCACGGTCAGGTCGCTCGCGTCCTCCAGGGCGACGCTGGTAAACGCCTGACCCGCTACGCCGTGACGCTGCGCCCGCAGTTGGCAAACCTGGCGCACCGCATCAACCAGCGCATGTTCCAAAACCTTAGCGTGCCCACCCTCATTGGCCAGGTGCTCGAAGAGCATGGCATCCAGCGTGACGCCTATGCCTTTCACCTCGGGGCGACTTACCCCCCACGTGTCTACTGCGTTCAGTACGATGAGTCGGACCTGCAGTTCATCCAGCGCCTGTGCGAGGAAGAGGGTATCCATTACCACTTCCAGCACAGCGCCACGGCCCACACGCTGGTGTTTGGCGATGACCAGACGGTCTTCCCGAAACTCGAGCCTGTGGCCTACCAGCAAGACGCCGGCATGGTCGCTGACCACCCGGTTATCAAGCGCTTCGACCTGCGCCTGGAAACCCGCACCAGTCGCGTTACCCAGCGCGACTACGACTTTGAAAAACCGCGTATCGAGCTCGACGCAGAACACCGCAGCGACGCCCTCCCCGACCTTGAAGCCTACGCCTATCCCGGTCGATTCACTGACCGCGAGCGCGGCAAGCACCTGGCCAAACGCGCGCTTGAACGCCACCGCAGTGACTATCAGCAGGCCGAGGGTCAGAGCGACCAGCCCTTGCTGGTCAGCGGCCATTTCCTGCCCCTGACCCAGCACAGTGAGGCGCGCTGGAATGACCTGTGGCTGCTCACTGAAGTCCTCCACGAGGGCAAACAGCCCCACGTACTTGAAGAATCGGTGACCAGCGACACGCGGGCGCTGAGCGATGATTTTCAACACGGTTATCGCAATCGCTTCAAGGCCACCCCTTGGGATGTGCCGAACCGCCCGCCCTTGATGCACCCGAAACCACGCATGCTCGGCGCGCAAAGCGCAGTGGTCACCGGCCCCAAAGGCGAAGAGATCCACTGCGATCAGTACGGCCGCGTGAAGGTGCAATTCCACTGGGACCGCGAGGGCCAGGGCGACGACAAGACCAGTTGCTGGTTGCGCGTCTGCTCGGCCTGGGCCGGCGCGCGCTACGGCGGTATCGCCATTCCGCGCATTGGCATGGAAGTGCTGGTGACCTTTCTTGAAGGCGACCCCGACCAGCCACTGATCAGCGGTTGCCTGTACCACAGGGAACACCTCGCCCCGTACGACCTGCCGGCGAACAAGACCCGCAGCACCTTCAAGACCCTCAGCTCGCCCGGTGGCGGCGGTTTCAATGAACTGCGCATCGAGGATAAAAAAGGCCAGGAGCAGATCTTTGTGCACGCCCAGCGCGACTGGGACGAGAACATCGAGCACAACCAGACCATCCGCGTGGGCCATGAGCGCCACGACACCGTTGAAGCCAACACCTACAGCGAGTTCAAGGCCGAAGAACACCGCACCGTGCATGCCGACCGCAAAGTGGAGGCGCGGGCGGATGACCATCTGACCGTGGCGCTGAATCAGCACGCCCGGATTGGTCAGGGGCAGTTTGTCGAAGCGGGCCAGGAAATTCACCTGAGCAGTGGCCTGAAGATGGTGCTGGAAGCGGGCAGTGAGCTGACGCTCAAGGCCGGCGGAAGCTTTATCAAGATCGATGCCGGGGGCGTCACGATCAGCGGGCCGGTGGTGAATGTGAACAGTGGCGGCAGCCCGGGCAGTGGCGCGGGTGCAGCGCCGGTGTTGCCGGGGGCGTTGAGGGAGGTGGATGCGGACCAGGCCGGTGAATTGCTCATGCCCGCCTTGCGTCAGGCCTTGCAGCGAGCCGCCACAGCGGCTCAACCCGTTTGCGAGATATGCCAACAACTGGAAGTGACGCCATGACCAGCAACGTCTCACGTTATCTGCTGCTCGATGGTGCACAGATCGAAAACCTGCCGGGCCGTTTGTGCCGTCTGGATGACAACCCGATTGCCGAGTGGCTCTACCATCAAACACCTTATCGGGCGGTGTTTGAGGTCGGCCCTCTACTGGTCGCATTGCGACCCCACAGCGAACTTGAAGCAACCTTCACGGATCACTGGCAGCACAGCGCCGGTCTCCTCATCGAAAGCACTGCCCCTCTGCAGCGACTGGCTGAACATCTGCGCAGCCTGGTTCACGCGCGTGTGAGCGGCGATGCCTGCATGCTGTTTCGTTACTACGACCCACGCATTATGCGGTACTGGCTGCCCGCGTTAAGCCCCGCCGAAAAGGATCATGTGCTGGGCCCGGTCAGCCGCGTGCGCCTACCCGCCGGGGAAGGCCAGGACGAACACTGGATCGTTCGTGAGCAAGACCGACAAAGCGCTCAGCCCTTTTCCACACGGCCCTGGCTATACCTGGACGAGCAGCAACTGCAAAGGCTCAACCAAGGCAAGCTGACGCTGTTCGACCAGCAACTGCTGGCGCACGTACGCCGCTATTTCCCTGATTGCCTGAGCCCATATTCAGACACCGAGCAGCAGGAATGGGCAGCACTGTGTCGCGAAGGGGCCGCACGTTATGGGTACTCCGCGCCCAACCAAGTGGCGCGCTGGTCCGCCTTGGTCGCCGAACACGGCACGGTATTCCCACACGCCTGCGACCATCAGGCCCACCGCCAGATTCTTCAACAGCCAACACTCAACCCCACACAACGCCTGGACGCCCTGTTGCTGGAGCTGCATCGGCGTTGGCTGCTGACTGACAAGGAGCCGTTCGCATGACCACTCGAACACTTGAGAAAATCCGTAACCTCGCCGCCGCTGACCAGGCCGCGAAAAGCCAGTTCGGCAGCGAGGAGTTATCGAGCCCCGTCGCCACCTGCCCTGCGCGCCAACCGGATATTTTCGTGGTGCCCTGCCGTTACGCAATGGCAGAACAAGGCGCCGAACACGCCGATTTCGCACCGCCCTGCCCGACCCAAAGTCACCCGATGGCACTGCGCCGTTTGCGCGCAGGCTATGTGTACCTGTGGCAGGCCGACGGGCCGCTGCAACGCTATGCGGTAGCGGCGGATGGCCTATTGCTCGAGCAACCGTTGACGCAACCCCACGCAGCGCTCACAACAGGCGCATTGGCCGGCATCGCGCTGAAAAAGAACGCCGACGCCTGGATGCTCTACAGCGAAATGCCCTTGGGCCAAGCCGCTTGCGATCGCCTGAAAAGGAGCGATGAACGGCGCCAGCGCATGCGCCAGATCGGCCTCCCTCAGATTGCCAAAACACTCTCAGCCAAACACTGTCCGCCCCTCGCCAAAGCGCCAGCGTTGATCGCCGAACTCATGCCGAACGTGCGCGACCGAACCTTGGCCCATGATTTTCAGGAGAACGGCGCGAAGTATCGTGCGGGCACCGAAGCCTTGGGTGAAGCCATGTTCGCTACGCCTACGGCGGACAACGTCAAAGCCTACGTCGCCAGTCTCGAATGGCTGCAAAAGCTTGAAGGCGTGGCCGGCAAGCAACCGCCTGGGCAACCCGTAGAAGAGCCCGGGAGCTGGAGCGCGAGCCCTTGGGCGCTCAGACCTGCCCAAGCCTGGCTCGATGCCGCCCTTCAACAGGCCGGGCCGCTGTACGGCGTGTTTGCTGCGCTGGATGATGATTTGGGCGTGTTACGGGATATCAACCATGAGCAGAACAAAGCCGAGGCAGACCATGAAGAATGGGTCGCCGACAATAGCCTGCGGCAAACCGTAGGTAGTTTCGTTCGCAGCCTGCTCAGCGAGGATGGAGGCGAAGTCGCCAACCTGCTTACTTACCGTTATCGCGAACACACGCTGCAGCTAACACCAGAACAGGGCGACACCCTGCTCGATTGCCAGAAGCAGCTCAGTAGCCTCCTGGCTGAAGAAACGAATATCAACCAACAACGTGGCCGACAGTATGGACATACCCAAGCGAACGCGATGCTGGCCCGAGTGCATAGCCAACGAGAGGCAGCATTGAGCAAGGTGCGCACCCTCATCCCGAGCGTCCTGCACCGCGAAGTGTTACAGGTTGTGCATGAGTATCACCAAGAAAAAGTCAGCGCCCATCAAGGCGGACAGGGGGCGACAAAGGTCGGAGACTACATTGACCTGAAGCGAATGAATCATTGGCTCGATCATGAAGCTCCGCATCACTTCGAACAGGTCGAGGCACGCCATAAGCTGCTCTACACAGATCGTAAAACCTACCTGCACCGCAGTGAGCGCGGTACCTGGTTTGTCGACCAAAGCAGCGAAGCCCATCTTCAATGGCTAGAAAGCCTGACGGTGGCGTGCCTGAGTGCACAGTGCAGCCGCAGCGAAGGTGCCAAGCAGTTTTCCGATTACGTCAGCAGCGACGATCCGGGCTTGCTGCGCCTGGTGTTTCAGGCCTGGAGCCCAAGCCTGGAGGCTGCGGTCAATAACACCTCGCGCCTGAATGAACTAATAACGGCTTTGAGCCTTGAAAACCTCGCCGATACCCGCGCTGCCATCGCCAGGGTTTTGGACCCCGATACGCTACGCACGATCGAGCGCCTGGCAGGCAATCTCGAAGGCGCCTGGACCGCGACACTGACACGCTTGGGCGCCTCGCTGATACAGACCCGCAAGGGCACGGCACTTCCAATAGGGCTCTTTATCGTCCTGCGTTTGGGTGAAGACACCCGCTTGCTTCGAGGTCTCGAGAACGGCGTGGCAGTCTGGCGCCTGGTGGGCCAAAAGGCCGATGCCTTGGCGCAATGGACACGCACCACCGCTCAGGCCATCGCCCTTGGACGGGTCGGCGCAATCGTCAATGCCCCCGTGGTCAAGGCTTCCGGCGGTCTGTTGCCGTTGGCGGCTCTGGTGGTCAACGCGCTTAACGCCGGTAGTTATGCCGGACAGGCTGACTTGATAGAGGGCAGCGATGCGCAGCGTCAGGCGGAGAGCGTGTCTGCGTATCTGTATGCGGGGGCGGCGTTAGGGGCAGTGGTTCAGAATTGGATGATTTTGGGGAAGGGCATCAATGAGATGAGTGCAAGGCTGCCTTTTGGGCATTCTGTAACGGCTCCGATGCTCACGTTATTTGGTGGGATTGTAGGATGGCTATCCGCTAGAGCGGCCTTGAGCGAGCTTAAATCGCTTCAAATTCAAATAGACAGCGCTCAAAGCAGCATTGACCCGTGGCTTAAAATAAAGCAATTGGCCGTTACCGGACAAGTTTCTGTATTTGGAACACAAGCGCTCCTGGGACTTGGTCTGACTGGGCTGCGGTTATCAAATAAAATCCCCACCACAACAGCCATACGGCTCTTTCGCCTTGGTATGGGGCCGATGAACCTGTTGCTGTTGGCGCTGGGTGCTCTTTACTTGATTGCCTGGCTGCGCCAAGCCAGTCCTATGCAAAACTACTTGAGAAAATGCTGTTGGTCCCATGGGCGTGCTGGTGACAACAAGCCAATTACTCCTCAGACCCAACTGGATGAGCTCAATGAGCTGATGCTGCTTCTGTATCAGCCGCGCTTGTCTGTAGAAACCAGATACTTGCATATCCATGGCTCGCTCGATGACACGATTGTTCAGAGCGGTATTAACCGACTCATTATCGACTTGCCTGGTGCTGCTCCAACAGCTGCACAAATCGACCTGGCCATGAGCGGCAATCCTACTCCATCCTCAGTCAGCTTTGGCACCAGCCCCCGGGGCACTCCGACTGATCTCGGAGCCACTTGGCTAAAGACTAGCCAGTGCAGCTGGATTCCAGTCGATGCCGGCCAGGGACTACGTCTGAGTGGCCAATTCCAAGTGCCCCTCACCCGCTTATCCATACGTTTGTGTTACCTCAGTCCAGTAGCGTTGTTGGCTAACGACGGAGCCGTTATCGGCGGAGAGCGAGGCCTTGTCTACACCTTATCGCCGGACGACGAAATCATTACATTGCGCTCCGGTGAGGATATCCCCGAGCTGAATGGGGCCAGCATCTACCGCCTGGGCCCCAATCAGAATTCCAGCTATTTGACGCCCAAGGACAAAGCATGACGTTAGCCTCGCCTTGCAGCCGAAAAAGAATGTTCTCACGCGAAGACTATCTTGCGCCCCCAGCTGTACCCACTGGCAGAGAGCCCAAGGATGTACTCAACACTATTTGGCGGAAGAACGAGATATTTCTCGATATTGGTTCTTACAGCATCGGTTCTGCCGTGATGACTATTTGGCCAGTCCTCATAATGAGTATATTATTTTTATATTACGAGAGCTTCTCTGATGAATACTTTGAATGGTCATTAGCGCTGACATTATTTGTCCTCGGCATACCGATTTTTCTAGTCATTAGAGGATTGATAAGCCCCGTTCCTCTCCCCGTTCGCTTCAACCGCCAACGCCGTGAAGTGTGCATACCATTTGAAGATGGCCGCTACTGGATCGTCCCCTGGGAACAAGTTACCGCCCAGGCAGTAGCGGTCAGCTCCGTCGGCCAGCACGGCAAAACGACACAGGGTCTGTTGGTAATAGGATTCCGAAACCCTGATCCTGACGCGCATGAGAAGGACCGTGATTTCAGTATCGGATTCAACTGCGGTGGCGGTGAAACAGCGATGAGCCTCTGGGAGTGTATGCGCAGTTACATGGAGATTGGAGCAGACGCGATCTCGCTCGACAACGACTTGGAAAATATCCGTGGGAAGCTTGGCAGGAAAGGGGTTGTTTTAGGCATCTGCTACGGTTTTTTAACAGGGATCATTGATCATCTTATGGCTAGAAGATTTGGTCAGGCGCTGTGGCTCTTTTCCTCAATTTTTCTCCTTGGCACGCCGCTGGCCATGATGCTTCAGACCTGGAAGCTCGCTCCTCCACCTGAGTTGCCCTACCCCGAAATCATCGAATGGTCAAAACCCCTTCCTCCCGAACAATGGGCCAAGCGCTCACCTGAGCTCGAAGCCGCCATCGCCAAACGTGAAGCCGAACTGGCTGCGCAGACCGCATAGTGATTGAAATCCAAGTCGCATTGGCGTGCGTGCACAATGGCACGCTAATGCTTCGCGTGCAGGTTCACGGGCCCGGCATTGATGCGTCGCACGCGCCGCGCCCGCCGAAGCGGTTCTACAGCAGGGGCAGCGACCAAGGCGCCGGGCTGGGCCTGGCCATCGTCGAGATGATCATGAACGCACTCAGTGGCCGGCTGCTGATCGGCAACCGTGAGGGGCGAACGCTGTGCTTTGCAGGGCCCACGGGATGACGCCCTGCCCCTCCATCGCGCGGCCTTTATTGGCTTGCTGTAACCGGCGGGGGCACCAGCTCCAGCACCCGGTCACGCCCTCCTTCGGCCAGCAGATAGGTGCCTTGGGCTGTGCGTACGATGGACTGCGGGGCTTTGAGGAATGACAGGATCGTGTGCCGTTCGCCCTGTGCATCGATCAGCAACAAACGTGCGCGGTGGGTGGAATCCTCACTTATCCACAGGCCGCGCTGGTCACACATCAGGTACGTCGGCTGGTTCAAGTTAGCTTGCACGACGGGATCACGACGGTCTTCGGTGAGCTGGCGAACCACACCCGCCTGCTTTTCCGTGTACAGCAGCCGGCCGTCCGTGCAGCGCGTGATGGACTCTGTTTCGTTGAGGCCATCGCGCACCACCGTCAGCGTCTGATCGCTCCAGCGGTAACGCAGCAGACGCCCATTCCCATGGCGGTCTTCGATGGCGTAGAGCACGTCGCCGTCGTTCCACAGCCCTTGCGCATTGAAACCTTCAAACAGGTGAGTGATCTGGCCATCCTTCAGCAGGCTCACCATGGCGCCATCGGTTTCCTGGCTGTACACCCAGCCGCCTTGGGCGGCGACCATGCCGTCGGGCTTGGACAGTCCGTCGACCACCGTTTCGCGCTTCCCGTCGGGTTGGATTGGCACAATGCTGCCCTTACCGTCCGGCAACTCCAGGCTGACCAGCAACGAGCCATCGGCCAAGGGCGCCAGGGACGCTGCTTTGGGCACCATCGTCATGCTTGACTCGGACCTGCCAGCCGGCTGCGGCCTGGACGAGATAGAAACTCTGCCAAGCGAAGAAACCCAGTGTTGCGACGAGCAACAGGCCAAGGCTGGATAGCCCGGCTTTGAACAGAAAGGAAAGTCGAATCACGTGACACGTCCAGTCGGGCCATGAATCGAACACGGGGCGACGCATTCGAATCAGACAGGAAAATAGCGAGGTGTGGCGCAGCGTGCAGTATCTGCTTCAAGCCCGCTGTAGAGCATGATGCGCCGCAAGCGCCAGACCGTCCGTAGTGGGTAGAGCGCGGGCATCACTGTAACGCCTTGGCGGTAAAAAACTGATCAGGACTTGGCTGTCTACCGGTCAGGCCAGCCTGCAAGACCGAACCCGCCTGTTGATCAGGCTTCGACGCGCCTCACTGGAAGCGTTCGAAGCCGATCGCCAGATCAATACGTCCAGGTCACCGACGCCGTCAGGTTGCGCGGCGCGCCGTAGCTGGCGGTGGTGGCGTTGTTGTACAGCGACAGCAGGTATTTGCGATCGGTGACGTTGTTCAGGTTCAGCGAAGTGCTCCAGTGGCTGTCGATGTCGTAGCTGGTCATCAGATCGACCAGGCCATAAGCGTTCTGGGCAATCGCGCGGTTGTTGTCGTTCTCCACCTTGGTTTGCCAGCTGACCCGCGTACCCACCTTCATCTGCGGCAGGCTTGGCAAGCGATAGGTGAGCATGCCGCGGACCGCGTGGGCCGGCACGTATTGACGGGCACGCTCGCCTTCGTCGTCGTCGACATGCACGTAGGTGTAGCCCGCGAGCAGGTCCAGGCCGGGGGTGATTTCGCCGGATGCCTGCAGCTCGAGACCATGGCTCTTGATGTCGCCGGGTATGGAAAGGGTCTGCCGGCCATCGTAGAACGACGACATGACGACGTTGCGTTGCTCGGTCTTGAACAGTGCGCCGGTCAGGTGCAGGTGATCGTCCATCAGGCTGCCCTTGACGCCCACTTCCATGCTCTTGCCTTCCTGCGGATCGAGCAGGCGGCCATCGGTGCCGACCGCGTTGTATTGCGGGTTGAAGATCTTGGTCCAGCTGCCGTAGACGCTCCAGGCATCGTTCAGGTCGTAGACCAGGCCGGTGTAGGGCGTCACTTCGCCGTGCTCGCGGGTGGAGTGCTCGCTGCCGTAGCTGTCGCCCTTGCCATCGGCGCTGATCATGCGCGCGCCGGCGATCCAGTGCAGGTCGTCAGCCAGGCTGAAGCGAGCACCGGCGAATACGCTTTTTTGCGTGTCCTGGAAATTCTGCCCCAGCGCTTCGCTGGTGACGCCGAACGACGGCATCGGCGTGGCGCCTGCCAGGATGCCGGAGAACGAAGTGGTGAAAGCGCTGCCGTCTTCGAGGTTCTCGTCATACTCCTGACCCTTCTGGTGGGTGCGACCATAGGCGGTGCCGAAGGTCAGCTGGTGCTCGCGGCCGAACAGGCTGAACGGGCCCTGCACCTTGGCTTCGCCCAGCAACTGGTGCGCTTCGCTGCGAGTGTGGTTGGCGTAGGCGCCGGCCACGTCGTCGGCGACGGAGCCGACATACAGCATGTTGGTATTCTGCTTTTCCTGAACGCCGGTGGCGGTCAGCGTGGCGTTCCAGTCGTTGCCGAAATCGTGTTTGAGCTCCACGAACGCCCGCTGGGTGTGCAGGTTCCAGTAGGTCCACGGCTGGCCGATGTTGCTGCTGCGGCTGCTGTAGTGAATTGGGTTGCCGGCGCTGTCGACCAACGGCAGGTTGCCCCAGGTGCTGCCATTGGCGTCGCTGTTGTGCTGGGAGAAGCCCATGGTCACGGTGTCGGCATCAGAGACATCGAGCGCCAGCAGGCCAGCGGCGATGTTGCGCTCGTGGCTGTAGCGGTCCATCCACGAGTTGCCCTTGTCGTGGGAGTAGATGAAGCGACCGCGCACGTTGCCGCTGTCGGTCAGCGGGCCGGCGACGTCGACGTCCACACGACGGCTGTCCCAGGAGCCCACGCTGGTGTCGATTTGCGCCTGGAAGGTATCGGTAGGCCGCTTGCGCACGAAGTTGACCGTGGCCGATGGATTGCCCGTACCACTCATCAAACCGTTTGCACCGTGCAGCACATCGATCTGTTCGTACTCGGCCAGGTCCTGCTCGCCTATCAGCAAACCGCCTACGAACGGCATGCCGACACCGTCGTATTCAAAGGCGTTGATGTCGAAACCGCGCGAGGTGAATTGGGTACGGTCGCTCTCGGTCTGCTCGACGGTGACCGACGGGGCGGCGCGCAGGGCGTTCTTGATGCCGGTGATCCTGAAATCGTCCAGCGCCTGGCGGGTGATGGTGGTCACACCCTGCGGCGTCTCCTTGTCGGTCAGCCCGAGCTTGGTGGTGCTGGACGACGCCCTGCCTTCATATCCCACGCTGGCGGCATCGGTACCCTCCTGAGTGCTTTCAATCTGTGTGATTGGCAGTGTGAGGTCGTCGGCCGCTTGAGCCATAGGCATGGCACTGCACACGCCGACTAAAAGAAGGCTGGCAGGGATGGGACTTTTCAAAGTGTTTTCCTGGCGAAATGCAAATGGTAATGGGAGGCGTTTCTGGGCCACAAAATTACATTAAGTCCTGGAAATCCTTGGTAAATAATTCTTCATCTTTTGCTGAAGGGGGTGGATGGCCTTGGTGCGCCGAGAGCTCACCGTGCAACTTTCCCGCAGGCGGCGGCGTGGGGCGCACTCGTAAAGCATTTGGCCTCTCTCAGCGGCGCTTGATCTTGTAGCCCTGTACCGGAATATCTTCTGTCCGCGCATACAGTGGGGAATCGCTGAACCTGAGCTGTTCGAACGCTTGTGTATCCCAACGCCTGGCCTGTAACGCCGAATGCAACATACCGATGCGCAGCGGTATGTTCCCGCGCCTGTCTTTTGGCCGTCGGCATGGCCATAAGCTGAAACCCTCCTCGACGAAATACCGATAGGGGTCGTAGTCATTGAGGTCGATGGAGAACCTTTCGAAAAACTCGACCATCAGCTCATTGGCATCGTCCCCATCGATGCCGAGAGCACGTGCCACATCGGTCGATAGGCTGAAGCGTTCAAACGCTCTTCTGCCAAAGCCCGCCGTGTCCTGAATGCAGATGACAATGCTGTCTATGACGCTTGGATCGATGACGTCTTGGCTCATAGGTGATTCCTGATGATCAATCACCGTAGCTGACTACGCGCAGCCGCTGACGTTTCGCGTGGGCAGCAGATTGTTGCTGATGAACGGGTACAGCCCAAGACAGCAGAGACGCGCTACCTCGGCGTGAATTGCACAGGAGGGGTGGCGGGTGATGAAGATCCAGGGCCACTGCAAGTACCGAACCCAGCAACTTGAGTACGTCTGACGCAGGAGTCGGGTGATTGATCGAGCTGGATTTGCACAAGCGTGGATGAGCGTCGGCGCAGGTTAAGGTGAGCGCAACAGCCCAGAGAAGCGCAACGAAAAAGGGAGCCGGTCAAGGCTCCCTTCGGGCGCGGCAGTTTTAACGTGCGGTATGCTCGGATTGGTTGTCAGAACCCACCGCGAACCGTGCCTTATTCCACCGTCACCGACTTCGCCAGATTCCGCGGCTGGTCCACATCCGTGCCCTTGAGCACTGCAACGTAATACGACAGCAACTGCAACGGGATCGTGTACAGGATCGGCGCCAGTGCGTCGGCGATGTGCGGCACGTTGATCACGTGGGTGCCTTCGCCATTGGTCATGCCAGCCTGTTCGTCGGCAAACACCACCAGCTCGCCGCCGCGGGCGCGGACTTCCTGCAGGTTGGATTTGAGCTTTTCCAGCAGCTCGTTGTTCGGCGCCACGGTGACCACCGGCATGTCGGCGTCGACCAGGGCCAACGGGCCGTGCTTGAGTTCACCGGCCGGGTAGGCTTCGGCGTGGATGTAGGAAATCTCCTTGAGCTTGAGCGCACCCTCCATCGCCACCGGGTATTGCGCGCCGCGGCCGAGGAACAGGGTGTGGTGCTTGTCGGCGAACAGTTCGGCGGTTTTCTCGATGGTGCTGTCCATGGCCAGGGCTTCGCCCAGACGGCTTGGCAGGCGGCGCAGCTCATCGACCAGCTCGGCTTCGACGCCCGCTTCGAGGGTGCCACGCACCTGGCCCAACGCCAGGGTCAGCAGCATCAGCGAGACAAGCTGGGTGGTGAAGGCCTTGGTCGAGGCGACGCCGATTTCCGGGCCGGCCAGGGTCAACAGAGTCAGGTCGGATTCACGCACCAGCGAGCTGATGCCGACGTTGCAGATCGCCAGGCTGCCGAGAAAGCCCAAGGCCTTGCCGTTGCGCAACGCGGCCAGGGTGTCGGCGGTTTCGCCGGACTGCGAGATCGACACGAACAGGGTGTCGGGCTGCACCACCACCTTGCGGTAGCGGAACTCGCTGGCCACTTCGACCTGGCACGGGATGCCGGCCAGGCTTTCCAGCCAGTACCGCGCAACCATGCCGGCGTGGTAGCTGGTGCCGCAGGCGACGATCTGCACGTTGCGCACCTTGGCGAACAGCTCGGCGGCTTGTGGGCCGAAGGCTTGCACCAGCACGTGGTCCTTGCCCAGGCGGCCTTCAAGTGTGCGTTGCACGACGTTTGGCTGCTCGTGGATTTCCTTGAGCATGAAGTGGCGGTACTGGCCCTTGTCGGCAGCTTCCGCGCCTTCATGGTACTGCACGGTTTCGCGCTGTACGGCCTGGCCGGCCTGATCCCAGATGCTCACCTGTTCGCGGCGGATCTCGGCGATGTCGCCTTCTTCCAGGTACATGAAGCGATCGGTCACCTGGCGCAGGGCCAACTGATCGGAAGCGAGGAAGTTTTCGCCGATGCCCAGGCCAATGACCAGCGGGCTGCCGCTGCGCGCGGCGACCAGACGGTCTGGCTGCGCCGCGCTGACCACGGCCAGGCCGTAGGCACCGTGCAAGCGCTGGACGGCAGCTTTGACCGCATCGGCCAGGTCAGGGGTGGTTTTGAGGATGTGGTGGATCAGGTGGACGATGACTTCGGTGTCCGTCTCGGAAGCGAACACATAGCCCAGGGCTTTGAGTTCTTCGCGCAGCGCCTCGAAGTTTTCGATGATGCCGTTGTGCACCACGGCCACGTCATGGCCGGAGAAATGCGGGTGCGCATTATGTTCGGTCGGGGCACCGTGGGTGGCCCAACGCACGTGGGCAATGCCCAGCTGACCGGTCAGCGGCTCGGCCGCCACGGCGCTTTCCAGCTCGCGCACCTTGCCCGTGCGCCGGCGGCGCTGCAGGCCCTGTTCAGCGCCGAAGACAGCCACCCCTGCGCTGTCATAGCCGCGGTATTCGAGGCGCTTGAGGCCTTCGATCAGAATGGTTGTGATGTTGCGCTCAGCAACGGCACCCACGATTCCACACATGTTATTGCTCCTGGCTGATCGTGGCGCAGATCAGGGTGACGCCACGGGCTTGAATTTGTTCGCGGGCCTCAAGGGGCAGGCGATCGTCGGTAATCAGGGTATTCACTCGGTCCCAAGGCAACTCGAGGTTGGGAATTTTCCGCCCGACTTTGTCGGACTCCACCATGACGATGACTTCACGGGCGACTTCGGCCATCACACGGCTCAAACCGAGCAACTCGTTGAAGGTGGTGGTGCCGCGGTTCAGGTCGATGCCATCGGCGCCGATGAACAGTTGGTCGAAGTCGTACGAGCGCAGCACCTGCTCGGCGACTTGGCCTTGAAAGGATTCGGAATGCGGGTCCCACGTGCCGCCGGTCATCAGCAGCACGGGTTCGTGCTCAAGATCGCCAATGGCGCGGGCCACGTGCAGCGAATTGGTCATCACCACCAGGCCGGGCTGGCGACCCAATTGGCCGATCATGGCTGCGGTGGTGCTGCCGCTGTCGATGATGATGCGCGCGTGTTCGCGGATCAGTTGCACCGCCGCGCGGGCGATGGCCTGCTTGTATGCCGACACCGGCTGGACCGGCTCGGCCAGCAGCTCCTGCGGCACGGTGACAGCACCGCCATAGCGGCGCAGCAGCAGGCCGTTGGCTTCGAGGGCGGCAAGGTCTTTGCGGATGGTGACTTCCGACGTTTCAAAGCGCTTGGCCAGAGCGTCGACACTGACTTCGCCCTGCTCAGTGAGCAAGGCGAGGATATTATGCCGGCGTTGAGGCGTATTACGTTTCGACATGATGCGCTTAAGTTTCGATCTGAAAGATAATGATCGCAATCAAAACCTAAAGCGGCCCACGCGTCAAGGGATGGATTTCCCAGTGCAGGCTGTAGACAGCAGGTGCAAACGATCGCGCACAGCGCAAGCCACGGCCCTGAAACGAAAAAGCCGACTTATCCACAGTTGTCGGCTTTTACGGCGTCGCTCATGAGCCAGTTTCAGCTCTTCTTGATTTTCTCAGGTCGCTTCCAGCCATCGATGTTGCGTTGCCGCGCACGGCCGACCGCGAGTTGAGCCGCATCGACGTTCTGGGTGATGGTCGAGCCAGCGCCCGTGGTCGCACCTGAACCGATTTCTACCGGCGCTACCAGTGAGCTGTTGGAACCGATGAACACATCTTCGCCCAGCACCGTGCGGAATTTGTTCGCACCGTCGTAGTTGCAGGTAATGGTGCCCGCGCCAATGTTGGTGCGGGCGCCGATCTCGGCATCGCCCAGGTAGGTCAAGTGACCGGCCTTGGCGCCCTCACCCAAGTGGGCATTCTTCAGTTCCACGAAGTTACCCACATGGGCTTTGGCGTCCAGTACGGTGCCCGGGCGCAGGCGTGCGAACGGGCCGGCATCGCTGCCCTCGCCCATCACCGCACCGTCCAGGTGGCTATTGGCTTTGACCACGGCGCCAGTGCGCAGCGTAGTGTCCTTGATCACACAGTTGGGGCCGATCTGCACGTTGTCTTCGATGATTACGGTGCCTTCCAGGATCACATTGATGTCGATCAGCACGTCGCGGCCCACGGTGACCTGGCCACGCACATCGAAGCGGGCGGGGTCGCGCAGGGTGACGCCCTGGGCCATCAGGCGGCCGGCCTCGCGGAACTGGTAGTGACGCTCCAGCTCTGCCAGTTGGCGACGGTCGTTGGCGCCCTGCACTTCCATGGGGTGGTACGGCTGTTCGGTGGCGATTGCCAGGCCATCACTGACTGCCATGGCGATCACGTCGGTCAGGTAGTACTCGCCTTGGGCGTTGTTGTTCGACAAGCGGCCCATCCACTCGGCCAGCCGTGCGGCCGGCAGCGCCAGGATGCCGGTGTTGCCTTCTTTGATCGCTTTCTGCGCCTCGCTGGCATCTTTGTGCTCGACGATCGCGGTGACCTGACCCTCATCGTCACGCACGATGCGTCCGTAGCCGGTGGGGTCATCCAGCGTGACCGTCAGCAGACCCAGTTGCTGGTCGTTGACCTTGCCCAACAGGCGCTCGAGGGTTTCGACTTCAATCAGCGGCACATCACCGTAAAGCACCAACACGGTGTCGGCGCTGATGGCAGGCAGCGCTTGCGCCACGGCATGGCCGGTACCCAGCTGCTTGTCCTGCATGACGAAATTCAAGTCGTCGGCAGCCAGGCGCTCGCGTACTCGCTCGGCGCCGTGGCCGATCACCACATGAATGCCTTGCGGCTGGAGCTGGCGCGCGCTGTGGATAACGTGGCCGAGCATCGAGTTGCCGGCCACCGGGTGCAGCACCTTGGGCAAGGCCGAGCGCATGCGGGTGCCTTGGCCAGCGGCGAGAATGACGATATCGAGGGACATGAAAGCTACCAATGCTGGGCGGTCAGGGCCTGACCGTGTGGGGTATGACTGTGGAAAAAGAAAAAGGGTAGCCGATGGCTACCCTTTTTCTCAATCTACGCAAAGCGCAACGGTATTAACCGCCGAACTTCTTGCGGATCTGCTGGACGGTGCGCAGCTGGGCTGCGGCCTCGGCCAGACGCGCGGACGCGGCGCTGTAGTCGAAGTCCGCACCTTTCTCGCTCAGGGCCTTTTCGGCAGCCTTGACGGCGTCCTGAGCAAAAGCCTCGTCCAGGTCTGCAGCACGTTGCACGGTATCGGCAAGCACCTTGACCATGTTCGGCTGCACTTCGAGGAAACCACCGGAGATGTAGAACACCTCACGGTCGCCACCCTGCTTGGTCAGCGTGATCGGCCCTGGCTTGAGATTGGTGATCAGCGGCGCGTGGCCTGGAGCGATACCAAGATCACCCAGGTTACCGTGCGCAACTACCCTCTCGACCAGACCGGAGAAAATCTCTCCTTCCGCGCTGACGATATCGCAATGGACTGTCATAGCCATCTGCTTGCCTCAACCTGATTGCGCCCCTTGCGGGGCGCCGGGATTACAGTTTCTTGGCTTTCTCAACTGCTTCTTCGATGCCGCCGACCATGTAGAACGCTTGTTCTGGCAAGTGGTCGTAGTCACCTTTGAGGATGCCGCTGAAGCCAGCGATGGTGTCTTTCAGGGAAACGTATTTGCCCGAGGCACCGGTGAAGACTTCGGCCACGAAGAACGGCTGCGACAGGAAGCGCTGGATCTTACGAGCGCGCGATACCAGTTGCTTGTCGGCTTCGGACAGTTCGTCCATACCCAGAATGGCAATGATGTCTTTCAGCTCTTTGTAGCGCTGCAGAACATATTGAACGCCACGCGCGGTGTCGTAGTGCTCGTTGCCAATCACGTTCGGGTCCAGCTGGCGCGAAGTCGAGTCCAGTGGATCGACCGCTGGGTAGATACCCAGGGAAGCGATGTCACGGGACAGTACGACGGTGGCGTCCAAGTGGGCGAAGGTGGTCGCAGGCGACGGGTCGGTCAAGTCATCCGCAGGTACGTATACCGCTTGGATCGAAGTGATCGAACCTTGTTTGGTGGAGGTGATGCGCTCTTGCAGAACGCCCATCTCTTCGGCCAGGGTCGGCTGGTAACCTACGGCTGATGGCATACGGCCGAGCAGTGCGGATACTTCAGTACCGGCCAAGGTGTAACGGTAGATGTTGTCGACGAACAGCAGAACGTCGTTACCTTCGTCACGGAACTTCTCGGCCATGGTCAGGCCGGTCAGTGCTACGCGCAGACGGTTTCCTGGCGGCTCGTTCATCTGGCCGTAGACCAGAGCAACTTTGTCCAGAACGTTCGAATCCTTCATCTCGTGGTAGAAGTCGTTACCCTCACGAGTACGCTCACCCACACCGGCGAACACGGAATAACCGCTGTGCTCGATGGCGATGTTACGGATCAGTTCCATCATGTTGACGGTCTTGCCCACGCCGGCACCGCCGAACAGGCCGACTTTACCGCCTTTGGCAAACGGGCAGACCAGGTCGATCACCTTGATGCCGGTTTCCAGCAGGTCGTTACCGCCTGCTTGTTCAGCGAAGCTAGGCGCAGGACGGTGAATGCCCCAGCGCTCTTCTTCACCAATCGGACCGGCTTCGTCGATCGGGTTGCCCAGGACGTCCATGATGCGGCCCAGGGTAGCCTTGCCGACCGGTACGGAAATGGCGGCACCGGTATCGGTGACGTTCAGACCGCGCTTGAGGCCTTCGGTAGAGCCCATCGCAATGGTACGAACCACGCCGTCGCCCAGCTGCTGCTGAACTTCGAGGGTGGTTTCCGCGCCTTGTACTTTCAGCGCGTTGTAAACACTCGGAACGCCGTCACGTGGGAATTCCACGTCAATGACGGCGCCGATGATTTGAACGATACGTCCGCTACTCATAGCTGGATCCTCTGAATATGTGAACCGTTAAACCGCGGCAGCGCCGCCGACGATTTCCGAGATCTCCTGGGTGATCGCAGCCTGACGCGCCTTGTTGTAGATCAGCTGGAGTTCGCTGATCAGGTCACCGGCGTTGTCTGTGGCGTTTTTCATCGCGATCATCCGGGCCGCTTGTTCAGCAGCGTTGTTCTCGACCACCGCCTGATAGACCTGCGATTCCACGTAACGCACCATCAGGCCGTCAAGCAGCTCTTTGGCATCGGGTTCGTAGAGGTAGTCCCAGTGGTGCTTGAGTTCTTGATCCGGGGTTGCAACCAACGGTACCAACTGCTCGACCGTGGGTTTTTGCGTCATGGTATTGATGAACTTGTTCGACACCACGCTGAGACGGTCAATGCGGCCATCGAGGTAGGCATCGAGCATCACTTTGACGGAGCCGATCAGATCATTGATCGATGGCGCCTCGCCCAAGTGGCTGATGGCTGCTACGACGTTGCCACCAAAGCTGCGGAAGAATGCCGCACCTTTGCTGCCGATCACGCACAGGTCAACTTCAATGCCCTGTTCGCGGTTGTCGTTCATGTCCTTGACCAAGGCCTTGAACAGGTTGGTATTCAAGCCACCGCACAAGCCACGGTCACTGCTCACCACGATATAACCGGCGCGCTTTACAGGGCGGTCGATCATGAACGAGTGGCGGTATTCCGGGTTGGCGTTGGCCAGATGACCGATCACCTGGCGGATACGCTCCGCATAAGGACGGCTAGCAGCCATGCGCATTTGAGCCTTGCGCATCTTGCTGACCGCCACTTTTTCCATGGCGCTGGTAATCTTTTGCGTGCTTTTGATGCTCGCAATCTTACTGCGAATCTCTTTTGCGCCTGCCATGTATCACCTATCAGGTTAGCAAGCGGGGGCACGAGGCCCCCGCTGCGGCTTACCAGGTCTGGGTGGCCTTGAACTTCTCGATACCGGCTTTGAGGCCTGCGTCGATTTCGTCGTTGAAGTCGCCCTTGACGTTGATCTTGGCCATCAAATCAGCGTGATCGCGGTTGAAGAAGCCGATCAGTGCTTGTTCGAAGCTGCCAATCTTGGCGATTTCGACGTCGGTCAGGAAGCCACGCTCAGCGGCGTACAGCGACAGCGCCATGTCCGCGATGGACATTGGAGCGTATTGCTTCTGCTTCATCAGCTCGGTAACGCGCTGACCATGCTCGAGCTGCTTGCGGGTCGCTTCGTCCAGGTCAGACGCGAACTGGGCGAATGCCGCCAGCTCACGGTACTGAGCCAGAGCGGTACGGATACCACCAGACAGCTTCTTGATGATCTTGGTCTGCGCAGCACCACCCACACGGGATACCGAAACACCGGCGTTCACTGCTGGGCGGATGCCCGAGTTGAACATGGCCGATTCCAGGAAGATCTGACCGTCGGTGATGGAAATCACGTTGGTCGGAACGAAGGCGGAAACGTCGCCAGCCTGGGTTTCGATGATCGGCAGCGCGGTCAGCGAGCCGGTCTTGCCGGTAACGGCACCGTTGGTGAACTTCTCGACGTACTCTTCGGAAACGCGCGAAGCACGCTCCAGCAGACGGGAGTGGAGATAGAACACGTCGCCTGGGTACGCTTCGCGTCCTGGTGGACGGCGCAGCAGCAGGGAGATCTGACGGTAGGCAACGGCCTGTTTGGACAGGTCATCGTAGACGATCAGAGCGTCTTCACCGCGGTCACGGAAGTACTCGCCCATGGTGCAACCGGAGTACGGTGCCAGGAACTGCAGTGCAGCCGATTCGGAGGCGCTGGCGGCAACGATGATGGTGTTGGCCAGGGCACCGTTTTCTTCCAGCTTGCGCACGACGTTGGCAATGGTCGACTGCTTCTGGCCAATGGCCACGTAGACGCAGAAGATGCCGCTGTCTTTCTGGTTGATGATCGCGTCGATCGCCAGAGCGGTTTTACCGATCTGACGGTCACCGATGATCAGCTCACGCTGACCACGGCCGACCGGGATCATGGCATCGACAGCCTTGTAGCCAGTCTGTACAGGCTGGTCTACCGACTTACGCCAGATCACGCCAGGTGCCACTTTCTCGACAGCGTCGGTCTCAGTGGTGGCCAGCGGGCCTTTGCCGTCAACCGGGTTACCCAGGGCGTCGACGACGCGGCCCAGCAGGCCTTTGCCGACTGGGACTTCCAGGATGCGACCGGTGCACTTGGCGCTCATGCCTTCGGCCAGGGAAGCGTACGCACCCAGGATTACGGCACCTACGGAGTCTTGCTCCAGGTTCAGTGCCATACCGTAGACACCGCCTGGGAACTCGATCATTTCGCCGTACATGACGTCGGCGAGACCGTGGATCCGGACGATACCGTCAGAAACGCTGACGACGGTACCTTCGTTGCGGGCTTGGGAGCTGACATCGAGATTCTCGATGCGGCCCTTGATGATTTCACTTATTTCGGAAGGATTGAGTTGCTGCATTGCTCTGCTGCCCCTTCAAACTCAAGATTTCAATGCTTCGGCCAGTTTCGCGATCTTGCCGCGAACAGAGCCATCGATTACCAGGTCGCCTGCGCGGATGACGACGCCGCCGATCAGGCTGGCATCCTCCGACGCGTGCAGGCGAACTTCCTGCCCTAGCCGTGCACTGAGAACCTTGGCGAGTTTGTCTTGCTGTTCTTGGTTCAATGCAAAAGCACTGGTGACTTCCACATCCACGGATTTCTCTTGCTCGGCCTTGTACAGCTCGAACAGCGACGCGATCTCCGGCAGAAGCAGGAGGCGGTCGTTTTCCGCGACAACGTGAATGAAATTACGTGCCTGTGCATCGAACTTGTCACCGCACACGTCAATGAACGTGGCGGCCTTTTCTGCGCTCGTCAGTCGCGGGGCCTTGAGCAGGCGCTGCATCGTATCGTCTTCCGATACCGCAGCAGCCAGGCCGAGCATGGCTGACCAATTGGCCAGTTGCTGCTGGGCCTGGGCATGCTCAAAAGCAGCCTTAGCGTAAGGTCGGGCCAACGTGGTCAGTTCTGCCATGATCGCCCTCGCTTAAATTTCAGCGGCCAGTTTATTAACCAGCTCCGCATGCGCGTTTTGATCGATTGTGGCGCCTAGGATCTTTTCAGCACCGCCAACAGCCAGGGCACCCACTTGGGCACGCAGGGCATCTTTGACGCTGTTCAGTTCCTGTTCGATCTCGGCCAGAGCCTGAGCCTTCACGCGGTCAGCTTCGACGCGGGCCTGTTCACGGGCCTCGTCTACAAGCTGAGCAGCACGTTTCTTGCTTTGCTCAATGATTTCAGCTGCCTGTGCTTTTGCTTCGCGCAGTTGCTGACCCGCTTTTTCTTGGGCCAGCTCCAGGTCACGAGCAGCGCGGTTGGCAGCGTCCAGGCCGTCAGCAATCTTCTTTTGACGCTCATGCAGAGCAGTGATGACCGGAGGCCATACGTACTTCATGCAGAAAACGACAAAAATCAGGAAGGCAACGGATTGGCCAATCAGGGTTGCATTAATATTCACGCCAACACCTCGCTCGGTCTTCGTTCATCACAGCCATTCACTCGTTGGAAACGAGTGATTAGCCGGCGATCTGACCAACGAAGGGGTTTGCGAAGGTGAAGAACAGAGCGATACCAACGCCGATCATGGTCACGGCGTCGAGCAGGCCCGCAACGATGAACATCTTGACCTGCAGCATCGGAACCATTTCTGGCTGGCGAGCAGCGCCTTCCAGGAATTTGCCGCCCAGCAGGCCGAAACCAATGGCGGTGCCCAGAGCGCCCAGACCGATCAGCAGAGCAACAGCGATAGCGGTAAGACCAACTACAGTTTCCATCTTTCCTCCCGACTTTTACGTCGTATTGGTTAGGTTTTTAGTTTGAAGCGGTAAAACAGGATCGTTTGGTACAACTGCCCTTGCGGACGTTTTAAGCCCTCCCCCAACAGCGGGGGAAGACTATCAGACACGCCAGGCGGTCTTAATGATTATCTTCGTGGGCCATCGACAGGTAGACGATGGTCAGCATCATGAAGATGAAAGCTTGCAAGGTGATGATCAGGATGTGGAACACCGCCCACGCCCACTGCAGCACCACGCCCAGGCCGCTCAGCCAGAGCAGGCCGGAACCGAACATCACTGCGATCAGGATGAACACCAGCTCGCCGGCATACATGTTGCCGAACAGTCGCAGTGCCAGCGAGATCGGCTTGGCGATCAGGGTGACGAACTCGAGCAGGAAGTTGATCGGAATCAGCAGGATCTGCACGAAGATGTTCTTGCTGCCGAACGGGTGCAGGGTCAGCTCGCCGATGAAGCCGCCGATGCCCTTGACCTTGATGCTGTAGAAGATGATCAGCGCGAAGACGCTGAGGGCCATACCCAGGGTAGCGTTCGGGTCGGTGGTGGACACGGCGCGGAACGGGATGTGCGGATCGCCCGAAATCAGGATCGCCAGTTGCGGGATCCAGTCGACCGGTACCAGGTCGACGGCGTTCATCAGGAACACCCAGACGAAGATGGTCAGCGCCAGCGGTGCAATCACCGGGCTGCGGCCATGGAAGGAGTCCTTCACGCTGCCGTGAACGAAGTCCACCATCACTTCGACGAAGTTCTGCAGGCCGCCTGGCTGGCCGGAAGTTGCCTTCTTGGCGGCCATGCGGAAGATGAACAGGAAGATCAGACCCAGAGCGACCGACCAGCCAAGGGTGTCCACATGGAACGCCCAGAAGCCCATTGCCTTGGCTTCTGCAGCCGAATGGGCGAAGCCCCAGCTGCCGTCTGGTAGTTGACCGTAGGTCAGGTTCTGCAAGTGGTGCTGGATATAGCCCGAAGCGGTTTCTGCTGCCATGGTTGCCTCAAACGCCCTTAGGTCTCGAAAGTCTTGTATTCATGAGCAGAGGTGAGAACCAACTGACCAGAAGGGTCAGTACGAAGACGCCGAATACTGCCAGCGGCTCCAGGGGTTTCACGCCTGCGAAGGTCAGTGCGAACAGCACTGCCGTCAAAATCATCTTGCCTGCCTCGCCCGCATAGAACGACTTGACGATGGCCTGCGCTGCCCGGGCTCCGCTAAAGCGAAAAGCCTTCCAGGCGAAATACAGATTTGGCAGCCAGGCAATCAGCCCTCCGCAGAGGCCTGAATAACCGCTGACCGTGCCTTGCCACAGCCACAACACCAGAGTCGCCAGCAAGAAGACGATGCATTGAGCCAGCAGTACCGGAAAAACCGCCCAGCGATGGAAAGGCAGGCGGTTTGGCGTGCGGATTTCCATCACAACTGCTCCTCGAAAGTCGACCGTCAAGCCAACAACGACTTGGCATAATTTGTGCCGACAAAATGCGCGCAGAGTATAGGGGTGGATTACCCCCTATTCAACTCTTGGTAGTGATTTCTGATTACGCGCTACAACGCCAATTGTTTCAGCGGATGTGGGCGAGTACACCCTGCAACTCATCCAGCGAGTTGTAGCGGATGACCAGTTGGCCTTTGCCCTTGTTGCCGTGACGAATCTGCACTGCAGAGCCCAAACGCTCTGCCAGCCGCTGTTCAAGCCGGGTGATGTCGGGATCAGCTGGGCTTGGTTCGACCGGATCAGCCGGACCATTGAGCCACTGGCGCACCAGGGCTTCGGTCTGGCGCACGGTCAGGCCACGTGCGACAACATGACGCGCCCCTTCGACCTGCCGTTCTTCCCCCAGACCCAACAATGCACGCGCATGGCCCATTTCTAGGTCACCGTGCGCCAACATGGTCTTGATGGCCTCTGGCAGCGCGATCAAGCGCAGCAGATTGGCCACGGTCACCCGCGACTTGCCCACCGCATCGGCCACTTGCTGCTGGGTCAACTCGAATTCCTGCTGCAAGCGCTGCAGCGCCATGGCCTCTTCCAGTGGATTGAGGTCTTCGCGCTGGATGTTCTCGATCAGGGCCATGGCGATGGCCACTTCATCGGCCACTTCACGCACCATGGCCGGCACGGTATCGAACCCAGCCAGTTGGGTCGCGCGCCAGCGGCGTTCACCCGCGATGATCTCGAAACGCTTATCACCGATCGGACGCACCACGATGGGCTGCATCACCCCATGTGTGCGGATCGATTGCGCCAGTTCTTCCAACGCCTGCTGGTCCATGTCGCGACGCGGCTGATACTTGCCACGCTGGATCAGCTCGACCGGCAGCTGTTGCAGCTCCCTGCGGTCGATCTGGACAGCCTGCTCTTCGAGCGCACTGACGGAAGGGCCGCTGAGCAGCGCATCCAACCCCCGCCCGAGACCTCGTTTCTTAACGGCCATGCGGATTCCTCAAGTTGGCTGTGCAGTGCGGGATTGACGACGCTGACGGCGAACCAGCTCGCCGGCCAGGGCCAGGTAGGCCTGGGCACCGCGCGACTGCTTGTCGTAGGCCAGTGCCGGCATGCCATAGCTCGGCGCTTCGGCAAGACGGATGTTGCGCGGGATGATCGTGTCGTAGAGCTGCTCGCCGAAGTGCTGCTTGAGCTGCGCGGACACTTCGTTGTTCAGGCTCAGGCGCGGGTCATACATGGTGCGCAGCAGACCTTCGATACGCAGCTCGGGGTTCAACTTGGCGGCAATGCGCTTGATGTTGTCGACCAGGTCGCTCAACCCTTCCAGTGCGTAGTACTCGCACTGCATGGGGATGATCACACCGTCGGAGGCCACCAGGGCGTTGAGTGTCAGCATCGACAGCGAGGGTGGGCAGTCGATGAGAATGAAGTCGTAACTGTCGCGGATCGGCGCCAGCGCGTTACGCAGGCGGCTCTCCTTCATCTGCATTTCCAGCAGCACCACCTCGGCGGCGGTCAGGTCACGGTTGGCCGGCAGCAACTGGAACTCGCCATGCTCGGAGTAGTGAATGGCCTGGGTCAGGTCGCATTCACCGATCAGCAAGTCGTACACCGAGTGCTCGAGCTCATGCTTGTCGACGCCGCTACCCATGGTCGCGTTGCCTTGCGGATCGAGGTCGATCAGCAGGACACGACGCTTGGTGGCCGCCAGCGAGGCAGCAAGATTGATACAGGTGGTGGTCTTGCCCACGCCACCTTTCTGGTTCGCGATCGCGAATACCTTAGCCATTGTTGCGCGTGTTCCCTGTCATGCCTTGCGGCGCAGTATCAGTAGATGGCGCTGGCCCTGGCAACCGGGGACGGTCAGGGCCTGTTCGCTTTCCACTGTGAAGTCAGGCGGCAATGCTACCAGTTCATCGGCAGGATGCAGCCCCTTCATTGCAAGCCATTGCGTGGACGTGTCGCCGAGGTGGCGCGTCCAGCCGGTGAAATTCTCCATGCTGCTGAAAGCCCGCGAGACGATGCCGCAAAACGGTTGTGCCGGCTGGAAGGCTTCGACCCGGCTGTGGACAACTTGCAGGTTGTCCAGCTTGAGCTCCATTTTCACCTGGGTCAGGAAGCGGGTTTTCTTGCCGTTGCTGTCGAGCACCGTCACCTGTTTGTGCGGATGCAGGATGGCCAGCGGAATACCGGGCATGCCGCCGCCACTGCCGACATCGAGCCAGCGCTGGGTCTGGCTGTGGATAAATGGCATGACGCTGAGGCTGTCGAGCAAGTGGCGCGACACCATCTCATCGGGGTCGCGGACGGCAGTCAGGTTGTACGCCTTGTTCCACTTGATCAGCAGACCCAGATAGCCCAGCAGCAGCGCGTGCTGCTGCTCGGTGAGCGTGACGCCCAGTTGCTGGGCACCTGTGGACAACTCTTCGGCATGTTGCGGGGTGACCAGGACGCTCAAACGGTGTGCTCCAGTGCGCGACCGACGCCGCGCTTTTTCAGGTGAATCAGCAACAGGGAAATCGCCGCCGGGGTAACGCCGGGGATACGCGACGCCTGGCCCAACGTTTGCGGACGGGTCTGGCTGAGCTTGCCCTGGATCTCTTTGGACAATCCGGAAATCCCGTTGTAGTCGATATCCACAGGCAAGCCAGTGTCTTCGCTGGCCCGCAGCCTGGCGATCTCGTCCTGCTGGCGGTCGATGTAACCGGCGTATTTGGTCTTGATCTCGACCTGTTCGGCGACCTGGGGCGCGATCTGTTCACCACCGGTCACCTCGATCAACCCGACGTAGTCCACTTCAGGCCGGGTCAGCAGGTTGAGCAAGCTGTACTCGTGGCTGAGCGGCGTGCCGAATTTTTCGGACACCGCATCGCCTTGCGGCGTGTTCGGGCGCACCCAGGTGCTTTTCAGCCGCTGCTCTTCGCGCTCGATGGCATCGCGCTTGGTGCAGAACGCCGCCCAGCGCACGTCGTCGATCAGGCCCAGTTCACGGCCCTTTTCGGTCAGCCGCAGGTCGGCGTTGTCTTCACGCAGGATCAGGCGGTACTCGGCCCGCGAGGTGAACATGCGGTACGGCTCCTGGGTCCCGAGGGTGATGAGGTCATCGACCAGCACCCCGATGTACGCCTCGTCCCGACGCGGGCACCAGCTGTCACGACCTTGCGCACGCAGCGCCGCGTTGGTGCCGGCCAGCAGGCCTTGCGCACCGGCTTCTTCGTAGCCGGTGGTGCCATTGATCTGGCCGGCGAAGAACAGGCCGTCGATGACCTTGGTTTCCAGGCTGTACTTGAGATCACGCGGGTCGAAGTAGTCGTACTCGATGGCGTAGCCCGGACGCACGATGTGCGCGTTTTCCATGCCCCGGATCGAGCGTACCACTTGCAGCTGGACGTCGAAGGGCAGCGAAGTGGAGATACCGTTCGGGTACAGCTCGTGGGTATTCAGGCCTTCGGGCTCGATGAAGACCTGGTGGCTGTCCTTGTCGGCAAAGCGGTGGATCTTGTCTTCGATCGACGGGCAATAGCGCGGGCCAATGCCCTCGATCATGCCCGAATACATCGGCGACCGGTCGAGGTTGGCGGCAATGATCTCGTGGGTGCGGGCATTGGTGTGGGTGATCCAGCAACTGACCTGGCGCGGATGCATCTGCGCATCCCCCATGAACGACATCACCGGAATGGGCGTATCGCCGGGCTGCTCGGCCATGACCGAGAAATCCACTGAGCGACCATCGATGCGCGGCGGCGTACCGGTCTTCAGGCGACCTACGCGCAGTGGCAGCTCGCGCATGCGCTGGGCCAGGGCCATGGCAGGCGGATCTCCTGCACGACCGCCCGAGTAATTCTGCATGCCGATGTGGATAAGTCCGCCAAGGAACGTGCCCGTGGTCAGCACCACGGCATCGGCATGGAAGCGCAGGCCCATCTGGGTCACCACGCCTTTGACTTGGCCTTGTTCAACGATCAGGTCATCGCAGGCTTGCTGGAATATCCACAGGTTGGGCTGGTTTTCCAGGATCTCGCGAACCACGGACTTGTAGATGGCCCGATCCGCCTGCGCACGGGTGGCCCGTACCGCAGGGCCTTTGCGGTTGTTCAACACACGGAACTGGATGCCACTCATGTCGGTGGCCAGCGCCATGGCGCCGCCGAGCGCATCGATCTCTTTGACCAGATGGCTCTTGCCGATCCCACCGATGGCGGGGTTGCAGCTCATGTGACCGAGGGTTTCCACGTTGTGGGTCAGCAACAGGGTTTTCACTCCCATGCGTGCTGAGGCAAGTGCAGCCTCGGTACCGGCATGGCCGCCGCCGATGACGATCACTTCAAAACGGGAAGGGAAATCCACCACGCACCTCGTGCCTGTTTTTGCGAATAGAGAAGGTAAGCGGACAAGTATAGGGAATTCCTACCCTTCAAAGAAACCTTTTGAGCAAAATTTGACCAGCCTGTGGATGAGTGGCGGTAATAGAAATAAACAAGGTAGATATTTAAAAAGCTTATTTATGTTACTACTCTTATGCACAGTCCTTTCTGTGGATAGAATTACACAAGCCTTTATCCATCGGCTGTACAGCGATTCAAAACCCTGTGGTTCACTGCCTGTGAGGGTTCTGCACAAGCCTGTGTATCCTGTGTATAAACAGGTTACTTACCCACAGGGGTGTTTATCCTCAACAAAAAGGTAGGCTTATCAACTGAGCTGAAGCGCACTTTTCCACAGGGCTTATCCTGCGAGAAATCAGCCGCGTTGATGAAAAATCAGGGAGTCGGAAAAAGGCTGGGGCGAGAACTGAAGGAAGAGTCGAGCCAAACCTGTTGATAAGGGCTCGGATTTCGCGCTGCCCCCTTACGGATGAAGAGGGCGAAAGGCGCTGTGGATTACTTGCCGATGCAGAAGCTCGAGAAAATGCGCCCCAGCAGGTCATCGGAGCTGAACGCGCCAGTGATCTCGCCCAGGGCCTGCTGAGCCTGACGCAGATCCTCGGCCAGCAGCTCACCGGCGCCTGCCAGCGTCAGCTGGGCATGGCCATGCTGCAGATGGTCGCTGGCCAGGCGCAGGGCGTCCAGATGACGGCGACGGGCGCTGAAACCGCTCTCTGCGGTCTGTTCGTAGCCCATGCAGGCCTTGAGGTGGTCCCGTAGCAGATCAAGCCCCAGGCCGCTGTCGCTGGCACTGAGCGTGACCGTTGCGTGGCCATCGTCGCTGTGGGTGATACCGATCGCTTCACCGCTGAGGTCGGCTTTGTTGCGAATCAGGGTGACATTGCCCGGCGCCGGGCGCTGCTCGAGAAATTCCGGCCACAGGGCGAACGGGTCTGCAGCTTCCGGTGCGGTAGAGTCCACCACCAGCAGCACTCGATCGGCTTCGCTGATGGCTTTCAGGGCCCGCTCGACCCCGATCCGCTCGACCTGATCACTGGTAGCGCGCAAGCCTGCGGTATCGACCACGTGCAGCGGCATGCCATCGATGTGGATATGTTCGCGCAGGATGTCCCGCGTGGTGCCGGCGATGTCGGTGACGATCGCGGCTTCACGGCCCGCCAATTGGTTGAGCAGGCTGGATTTACCCGCGTTGGGTCGGCCGGCAATGACCACCGTCATACCGTCACGCAGCAAGGCGCCCTGCCCAGCTTCACGTTGCACTGTGGACAACTCTCGGCGTACTGCTTCAAGCATCGACAGCACATGGCCATCGGCCAGGAAATCGATCTCTTCCTCGGGGAAATCGATGGCCGCTTCGACGTAGATCCGCAGCGCGATCAGCGCTTCGGTCAATGCGTGCACACGCTTGGAAAATTCGCCCTGCAACGAGCGCAAGGCATTGCGCGCCGCCTGAGCAGAGCTGGCCTCGATCAGGTCGGCGATGGCTTCGGCCTGGGCCAGGTCCAGTTTGTCATTGAGGAATGCGCGCTCGCTGAACTCGCCCGGTCGCGCCAGGCGGCAGCCTAACGACACGCAACGCTGCAGCAGCATGTCCATGACGACCGGGCCGCCATGGCCTTGCAGTTCCAATACATCTTCGCCGGTGAACGAGTTGGGCCCCGGGAAGAACAGCGCAATGCCTTCATCCAGGACCAGGCCATCTTCGGCGCGAAACGGGCCATAGTGAGCATACCGAGGGTTCAGGACACGCCCGCAGATAACCTCTCCCGCCTTTTTGGCCAACGGCCCCGAGAGCCTGACGATACCGACGCCACCGCGGCCTTGAGCGGTCGCGATGGCTGCAATGGTTTCACGCGCGGTGTTCATGCTCGAAAGCCTCCATATCCAGAACTACAGAATCACAGATAGCAAAACGCCCCACGAGGGGGCGTTTTTATTCACAGGCTAGACCTCAACCTGTCAGGCAGCCGCTTTTTTGCTGGCGGCTTCGATGCGCCGAGTGATGTACCACTGCTGCGAGATCGACAAGCAGTTGTTCACAACCCAGTACAGCACCAGACCTGCCGGGAACCACAGGAAGAAGAAGGTGAAAATGATGGGCATCATTTTCATGACCTTGGCCTGCATTGGATCTGGCGGAGTCGGGTTCAAGCGCTGCTGGATGAACATGGTGGCGCCCATGATGATCGGCAGGATGAAGAACGGATCCTTGATCGACAGGTCGGTAATCCACAGGATCCACGGCGCCTGGCGCATCTCGACGCTTTCCAGCAGTACCCAGTACAGGGCCAGGAAGACCGGCATCTGCACCAGGATCGGCAGGCAGCCGCCCAGCGGATTGATCTTCTCTTTCTTGTACAGCTCCATCATCGCCTGGGACATCTTCTGGCGATCGTCGCCGAAGCGTTCCTTCAGCGCGGCAAGCTTGGGTGCCACGGCACGCATGCGCGCCATCGAACGGTAGCTGGCGGCAGACAGCGGGAAGAACAGGCCTTTGATGAGCATGGTCAGGACGATGATCGACCAGCCCCAGTTACCCAGGATGCTGTGGATATGTTGCAGCAGCCAGAAGATCGGCTGGGCAATGAACCACAGGAAGCCGTAGTCGACGGTCAGTTCCAGGCCTGGGGACAACTCTTTGAGCTTGGCCTGGCTCTTCGGACCGGCGTACAGCACAGCGCTGGTTTCGGCGGTGCTGCCAGCAGGCACGCTGATGGCCGGGCCGGTGTAACCGATGATGTAGTTGCCTTGGCCATCTTTGCGGGTCTGAACGACATTGTTTTCAGACTTGGCCGGGATCCACGCGGTCACGAAGTAGTGTTGCAGCCACGCTACCCAACCACCGGATACCGATTCCTGCAGGCCGCCCTTGTCCATGTCTTTCATCGACACTTTCTTGTAGGGCTCTTCTTTGGTCCACAACGCCGCACCCAGGTAGGTGGCGGTGCCGGTGGCGGTGCTCGACGATGGATCGGAGCTGGCATCACGCTTGAGCTGGGCAAACAGGTTGCCGTTCCAGGCGTTGCCGCTCTGGTTGTCGATCAGGTAGCTGACGGTCAGGTCGTACTCACCGCGCTTGAAGCTGAAGCGCTTGATGTAGTTGACGCCGTTGTCACTGAACTTCAGGTCGACCACCAGCTGGTTCTGGCCGTCGGCCAGCTGGTAGTTTTTCTGATCAGCGGCGTACAGCGGACGACCACCACTGCGAGCGTCCGGGCCGTTGGCGCCGGTCAGGCCGCTTTGTGCGAGGTAGACACGCTCACCGCCGTTATCGAACAGCTGGAACGGAATTTCCGGGTGGTCTTGGCGGCGCGGATAGGTGGGCAACGTCAGTTGGACGATGTCGCCGCCGACCGGGTCGATAGCCAGGTTCAGGACATCCGTCTTGATCCGGATCAGGTCCTTGCTGACCGCCACAGGGGCCAGTTCGGTAGGGCTGGATTCAGCAGTGGTGCTTGGCACATCGGCATTGGCACCGCTGTTGCCGGTCGCCGCCGTATCCGGCAAGGCCGGCGCGGTGTTGCTGGCAGCAGCATGCTGAGTCGGCAGGGCAGCCTGTCCGTAGTTCTCGTTCCATTTCAGAACCAGTACGTAGGACACGATTGCCAGGGCGACGATCAGGATCGTGCGTTTAATATCCATGATTACTCGGCTATCGAAGAAGTTCGGGAGGAAGGCGCTGGCGGAACGGGATCATAACCACCGTCGTTCCACGGATTACATCGCCCCAGGCGACGAACGGTTAGCCACCCACCACGCAAGAGGCCATGTGTTTCGATGGCTTCATAGGCGTAACAGGAGCAACTGGGGTAGAAACGACAGTGACTGGCCATCAGTGGACTAATGGCGTAACGGTAAAACTGGATCGGGACGAGTGCCAGTTTACGCATTGTGACTGTCTACCCCTGCGGTGTCGGCAGTGACCGCTGGAGAGGGACGACTGCGTGCGAGTCGCTTCCAGAGCTTGCCAAAATGTTGATGCAATTCTGGGTTTTCTATCTCGCCCAACCCCTTGCGCGCGACGATCACGATGTCGAGACCAGCAAGGCTTTGCTGGTTCCGGCGAAAGGAATCACGCATCAAACGTTTGAGGCGATTGCGCTGAACGGAGAGCTTGACGCTCTTTTTCCCTATCACCAGGCCAAGCCGTGGCAGATCGAGCCCGTTTTCACGCGCAAGGATCAGCAGGTTTTTCCCTGGAACCTTGCCGGTTGGGGAGTCGAAGACCGCTTTGAAGTGCCGGGGTGTAAGCAGTCGCTTGTCCCGACTGAAGTCCTGACTCACCACCTGTGCCGGAGAATCAAACAGCCAGACGCTTACGGCCTTTGGCGCGACGACGCGACAGGACGGCACGGCCGTTCTTGGTGGCCATACGGGCACGGAAGCCGTGGGTACGAGCGCGCTTGATGGTGCTGGGTTGGAAAGTACGTTTCATGGCGTGTTACCTGGATTGTAAACAACGGGTCGGAATGACCCCTTTTTAAGAGACCGGCGATTCTAGAGAAAGCAACGCCATAGGTCAATTTCCAACCAGTCTTTCCTTATGGGCGGCACCTGAGGGTGTGGAGCATGGTGCGGCACGTCATCGTCTCGGCCCACGGACGCACCGATCAACATTGAAAATAAAGAGAGAGATATAAAAAGCTTTTTTAAAGAATCTATAACTCTTAAGGACAGGCATTTCTGTGGATAACCTCGTAAAGGCCTTTATACTCGCGGGTTGTGGAGAATCAAAAGTCTGTCTGAAACACGTGCTGCGGCTGTGTGGGGGCTGCGTCCAAGCTGTGGATATCCTGCAACGTTATCCACATACCGGTTATACACAGATCCATCCACTGGGTTGTGCATAGCCCTCATGCGGCGTTATCCACAGGGTTTATGCACAGGCTTATAGGCCATATCCGTCAGAAAATGGCGCATTCAGCGTCGAAGATCGGGCAACCTCATGTGGATAAGTTTCCTCTGCACCGGTACAATAGTCGGCTTGTCTTGGCCTTAGCGGCTTTCAAATTCAGGGGATATCCGTGTCAGTGGAACTTTGGCAGCAGTGTGTCGAGCTATTGCGCGATGAGCTGCCTGCCCAGCAATTCAATACCTGGATCCGCCCACTACAGGTCGAGGCCGAGGGCACCGAGCTGCGTGTCTATGCGCCAAACCGCTTCGTGCTCGATTGGGTCAATGAAAAGTACCTCGGCCGCTTGCTTGAGCTGATCGGCGAGCGCGGTGATGGCATGGCTCCTGCGCTCTCTCTATTAATAGGCAGCCGGCGCAGCTCCGCACCTCGTGCCGCACCCAATGCGCCAGTCAGTGCTGCAATGGCTGCGGCTCACCAGCAGCAGGTAGCGCCGCCCCCCAGCGTGCCTGCCAGCGAGCCTGTGAATAAGCCGACGGTCGAGTTTGCCCAGGTCAATCAGGTTGACCTGGCCTCTTCGCGGGACAGCTTTGATGCCATGGGTGAAACCGCGCCCACGCCCGCACCCAGCGCGCGCACCGAGCAGCGCACCGTTCAGGTTGAAGGCGCGCTCAAGCACACCAGCTACCTGAACCGCACCTTCACGTTCGAAACCTTTGTGGAAGGTAAATCGAACCAGTTGGCGCGCGCGGCCGCCTGGCAGGTCGCCGACAACCCCAAGCATGGCTATAACCCACTGTTCCTTTATGGCGGTGTGGGCCTGGGTAAAACTCACTTGATGCATGCAGTGGGTAACCACCTGCTGAAGAAGAACCCGAATGCCAAGGTGGTTTACCTGCATTCGGAGCGCTTCGTCGCCGACATGGTCAAGGCGCTGCAGTTGAACGCGATCAACGAATTCAAGCGTTTCTACCGTTCGGTAGATGCCTTGCTGATCGACGACATCCAGTTCTTTGCGCGCAAAGAGCGTTCCCAGGAAGAGTTTTTCCATACCTTCAACGCCCTTCTCGAAGGCGGCCAGCAGGTGATTCTCACCAGCGACCGTTACCCGAAGGAAATCGAAGGGCTGGAAGAGCGGCTCAAATCCCGCTTCGGCTGGGGCCTGACTGTCGCCGTCGAACCGCCTGAGCTGGAAACCCGCGTGGCGATCCTGATGAAGAAGGCCGACCAGGCAAAGGTCGACCTGCCGCACGACGCTGCCTTCTTCATTGCCCAGCGCATCCGTTCGAACGTTCGTGAGCTTGAAGGTGCGCTCAAGCGCGTCATCGCCCATTCGCACTTCATGGGTCGGGACATCACCATCGAGCTGATCCGCGAATCGCTCAAAGACCTGCTGGCGCTGCAGGACAAGCTGGTGAGTGTGGATAACATTCAACGCACGGTGGCGGACTACTACAAGATCAAGATCTCCGATCTGTTGTCCAAGCGCCGCTCGCGTTCGGTTGCCCGCCCACGCCAGGTGGCCATGGCCCTGTCCAAGGAGCTGACCAACCACAGTCTGCCCGAGATAGGCGACATGTTCGGAGGCCGGGACCACACCACGGTCCTGCATGCCTGCCGAAAGATCAACGAACTCAAGGAATCCGACGCGGACATCCGCGAGGACTACAAGAACCTGCTACGCACGCTGACCACCTGATGCGTACGTGCACAGCTTATTGAAGGCAAGGGACTAGACCATGCATTTCACCATTCAACGCGAAGCTTTGTTGAAACCTCTGCAATTGGTCGCAGGGGTTGTCGAGCGCCGTCAGACCTTGCCGGTCCTGTCCAACGTGCTGTTGGTCGTCGAGGGTCAGCAGCTGTCGCTGACCGGTACCGATCTTGAAGTCGAGCTGGTAGGCCGCGTGCAACTGGAAGAGCCCGCCGAGCCCGGTGAGATCACCGTGCCTGCGCGCAAGCTGATGGACATCTGCAAAAGCCTGCCCAGCGATGTACTGATCGATATCAAGCTTGATGAGCAGAAGCTGCTGGTCAAGGCGGGCCGTAGCCGTTTTACCTTGTCCACACTGCCGGCCAACGACTTCCCCAATGTCGAGGAGGGCCCGGGTTCGCTGACCTGCAACCTTGAGCAAAGCAAACTGCGCCGTTTGATCGAGCGCACCAGCTTTGCCATGGCGCAGCAGGACGTTCGCTACTACCTCAACGGCATGCTGCTCGAAGTCTCTACCGATACCCTGCGCGCCGTGGCTACCGATGGTCACCGCCTGGCCCTCTGCGCCATGCAGGCAAGCATCGGCCAGGCCGAGCGCCATCAGGTGATCGTGCCGCGCAAAGGTATTCTGGAACTGGCGCGTCTGCTGACCGATCCCGAAGGCATGGTGAGCATCGTTCTGGGCCAGCACCACATTCGCGCCACCACCGGGGAGTTCACCTTCACCTCCAAGCTGGTCGATGGCAAATTCCCCGATTACGAGCGTGTGCTGCCCAAAGGCGGCGACAAGCTGGTCATTGGCGACCGTCAGGCGCTGCGCGAAGCCTTCAGCCGTACCGCGATTCTCTCGAACGAGAAGTACCGCGGCATTCGTCTGCAACTGGCCAGTGGGCAGTTGAAAATTCAGGCCAACAACCCTGAGCAGGAAGAAGCCGAAGAAGAGATCAGTGTCGAGTACAACGGCGCCTCGCTGGAGATCGGTTTCAACGTCAGCTACCTGCTCGATGTGCTGGGCGTCATGACCACCGAGCAGGTGCGTCTGATCCTTTCCGACTCCAACAGCAGCGCGCTGCTGCAAGAAGCTGGCAACGACGATTCGTCGTACGTCGTCATGCCGATGCGTCTGTAATCGCACTGACGCCCCTATGTCGCTTCTACGCGTTTCAGTCACCGCGGTGCGCAACCTGCACCCGGTGACCCTCTCCCCCTCTCCTCGCATCAACATCCTCTACGGCGACAATGGCAGCGGCAAGACCAGTGTGCTGGAGGCCGTTCATTTGTTGGGCTTGGCGCGCTCATTTCGCAGCGTTCGCCTCAACCCTGTCATTCAATACGAACAACCGACCTGCACGGTCTTCGGCCAGGTTGCACTGGGTGAAGGTGGCACCAGCAATCTGGGTGTATCCAGAGAGCGTCAGGGGGATTTCACCATTCGTATCGATGGGCAGAATGCACGCAGCGCGGCGCAACTGGCCGAGCTGTTACCGCTGCAGTTGATCAACCCTGACAGCTTCCGGCTGTTGGAAGGCGCGCCCAAGGTGCGTCGGCAGTTTCTGGACTGGGGGGTGTTCCACGTGGAACCTCGCTTCATGGCCACGTGGCAACGCCTGCAGAAGGCCTTGAGGCAGCGGAACTCGTGGCTGCGGCATGGTACACTTGACGCCGTTTCGCAAGCCGCCTGGGACCGCGAATTGAGTGCGTCCAGCGCGGAGATAGATGAGTACCGCCGCAACTACATCACGGCCCTGAAGCCGGTCTTTGAAAAGACCTTGAGTGAGCTGCTCGATCTTGAAGGTTTGACCCTCAGCTACTACCGCGGATGGGACAAAGATCGATCGCTGTCTGAAGTGCTTGCCACCTCGCTTCAGCGTGACCAGCAAATGGGCCATACCCAAGCAGGTCCTCAACGTGCTGACCTGCGCCTCAGACTAGGCGCGCACAACGCTGCCGACATCCTTTCACGGGGCCAGCAGAAGCTGGTGGTCTGTGCGTTGCGTATTGCCCAGGGTCACCTGGTCAATCAGACTCGTCGCGGTCAATGCATCTATCTGGTCGATGACTTGCCCTCTGAACTGGACGAGCAGCATCGACGTGCCTTGTGCCGCTTGCTTGAAGAATTGAATTGCCAGGTTTTCATCACCTGTGTAGACCACGAATTTCTGCGGGAGAGCTGGCAGAAGGAAACGCCAGTCGCCTTGTTCCACGTGGAACAAGGCCGTATCACCCAGACCCACGACCATCGGGAGTGAAGGCATGAGCGAAAATCAAACGTACGACTCTTCCAGCATCAAGGTGTTGAAAGGGCTGGATGCCGTGCGCAAGCGTCCCGGCATGTACATTGGCGATACCGATGACGGTAGCGGCCTGCATCACATGGTCTTCGAGGTTGTCGACAACTCGATCGACGAAGCGCTCGCCGGTCACTGTGACGACATCACGATCATCATTCACCCCGACGAGTCCATCAGCGTTCGGGACAATGGCCGGGGCATTCCGGTTGACGTGCACAAAGAAGAAGGCGTTTCGGCAGCCGAGGTCATCATGACCGTGCTGCACGCTGGCGGTAAGTTCGACGACAACTCGTACAAGGTGTCTGGTGGCCTGCACGGGGTGGGCGTTTCGGTCGTGAACGCGTTGTCGGAGCAATTGATCCTCACTGTTCGCCGCAGCGGCAAGATCTGGGAACAGACCTATGTGCATGGCGTGCCACAGGAGCCGATGGCCGTAGTGGGTGAAAGCGAAACCACCGGCACGCACATTCACTTCAAGCCGTCGGCCGATACGTTCAAGAACATTCACTTCAGCTGGGACATCCTGGCCAAGCGGATTCGTGAACTCTCGTTCCTCAACTCGGGCGTGGGCATTCTGCTCAAAGACGAGCGTTCGGGTAAGGAAGAGTTCTTCAAATACGAAGGTGGCTTGCGCGCGTTCGTTGAATACCTCAACACCAACAAGACGCCGGTCAACAGCCAGGTGTTCCACTTCTCCGTACAACGCGATGACGGCGTGGGCGTTGAAGTGGCGCTGCAGTGGAATGACAGCTTCAACGAAAACCTGCTGTGCTTCACCAACAACATTCCACAGCGTGATGGTGGTACACACCTCGTAGGTTTCCGTTCTTCCCTGACCCGTAGCCTGAACCACTACATCGAGCAGGAAGGCCTGGCGAAGAAGAACAAGGTTGCCACCACCGGCGACGACGCCCGTGAGGGCCTGACCGCAATCATTTCGGTGAAAGTGCCTGACCCCAAGTTCAGCTCGCAGACCAAAGACAAGCTGGTTTCCTCGGAGGTGAAAACCGCCGTGGAGCAAGAGATGAACAAGTACTTCTCTGACTTCCTGTTGGAAAATCCCAACGAAGCCAAGGCTGTGGTCGGCAAGATGATCGATGCGGCGCGGGCGCGTGAAGCGGCGCGTAAGGCGCGCGAGATGACCCGCCGTAAAGGTGCACTGGATATCGCCGGCCTGCCGGGCAAGCTGGCCGACTGTCAGGAGAAGGACCCTGCCCTCTCCGAACTGTACCTGGTGGAGGGTGACTCCGCAGGTGGCTCGGCCAAGCAAGGTCGCAACCGTCGCACCCAGGCGATCCTGCCGCTCAAGGGCAAGATCCTCAACGTCGAGAAGGCACGCTTCGACAAGATGATCTCGTCCCAGGAAGTGGGCACGCTGATCACCGCGCTGGGCTGTGGCATCGGCCGCGACGAGTACAACATCGACAAGCTGCGCTACCACAACATCATCATCATGACCGATGCTGACGTCGACGGTTCGCACATCCGCACCCTGCTGCTGACCTTCTTCTTCCGTCAGTTGCCCGAGCTGGTCGAGCGCGGCTACATCTATATCGCGCAGCCGCCGCTGTACAAGGTCAAGAAAGGCAAGCACGAGCAATACATCAAGGACGACGAGGCCATGGAGGAATACATGACTCAGTCGGCCCTTGAAGATGCGAGCTTGCACCTGGACGAGTCGGCGCCACCGGTGTCGGGTGTGCAGCTGGAAAGCTTGGTGAATGATTTCCGCGCGGTGATGAAAACGCTCAAGCGCCTGTCGCGTCTGTACCCCGAAGAGCTCACCGAGCACTTCATCTACATGACCGAAATTACCCAGGAACAGCTCGGCGATCACGCTCACATGCAAACCTGGTTGGCCAACTACCAAGAGCGCCTGCTCGGCACTCAGCGATCTGGCCTGGCCTACAAAGCCACGTTGCGTGAGGACAAGGAGCGTAGCGTCTGGCTGCCTGAGGTGGAAATCACCTCGCATGGCCATGCCACCTACGTGACCTTCAACCGGGACTTTTTCGGCAGCAATGACTATCGCTCGGTGGTCAACATCGGCAATAAGCTCAGCACGCTGTTCGGTGAAGGCGCTTACGTGAAACGAGGCGAGCGTCGCAAGGCGGTGTCGGAGTTCAAGGAAGTGCTGAACTGGCTGATGAATGAGTCCACCAAACGGCACACCATTCAGCGCTACAAAGGTCTGGGCGAGATGAACCCTGACCAGCTGTGGGAAACCACCATGGATCCAGCCGTGCGCCGCATGCTGAAAGTGACGATCGAAGACGCCATTGGCGCCGACCAGCTGTTCAACACCTTGATGGGTGATGCGGTCGAGCCCCGTCGCGAGTTCATCGAAAGCAATGCCCTCTCGGTGTCTAACCTGGACTTCTAGTTTCAGTTGCTGCCAGAGATAAAAATGCCCCGGACCTAGGTTCGGGGCATTTTTTTGCTGGGTATATACATCTCGGCACGCTAACCCATCAATTGCCACATCTGCGCCGATCCAACGAGATGGCACAAGCCGTAGATCAGACAGATACCTGAGGTGGTCCAGATGAAGATCGGGGATCGTCCAGTCCCGCGCAGCACCACGGGGCCTGCCACTCCACGGATCAGGTAGACCAGTGTGATGACACACAGCAGTGGGCGAAGCATCGGCAGAGGTGGAAGGAACCCTGCCCCCGATAACGCGTACAGTCCAAAACCGGCGAGGATTGCGGCGATACCCAAGGTAATGAGGGTTGGGCAGCGCTTGCCTGCTTCAGCGGCCCGAACGAAGCGTTTTCCTGCACCGAACAGGTGATACCAGGATGGCCCGCCCACGATGACCACCAGGTGCAGCATGGCTGCTATAAAACTGAGCCCCGCACCTGTCATCAGCGCCGTGTTGTAATCGTTAGCCAACGTCTCAATTCCTTGAAAACGGTCGTGATCAATTTGCAGCATCACAGCTGCATCTGTGAACGATCGGCAGGTTTCAGCGCGTGTATTCCAGTGTTTCTGAACTGAAACACAGGCCGCGGTATGGGGTCGCGAATACGTTACGATTCGGTGGAATATCAGACATAAAAAAACCGGCGTAAAAGCCGGTTTTTTTAGACTCAAAAAAACTTATGCACGATTTTCTGAAAAATCAGAGGCGTAAAAATAATCATCTATTTCAAAGGCTTAGATCTTTTTATCGGACATTTTCGAGAAAGTTGCTCACACCTTATCCACAGATTGGTCAAGCCACCTGCTCTGGGACGTTTTCCGTCACAGCAGGCAGCGAGCCCAAGGCCCGCTGAGTGGCTTCGTTCCAGGCCTGGGCGCGTTCATTGAGCTCGGCGATGGCACGTGGGCCCTCGCCTGTTGCGTACATCGGCTCACCGATCACGACATCGATCACCCCTGCCCGCTTGCCCCACCCTGACTTGGGCCAGAACTTGCCGGCATTGTGCGCAATCGGCAGCACAGGCAAGCCGGCGTTCACGGCCAGCGCGGTGCCCCCGCGGGAGAACTTGCCGATCTCACCGTGCGGCACACGGGTGCCCTCGGGGAAGATCAGTACCCAGATCTTTTGTTTGAGCAGTTCATCCCCTTTCTTGGCCACCTGGCGCAGTGCCGCTTTCGGATTGTCCCGGTCGATGGCGATAGGCCGCAGCATGGCCATGGCCCAACCAAAGAACGGCACGTAGAGCAGCTCGCGCTTGAGCACTTGGCTTAGCGGCGAGAAATAGGCGGACAGGAAAAAGGTTTCCCAGGTGCTCTGGTGATTGGAGAGGATCACGCAAGGCGTCTGTGGGACATTTTCAGCGCCCGTGATCTGGTAGCGAATGCCCAGCATCACACGCGTCAGCAGCACGGCGAAGCGGCACCAGTAGACGTTGATGAATCGATAGCGCTGGCGGAACGGCAGGAACGGCGCAACGAAGAAACTCAGCGTGCACCAGAGCAGCGAGCTGCTGCCCAGCAGCAGGTAAAAAAGAAAGATTCTGATCGCCTGCAGGATCGACATAGTGACATGTACCGTTGCGGGACCTGCCCGCCTGAGAAAAAGTGCGCCCCAAGGCGCACCGTTTAAATTAGGGCTCTGGCCACGCAGGCCAGATCGTCATGAATCAGGGTGCCGGCAGGCACACCCTTGCTCAGGGTGCGCTCACCTTTGCCGGTCTTGACCAGCACCGGCTGTGCGCCTGCGGCCAGAGCAGCGTCCAGGTCGCTGCGACTGTCGCCCACGAACCAGACGTCTTCGAGCGTCTGCTGATAGTGCGCGCCGATCGTCTCCAGCAGACCTGGCTTGGGCTTACGGCAGGCGCAGCCCTCATCCGGGCCATGCGGGCAGTGCACGATCAGTCCCATCGCCCCACCTTGCTCAGCCACCAACTCGCGCAAGCGCGTGTGCATGGCCTCCAGGGTGTCGGCCGAGTAATAGCCGCGCGCCAGGCCGGACTGGTTAGTGGCAACCGCCACCGTCCAGCCAGCCTTGCTCAACTGCGCGATCGCCTCGATCGAGCCGGGAATGGGAATCCACTCCTGCACCGACTTGATGTACGCATCGGAGTCGAAGTTGATCACCCCGTCCCGATCAAGAATCAGCAGTTTCAAGGCTCACCCCAGTAGCGAGATGTCAGCGACGCCCAGGAACAGACCGCGCAGGCGGCTGAGCAAGGCATAACGGTTGGCGCGCACCTTGGCATCCTCGGCATTGACCATCACCGCTTCGAAGAAGGCGTCTACCGGCTCACGCAAGGCGGCCAGGCGGGCGAGGGTTTCACTGTACTGACGCGCTTGGGCCATCGGTTGCACGGCGTGGTCGGCCTGCTGGATGGCCGAATACAGCGAGAACTCGTTGGCGTTGTCGAAGTACTTCGGTTCGACCTGGGGCGAGATCGCGCCTTCGGCTTTGCTCAGCAGGTTCGAGACGCGCTTGTTCACCGCGGCCAGGGCGTTGGCTTCGGGCAGTTTGCGGAAGGCCTGCACCGCTTGCACGCGCTGGTCGAAGTCCAGTGCGGACGTGGGCTTGAGGGCCCGTACGGACAGGTAGGTGGCCACATCGACGCCTTCGTCTTCGTAACGTGCACGCAGGCGATCGAAGATGAACTCCAGCACTTGCTCGCTCAGGCCTTGCACCTTCACCGTGTTGCCGAACTGCGCCACGGCCGACTGCACGGCTTCGGTCAGGTCGAGGTCGAGCTTTTTCTCGATGAGGATGCGCAGCACACCCAACGCTGCACGGCGCAGGGCATAAGGGTCTTTGCTGCCGGTAGGCAGCATGCCGATGCCGAAGATACCGACCAGGGTGTCGAGCTTGTCAGCGATAGCCACCGCCGCACCGGTTAGCGTCTCGGGCAGTTCAGCGCCCGCGCCACGCGGCATGTACTGCTCGTTCAAGGCCTTGGCGACGTCGTCGGGCTCACCATCGTTGACCGCGTAGTAGTAACCGGCGATGCCCTGCATTTCCGGGAACTCGCCGACCATTTCGGTGGCCAGGTCGCACTTGGACAGCAGGCCGGCGCGGGCAGCACGCTGGGGGTCGCCGCCGATGCGAGGGGCGATCAGCGCGGCCAGTTTGGACACACGCACAGCCTTGTCGTAGACGCTGCCCAGTTGAGCCTGGAATACAACGTTCTTCAGCCGCTCGTTGAAGGTTTCCAGCGGCTGCTTCTTGTCTTGCTTGAAGAAGAACTCGGCATCGGTCAGGCGTGGGCGCACGACCTTTTCGTTGCCGTGGATGATCTGCTGCGGATCACGGCTTTCGATGTTGGCCACGGTGATGAAGCGCGGCAGCAATTTGCCGTCGTCATCGAGCAGGCAGAAATACTTCTGGTTGTCCTGCATGGTGGTGATCAGCGCTTCTTGCGGCACATCGAGGAAGCGTTCCTCGAACGAGCACACCAGCGGCACCGGCCATTCCACCAGCGCGGTCACTTCATCGAGCAGCGCAGGCGGCACGATGGCACTGCCGCCGTGCTGGCGGGCCAGCTCGTGGGTACGTTTGGCAATCAGATCGCGGCGCTCGGCGAAATCGGCGATGACCGAGGCCTTGCGCAGGTCTTCGGCATAATTTGCCGGGCTGCTGATCAGCACAGGATCTGGATGGTGGAAGCGGTGACCCCGCGAGTGCCGGCCAGCTTTTTGCGACAGCAAGGTGCAGTCCACTACGTCATCGCCCAGCAGCATCACCAGCCACTGCGGCGGACGCACGAACTCTTCACGGCTCGCCGCCCAGCGCATGCGCTTGGGAATCGGCAGGTCGTTGAGGGAATCTTCGACAATGGTCGGTAGCAGGTCGCGCGTGGCTTTGCCCGGAATATGCTGGGAGAAGCGCAGCTTGGCGCCGCTCTGGTCGATCTCGGCCAGCTCGACACCGCACTTCTTGGCGAAGCCCAGTGCAGCCTGGGTCGGATTGCCGTCAGCATCGAAGGCGGCCTGACGGGGCGGGCCATCGATGTTGATGCTGCGATCGGACTGCTGCAGCTCAAGCTGGCGAATCAGCACCGCCAGACGACGCGGCGCGGCGTACACCTGCTTGCCGGCATAGCCCAGGCCAGCGCCTTGCAGGCCTTTTTCAATGCCGGCCAGCAGCGCATCGGCGAGGGCGGCAAGCACCTTGGGGGGCAGCTCTTCGGTACCCAGTTCAATCAGGAAATCGTGGGCACTCATTGTGCAACCTCCAGCTTGGCCAACACTTCATCACGCAGTTCAGGGGTCGCCATGGGGAAGCCCATGCGCGCCCGTGCCATCAGGTAGCTCTGTGCGACATCACGGGCCAGGGTGCGTACGCGCAGGATGTAGCGCTGGCGTTCGGTAACCGAGATGGCGCGACGGGCATCGAGCAGGTTGAAGGTGTGCGAGGCCTTCAGGACCATTTCATAGGTCGGCAGCGGCAGGTCCAGCTTGATCAGGCGGTTGGCTTCGCTTTCATAGAAGTCGAACAGCTCGAACAGTTTCTCGACATTGGCGTGCTCGAAGTTGTAGGTCGACTGCTCCACTTCGTTCTGGTGGAACACGTCGCCGTAGGTGACCACGCCGAACGGGCCATCGGCCCAGACCAGGTCATAGACCGAATCGACGCCCTGGATGTACATGGCCAGGCGCTCAAGGCCGTAGGTGATTTCACCGGTGACCGGGTAGCACTCGATACCACCAGCCTGCTGGAAGTAGGTGAACTGCGAGACTTCCATGCCGTTGAGCCAGATTTCCCAGCCCAGACCCCAGGCACCGAGGGTCGGAGACTCCCAGTTGTCTTCGACGAAGCGAATGTCGTGGACCAGCGGATCCAGACCGATCGACTTCAGCGAGCCGAGGTAAAGCTCCTGGAAGTTGGAAGGGTTCGGCTTGAGCACGACCTGGAACTGGTAGTAGTGCTGCAGGCGGTTGGGGTTTTCACCGTACCGCCCGTCGCCCGGGCGGCGGCTTGGCTGCACATAGGCCGCGTTCCAGCTTTCCGGGCCGACGGCGCGCAGGAACGTGGCGGTATGGAAAGTGCCGGCGCCTACTTCCATATCGTAGGGCTGAAGCACCACACAACCTTGCTCGGCCCAGTACTTCTGCAGGGCGAGGATCAAGTCTTGGAAGGTACGCACGGCTGGCGTAGGCTGGCTCACGAAATTCACCTGTATCTGGGGATGCGGATGTAAAGAGCGGGAGTATAACCCGATTCGCCTCGCCCTCTACGTATTGGAGCCTTATGCCACGCTGCTTTTGGTGTACCGACGATCCGTTGTATCAGGCCTATCACGACCATGAATGGGGTACGCCGCGGCGTGATCCGGCGTTGCTCTTCGAGATGCTTTTGCTCGAAGGGTTCCAGGCCGGGTTGTCGTGGATCACCGTGTTGCGCAAACGTGAGCGCTACCGCGAAGTGCTCTACGGTTTCGACCCGGTGCAACTGGCGCGGATGAGCGATGCGCGGATCGAGGAACTGATGCAGGAGCCTGGCATCATCCGCAACCGCCTCAAGCTCAACGCCGCGCGGCGCAACGCGCAGGCCTGGCTGGCTGTGGATAACCCCGCTCAGTGGCTGTGGTCGTTCGTCGGGGGTGAGCCCAAGGTCAATCATTTCGTCGACCGCAGCGAGATTCCGGTCTTTACCGAAGAGGCCACGGCCATGAGCAAGGCCTTGAAAAAGGCCGGTTTCACCTTCGTTGGCCCGACCATCTGCTACGCCCTGATGCAGGCCACTGGCATGGTCATGGACCACACCACCGATTGCGATCGCTACGCCGAGCTGGTGCGCTGAGGGTTACAATGCGCGGCTTGCAGCTATAAGGAATCCTCCTGTGGAAAAATTCAAAGGCGCCGTGATGGTCGGGGCCTTGCGCCTGTTCGCCAAGCTCCCGTGGCGCGGCGTGCAGCGTGTGGGCGCCGGTATGGGCTGGCTGATGTGGAAGTTACCCACCGGCTCGCGCAACGTGGTGCGGATCAACCTGGCCAAGTGCTTCCCGGAGATGGACCCGATTGAGCGCGAGCAGTTGGTCGGGCGCGCCCTGCGCGACATCGGCAAGTCGTTCGTGGAAAGCGCATGCGCCTGGATCTGGGCGCCGCAGCGCTCGATCGACCTGGTCAAAGAGGTCGAAGGCCTGGAAGTGCTCGAGCAGGCGCTGGCCTCCGGCAAGGGCGTGGTGGGCATCACCAGCCACCTGGGTAACTGGGAAGTGCTCAATCACTTCTATTGCAGCCAGTGCAAGCCGATCATTTTCTACCGGCCGCCCAAGCTCAAGGCGGTGGACGACCTGCTGCGCGAGCAGCGTGTGCAGATGGGCAATCGGGTGGCGCCTTCGACCAAGGAAGGCATTCTCAGTGTCATCAAGGAAGTTCGCCGTGGTGGCCAGGTAGGGATTCCGGCTGATCCGGAGCCAGCAGAATCTGCCGGGGTCTTCGTGCCGTTTCTCGGCACGCAGGCGCTGACCAGCAAGTTCGTGCCAAACATGCTCGCCGGTGGCAAGGCGGTCGGGGTGTTCCTGCATGCCCTGCGCCTGCCCGATGGCTCGGGCTTCAAGGTCATTCTGGAGGCGGCGCCCGAGGCCATGTACAGCCTGGATGCTGCGGAGTCGGCCGCGGCGATGAGCAAGGTGGTGGAGCGTTATGTCCGGGCGTATCCGAGCCAGTACATGTGGAGCATGAAGCGCTTCAAGAAGCGCCCGGCCGGGGAGGCGCGCTGGTATTGAGCGCGGGGCCGAGCCAAGGCTGGCACCGTGATTCGCCGTTCGTGCGTGACCCTTGAATCGGGCCGGCTTTGCCGGCCATCGCGGCAATAGCCGCTCCTACGCGGACCGCGTTTTCTGAGCCTCACTGTGGCAGGCCAAGGCGGTTACTGTAGGAACGGCCGGTCAGGCACTTCGGATTGCCGCGATGGGCGGCGCAGCCGCGCCAAGGCTGCGACCCCTCTCTACACAGCATTGTGGGGCGCCCGGACAAGCCCGGCTGCGCCGGCCCCATGCCTGCTCTGAGTGGCGACAGAAGGCGTTTTACCGGGCTTTATCGAGCTTCTTGAGAAACACCGCCATCTCTTTCTCGGCCTGCTTGTCCCCATGGACCTGCGCCGCTGCTACGCCCTCTTCCCAGGCTTTACGGGCCGCCGCGACGTCCCCCGCGAGCTGATGCGCCTTGCCCAACAGCTTCCACGCCGCCGAGTATTTCGGGTCTTGCTCCACGCAGCGGACCAGGTGTTGCGCGGCTTCACTGCCATTGCCCTCATCGAGCCAGGCCTTGCCCAGGCCGAAACGCAGCAGCGGGTTATCCACACCCTTGGCCAGCATCTTTTCCAGTGACTCGCGCATCGCCCTCTCCCTAGAAGAAACTCAGCCCCACGTGGAACAGTTTTTCCACGTCACGAATGTGTTTTTTATCCACAACGAACAGAATCACATGGTCGCCGCTTTCGATCACCGTCACGTCATGGGCGATCAGTACGTGCTCGGCGCGGATGATGGCGCCGATGGTGGTACCCGGTGGTAGCGAAATCTCGGCAATCGCTTTGCCCACCACCTTGCTCGACTTGGCATCGCCATGGGCCACGGCTTCGATGGCTTCCGCCGCGCCACGGCGCAGGGAGTGGACGCTGACGATATCGCCGCGGCGCACATGCGCCAGCAGCGTGCCGATGGTGGCGAGTTGCGGGCTGATGGCGATGTCGATGTCGCCGCCCTGTACCAGGTCGACATAGGCCGGGTTGTTGATCAGCGTCATCACCTTGCGCGCGCCCAGACGCTTGGCCAGCAAGGACGACATGATGTTGGCCTCGTCGTCGTTGGTCAGGGCCAGGAACACATCGGCCTGGGCGATGTTTTCTTCGAGCATCAAGTCTCGGTCAGAGGCGCTGCCCTGCAGCACCACGGTGCTCTCCAGGGTGTCCGACAGGTGCCGGCAGCGGGCCGGATTCACCTCGATGATCTTCACCTGGTAGCGGCTCTCGATGGCCTCGGCCAGGCGCTCGCCGATCTGCCCGCCGCCCGCGATCACTACCCGCTTGTAGCTCTCATCGATTTGCCGCAGCTCGCCCATCACGGCGCGGATATCGCGTTTGGCGGCGATGAAGAAGACTTCGTCGTCGGCCTCGATGACCGTATCGCCTTGCGGCTTGATCGGGCGGTCGCGGCGAAAGATCGCGGCCACGCGAGTGTCGACATTGGGCATGTGCGCGCGAATCTGGCGCAGTTGCTGGCCCACCAGTGGGCCGCCGTAGTAGGCCTTGACCGCCACCAGTTGCGCCTTGCCGCCGGCGAAGTCGATCACCTGCAGCGCGCCGGGCTGCTCGATCAGGCGCTTGATGTAGTTGGTCACCACCTGCTCGGGGCTGATCAGTACATCGACGGGGATCGCCTCGTTGTCGAACAGCTCGGTGCGCGTCAGGTACGCCGCCTCACGCACGCGGGCGATCTTGGTCGGGGTGTGGAACAGGGTATAGGCGACCTGGCAGGCGACCATGTTGGTTTCGTCGCTGTTGGTCACCGCCACGAGCATGTCGGCGTCCTCCGCACCGGCCTGACGCAGCACCGTGGGCAGCGAGCCTCGCCCTTGGATGGTGCGGATGTCGAGGCGATCGCCGAGATCGCGCAGGCGCTCGGCATCGGTGTCGACCACGGTGATGTCATTCGCTTCGCTGGCCAGGTTTTCCGCGAGGGTGCCGCCCACCTGACCGGCGCCGAGGATGATGATCTTCATCGGCTGGTTCTGCCTTTTGTGGTTATCCGCGTGAGGCGGCGATCTTGATCAGTTTGGCGTAGTAGAAACCGTCATGGCCGCCTTCCTGGGCCAGCAACTGGCGACCGTGGGGCTGGCGCAGGCCGGCCTCGGTCGCCAGGTCCAGCTCGCGCGCACCGGGGGTGCGGGCAAGGAACGCGGCGATCACCTCGGTATTTTCGGTCGGCAGGCTGGAACAGGTGGCGTAGAGCAGCATGCCGCCAACGTCCAGGGTAGGCCAGAGGGCGTCGAGCAGTTCGCCTTGCAGGCTGGCCAGTGCGGGGATGTCCTCGGGCTGGCGGGTCAGCTTGATGTCGGGGTGGCGACGAATCACGCCAGTGGCCGAGCATGGCGCGTCGAGCAGGATGCGCTGGAACGGCGTGCCGTCCCACCAGCTGGTGGTGTCGCGGGCATCGCAGGCGATCAGTTGCGCATCGAGCTGCAGCCGGTCGAGGTTCTCGCGAACACGGACGAGGCGTTTGGCTTCCAGGTCGATAGCGACCATCTGCGCCAGGCCCGGCTCGGCTTCGAGCAGGTGGCAGGTCTTGCCGCCCGGCGCGCAGCAGGCGTCCAGCACGCGCTGAGCCGGGGCCAGGTCGAGCAGGTCGGCAGACAGCTGCGCCGCTTCGTCCTGCACGCTGATCCAGCCTTCGGCGAAGCCCGGCAGGCTGCGCACGTCGCATGGCGCATCCAGCACGATGCCATCGCGGCTGTAGCGACAGGCGCTGGCGCCCGTGCCCGCCTCGGCAAGCAACGCCAGGTAGGCGTCGCGCGCATGATGACGGCGGTTGACCCGCAGGATCATCGGCGGATGGGCATTGTTGGCCGCGCAGATGGCTTCCCACTGTTCAGGCCAGAAAGCCTTGAGCGACTTTTGCAGCCAGCGCGGGTGGGCGGTGCGTGCGACTGGATCGCGTTGCAGGCTGGCCAACAGGTCCGCACCCTCACGCTGCGCGCGGCGCAGGACGGCGTTGAGCAGGCCTTTGGCCCAAGGCTTTTTCAGTTTTTCAGCGCAGCCGACGGTTTCTCCCAGCGCGGCATGGGCGGGAATCCGGGTGTAGAACAGCTGGTACAGGCCGACCAGCAGCAGCGCCTGAACATCGGCATCGGCCGCCTTGAACGGCTTTTGCAGCAAGTGCGCGGCGAGCAAGTCCAGGCGCGGCTGCCAGCGGGCGGTGCCGAAGGCGAGGTCCTGGGTCAGGCCGCGGTCGCGCTCCTCGACCTTGTCCAGTTGCGCCGGCAAGGCGCTGTTGAGCGAGGCTTTGCCGCTGAGCACGGCAGCGAGGGCGCGGGCGGCAGCCAAACGTGGATTCATTGGCCCAGCACCTTGCCGTCAGCGAATTTCTCGCGGCGGCTATTGAACAGGTCACTGAAGGCAAGCGCCTTGCCGCCAGGCAGTTGCAGGCGGGTCAGGCTCAGGGCCTGGTCACCGCAGGCGACCAGCAGGCCATCTTTGCTGGCCGACAGAATCTGCCCTGGGGCGCCTTGGCCTTCCTTGACGCTGGCCGCCAGTACCTTCACGGTCTCGCCGTCGAGCGTGCTGTGGCACACCGGCCACGGGTTGAAGGCGCGCACCAGGCGTTCCAGTTCCACAGCCGGCTGGCCCCAGTCGAGGCGCGCTTCGTCCTTGTTGAGCTTGTGCGCGTAGGTGGCCAATGCATCGTCTTGCACCTCGCCCTGCAGCGAGCCGTCGGCGAGACCGGCGATGGCCTGGATAACGGCGGGCGGGCCCATGTGCGCCAGACGGTCGTGCAGGCTGCCGCCGGTGTCGTCGGCGCTGATGGGCGTGACGACCTTGAGCAGCATGGGACCTGTGTCCAGACCTGCCTCCATGCGCATCACGGTCACGCCGCTCTGCGCATCGCCTGCTTGCACGGCCCGTTGAATCGGCGCTGCACCGCGCCAGCGTGGCAGCAACGAGGCATGGCTGTTGATGCAGCCCAGGCGCGGGATATCCAGCACCGCCTGGGGCAGGATCAGGCCGTAGGCCACCACCACCATGAGGTCGGGTTCGAGAGCGGCGAGCTCGGCCTGGGCATCGGCATTGCGCAAGGTGGGCGGCTGCAAGACCGGGATGTCATGGGCCATGGCCAGTTGCTTGACCGGGCTGGGCATGAGCTTCTGGCCGCGACCGGCCGGGCGGTCCGGCTGGGTATAGACGGCCACCACCTGGTAGGGGCTGTCGAGCAGGGCCTTGAGGTGTTCGGCGGCAAACTCTGGGGTGCCCGCAAAGACAATGCGCATCACGTTCTCGCTTCGGAAAAGAAGAAGGCTTGCCGCAGCAAGCCTTCTGGAAGGTAGGGGTCAGGCCTGCTGGCGGTGCTGCTTTTCCAGCTTCTTCTTGATTCGGTCGCGTTTGAGCTGCGACAGGTAGTCGACGAACAGCTTGCCATTGAGGTGGTCCAGCTCGTGCTGGATGCACACCGCCAGAAGCCCTTCGGCTTCGAGCTCGTACGGCTGGCCGTCGCGGTCCTGCGCCTTGATGCGCACACGCATCGGGCGATCGACGTTCTCGTAGAAGCCGGGCACCGACAGGCAGCCTTCCTGGTACTGGCCCATGTCGTGGGTCAGCTCTTCGACCTCTGGGTTGATGAAGACGCGCGGTTCGCTGCGGTCCTCGCTCAGGTCCATCACCACCAGGCGCAGGTGCACGTCGACCTGGGAGGCAGCAAGACCGATACCCGGCGCTTCGTACATGGTTTCAAACATGTCATCGATCAGCTGGCGCAGGGCGTCGTCGAACGCCGTCACCGGTTTGGCGATGGTGCGCAGGCGCGGGTCCGGAAATTCGAGGATGTTCAAAATGGCCATAGGGTCAGGCAGTCACTGTGCGTTCGGTTGAAAACTGGACACACATAATAAAGGGAATCAGCCGATTCATCACCTGGCAAAGGTCGGCTAGGGTTTCAACGGTCATTTTCCTGCCTGTTTGATAGACAGGTTTTCAAAGTATTATCAACAGAGTTATCCACAGGTTGTGCAACCTGCCGGAGCCGCTCTGGATCAAGGATGATCGTTCATGTCGACTGACGTTTACCCCACCTGCCCGCCTGCTGAACTGGAGGCGCGCCTGCGCCTGCACAGCCTGCCCGAGATCGGCCCACGCCGCTTCCAAACGCTGCTCGCAGCCTTTGGCAAGGCCAGCTCGGCGCTTGCTGCGCCTGCCTCGGCCTGGCGCTCATTGGGCGTTCCAGCGGCCAGCAGCGATGCCCGGCGCAGCCCTGAGGTGCGCATCGCTGCCACTGCCGCAATGGCCTGGCTAGAGCGTCCGGCCCAGCATTTGCTGATGTGGGACGACCCTCGTTACCCCGCCTTGCTGGCGCAAATCCCCGACGCCCCACCGTTGTTGTTCGTGGCGGGTGACCCCAGCCTGATGGAGACGCCGCAATTGGCCCTGGTCGGCAGCCGGCGTGCAACGCCACCGGCGCTGGACACCGCGGCGGCGTTTTCACGCTGCCTGGCCAAGGCCGGTTTCACCATCACCAGTGGCCTGGCGCTGGGTATCGATGGCGCCGCCCACCGCGCGGCAATGGACGCTGGCGGCCGCACGATTGCGGTACTCGGCAGCGGCCTGCAAAAACTTTATCCACAGCGCCACCGCGAGCTCGCCCGGCAGATAGCCGAACGCGGTTGTGCAGTGGTTTCCGACTATCCGCTCGATGCAGGACCGATGCCGGCGAACTTCCCGCGGCGCAACCGCATCATCAGCGGGTTGTCGCTGGGCGTACTGGTGGTCGAGGCGGGGCTGGCCAGTGGTTCATTGATCACCGCGCGGCTTGCCGCTGAGCAGGGCCGCGAGGTGTATGCCATCCCGGGATCGATTCACCATCCGGGGTCCAAGGGTTGTCATCAGTTGATCCGCGATGGCGCGTTGCTGGTCGAGAACGTTCAACAGATTCTCGATACCTTGCGCGGCTGGCAGAACCTGCCGCCAGCGCCAGCGCCAGCGCCTGCCGCAGCCGCAACTGCGGCAGCGGCGGATCCGCTGCTGATGCTGCTGCACGCCGCCCCGCTCACCAGCGAAGGCCTGGCGCTGAGCAGCGGTCGGGCGCTGAGCGAGGTATTGGCCAGCCTCAGCGAACTTGAGATCGATGGCAAAGTCAGCTGTGAAGCCGGCCGTTGGTTTGCACGCTCCGGCTAAGTAAACTGCGCCTGGGCCTTGAATGCGGAGAAACAGCAAATGGTGAGCAGTTGGCGTGTGCAACAAGCCGCACGTGAGATTCGCGCGGGGGCGGTGATTGCTTATCCGACCGAAGCGGTCTGGGGCCTGGGCTGCGACCCCTGGGACGAGGACGCCGTGCATCGCCTGTTGGCACTCAAGTCACGGCCCCTGCACAAGGGCTTGATTCTGGTCGCCGACAACATCCGCCAGTTCGACTTCCTGTTCGAGGATTTTCCCGAAGAGTGGATCGACCGTATGAGCGCCACCTGGCCCGGGCCCAATACCTGGCTGGTGCCGCATCAGGACCTGCTGCCCGAATGGGTGACCGGTGAGCATGACAGCGTCGCCCTGCGCGTCAGCGATCATCCCCAGGTGCGTGAGCTGTGTGCGTTGGTCGGCCCGCTGATCTCGACCTCAGCCAACCCGGGCGGGCGCCCGGCGGCCAAGACCCGGTTGCGTGTGGAGCAGTATTTCCATGGGCAGCTGGATCATGTGCTGGGCGGCGCCTTGGGCGGGCGCAAGAACCCCAGCGTGATTCGTGACCTGATCACGGGTGAGGTGGTGCGCCCGGGCTGACAGCGGCTGCTTGCAGGGCTGGCCAACCGGCCGTTCCTGCAGGCGACCGGTACACCCCCGAATCAGGGCAGCAACACCGTAGACCCCATGGTGCGCCGCGCCGACAGCTCGGCCTGCGCCTTGGCCGCATCGCGCAATGCGAACCGCTGCTGGACGTCCATTTTCACCTTGCCGCTGGCAATCATGGCGAACAGATCGTCGGCCATGGCCTGGGTGTTTTCCGGGGTGTTGGCATAGGTCGCCAAGGTCGGCCGTGTGACATACAACGAGCCCTTCTGCGACAGGATGCCAAGGTTCACGCCGCTGACCGCGCCGGAGGCATTGCCGAAACTGACCATCAGCCCACGCGGCTGCAGGCAGTCGAGCGAGGTCAGCCAGGTATCGGCGCCTACCCCGTCGTACACCACCGGCACCTTTTGCCCATCGGTCAGTTCCAGTACGCGCTTGGCCACGTCTTCGCGGCTGTAGTCGATGGTTTCCCAGGCGCCCAGCGCCTTGGCCCGTTCGGCCTTCTCGGCGCTGCTCACGGTACCGATCACCTTCGCACCCAGCGCTGCCGCCCATTGGCAGGCCAGGGAGCCCACGCCTCCAGCAGCGGCGTGGAACAGAATCACCTCGCCCGGCTTCACGGCGTAGGTCTGCTTGAGCAGGTATTGCACGGTGAGGCCCTTGAGCATCACCGCAGCGGCCTGCTCGAAACTGATGGCGTCCGGCAGCTTGACCAGATTGGCTTCAGGCAAGGTGTGCAGTTCGCTGTAGGCACCCAACGGGCCAGAGGCGTAGGCCACGCGATCGCCCACCTTGAAGCGGGTGACGCCCTCGCCCACCGCCTCGACCACGCCCGCACCTTCGGTGCCCAGCCCGGAGGGCAGAGAGGGCGGCGCATACAGGCCGCTACGGAAATAGGTGTCGATGAAATTCAGGCCAATGGCGTGATTGTGCACACGGACCTGCTGCGCGGCCGGTGGCGCGGGGTCGAATTCGACCCATTGCAGGACCTCGGGGCCGCCGTGCTGGCTGAACTGGATTCGCTGGGCCATCGTTCACTCCGGTAGACAGTGGGGTGGAAAAAAGTGGGTACGGACACGGCCTCTATCGGACGCCTTTGCTTGATGCCCGTCAACTGCGACGCGTCCTGGCCCGGTGGTATGCTACCCGGCGAATTTTTTCCTCCCCTTCCAGGTGATCCAATGTCCAGCCGTACCGAGGCCGTGAAGGCCTACCTGCTCGATCTGCAAGACCGCATCTGTTCTGCCCTGGAGCGTGAAGACGGCCAAGCCCGCTTCGTCGAAGACGCCTGGGTGCGTGAAGCAGGCGGTGGCGGGCGCACGCGGGTAATCGGCGACGGCATGGTCATCGAGAAGGGCGGTGTGAATTTCTCCCACGTGTTCGGTACAGGCCTGCCGCCTTCGGCCAGCGCCCATCGACCAGAGCTGGCCGGGCGCGGTTTCGAGGCGTTGGGTGTGTCATTGGTGATCCACCCACACAGCCCGCACGTGCCCACTTCCCACGCCAACGTGCGCTTTTTCATCGCCGAAAAAGAAGGTGAGGAAGCGGTCTGGTGGTTTGGTGGCGGTTTTGACCTGACCCCGTACTACGGCCACGAAGAAGACTGCATCCACTGGCACCGCGTGGCCGAGCAGGCCTGTGCGCCCTTTGGCGCCGACGTCTACCCGCGCTACAAGGCCTGGTGCGACCGCTACTTCCATCTCAAGCACCGTGGCGAGCCGCGCGGCATTGGCGGGTTGTTCTTCGACGACCTCAACGAATGGGGCTTCGACACCTGCTTCGCTTTCATTCGCGCCATCGGTGATGCCTACGTCGAGGCCTACCTGCCGATCGTGCAGCGCCGCAAGCACCTGCCCTTCACGGCCGAGCAGCGGGCATTCCAGGAGTTCCGTCGTGGCCGCTATGTGGAATTCAACCTGGTGTATGACCGCGGCACGTTGTTCGGCCTGCAATCGGGCGGGCGTACCGAGTCGATCCTCATGTCGCTGCCGCCGCAGGTACGCTGGGGCTATGACTGGAAACCTGCGCCAGGCAGTGAAGAGGCGCGCCTGACCGACTACTTCCTGCAAGACCGCGACTGGCTGGCCGAGCCAACCTGTGGATAACCGAGGAGCCCCACCCATGGACCAATACGTCGTTTTCGGTAACCCCATCGGCCACAGCAAGTCGCCGCTGATCCAACGCCTGTTCGCTGCGCAGACCGGTGAAGCGCTTGCCTACACCACGCTGTTGGCGCCGCTCGACGAATTCACCGACTGCGCGCTGGGCTTCTTCAAGCTGGGCCAGGGTGCCAACGTGACCGTGCCGTTCAAGGAAGAGGCGTATCGCCTGTGCGACAGCCTCAGCGCCCGCGCCCAGCGTGCGGGTGCGGTGAATACCTTGAGCAAGCTCGATGACGGCAGCCTACGCGGCGACAACACCGACGGCGCGGGCCTGGTACGTGACCTCACGCTCAACGCCGGGCTCGACCTGACCGGCAAGCGCATCCTCATTCTTGGTGCCGGCGGCGCGGTGCGCGGCGTGCTGGAGCCGATCCTGGCACTGCGCCCGCAATCGCTGGTGGTGGCCAACCGCACCGTGGCCAAGGCCGAGCAACTGGCCCATGAATTCGCTGACCTGGGGCCGATCGTGGCCAGCGACTTTGCCGGGTTGCTGGAGCCTGTGGACCTGATCATCAATGCCACCTCCGCGAGCCTGGCCGGCGAGCTGCCGCCGCTGGCCGACAGCCTGGTCGAACCGGGGCGCACGGTCTGCTACGACATGATGTACGGCAAGGCGCCGACGCCGTTCTGCCTGTGGGCCGAACGCCTCGGCGCCGGCAAGGCGCTCGACGGCTTGGGCATGCTGGTGGAGCAGGCGGCGGAAGCGTTCTACGTATGGCGCGGCGTGCGGCCGCAGACTGGGCCGGTGCTGGACGAGCTGCGTCGGCAACTGGCTTGCGACTGAAGACCCGTGGGTGATGCCCGATCCGTTCAGTCCTTGAACACGACCGGGCAGGCCGCGGCGCCTTCAAGCTTTTGCAACTCTTCGATCACCTGCACCGGCGCCCTCAGCAGCGTCAGGCTGCCGCCGGCGCGTTGCAGGCGGCGGGCCTCGCGGTGCAGCATGTCCACGCCGGAATAGTCGATGAAGTTGATCTGCCGGGCATCGATCACCACATGCGGGCCCTGGCAGCGCTGCAAGCGCACCTGCAGGTAATGGGCGGCGCCGAAGAAGATCGAGCCACCCACGCGCAACAGGTCGACATCGCCGTCGCGGCTCTGCAGCAGGCGGGGCCGCGAGGTGCGCTTGAGGTAGAAGAACAGCGACGCCAGCACCCCTGCATAGATCGCCGTCTGCAGCTCCAGCAGCAGGGTGGCGGCGGCGGTCAGCAGCATCACCAGAAACTCCGACCGGCTGACTCGGAACAGCGCCCGCACGGCGCGGTGGTCGATCAGGCCCCAGCAGATCAGCAGAATGCTGCCAGCCATGGCCGGGATGGGCAGGTGGGCGATCAGCCCAGCGCCCACCAAGGCAAACACGCCCACCCACAACGCCGAACACACCCCGGCCATCGGCGAGCGCGCTCCGGCATCAAGATTGAGCCCCGAGCGGGTGAAGGAGCCGGCAGACAGGTAGCCCGAAAAAAATGCGCCGACCATGTTCGACACGCCCTGCCCGCGAATTTCCTGATCCGCGTCGATCAGTTGCTCGGAGCGCGCCGACAGCGAGCGGGCTATCGACAGGCTGGTGACCAAGCCCAGCATGCCCACCGCCACGGCGCTGGGCAGCAGGCGCAGGATCAGTTCGATGTCCAGCAGCGGCAGCGGGCTGAGCGGCGGTAACTGGCCAGTGAACGCCGGCACGCGTGGCACCTGGCCAAACAGGCTCGGCAGCAGCCAGGCCACCAGGCTGACGGTCACCAGGCTGATCAGCAAACCCGGCCAACGCGGGCGCAACAGTTTTATCCACAGGCCGATCAGCACAGTGGCCAGCCCAAGCGTCACAGACGGCACGTCCACCTCACCGGCATGGCTGAGCAACGTCTGCAGCGATTTCAGTGCGGTGGCCTCGCTCGGCAGGTCGAGGCCCAGCAGGTTCGGCAACTGGCCCAACGCGATGACCACGGCCGCGCCCAAGGTGAAGCCCAGCACCACCGACTGGGAGACGAAGTTGACCACGCTGCCGAAACGCAACAAGCCCAGCAGCCACTGGAACACCCCGGCGAGGAAGGTCAGCAATAGCACCAAGGTGACGTAATCGTCGCTGCCACTGAGCGCCAGCGGGCTGATGCTGGCGTACAGCACGATGGAAATGGCGGCAGTCGGGCCGCAGATCAGGTGCCACGATGAGCCCCACAGGCAGGCGATGATGACCGGAACAATGGCGGCGTAGAGGCCGTACTCGGCCGGCAGCCCGGCGATCAGCGCATAGGCAATCGACTGCGGCAAGGCCAGGATCGCGCCGCTCAGGCCCACCAGCAGGTCCTGCCCCAGGCTGCGGCGAGACTGGTAGGGCAGCCAGGCGAGAAACGGCAGCAAGCGGGTCAGGCGGGGCATTGGCAGTCGATCCAAGGGCGAGAGGTGGTGAGGGTGAACACCCGCGCGAGCGGTGCACGTGTCGGCCTGCGTTCAGGTGGTGGAGGTGCGGGCTTGATACGGGTTCAAAGGGCGTCGGAAGCAGTGGAGCACGCCTGGCTGGAATTGTCGCCGAGGGCGCCTGACAGGCGCGCTTTGCCGAGCGTACCCCAGGCGCCCCAGGTTGAGCACCCTATCGCACTGCACAGACACCCACGCCACATCGAGCGACCCTGGTAGGTTTCTCGGCCATGGGCATCCAGCGTGGGCGGTCTGGATTGCCCACGCCCTGTCTGAACCTTGGCTCAAGACACTGCAGCAGAGCCCGCTCAAGGGCTCACAGTGCAGACCTCACCGCGCTCAGCCCGTCGCCGCCGTCTTTGCGTGTGACCCCGGCCAACCAGGCATCGAGTACGTGGGGATGCGCCTTGACCCAGGCCTTGGCGGCCTTGTCGACGCTGACCTTCTTATCCACAACCTCGGCCATGATGGCGTTCTCCATCTCCAGGGTAAAACTCAGGTTGCTCAGCAGCTTGGCCGGGTTGGGGCACTGTTTTGCGTAGTCGTTGCGCGTCAGCGTGTAGACCTGGCCTTTGCTGCCGAACCACTGTTCGCCGCCGGTGAGGTAGCGCATCTTCAGTTGCACGTTCATCGGGTGTGGGGTCCAGCCGAGGAAGGTGATGAACGTCTTGTTCTTCACCGCCTTGTTGACCTGGGTCAGCATGGCTTGCTCGCTCGATTCCACCAATGTCCATTTGCCCAGGTTGAAGTTGTTTTCGGCGATGATCTCCTTGAGCGACAGGTTGGCCGGTGAGCCGGCGCTGATGCCATAGAGCTTGTTGTCGAATTTGTCGGCGTTCTTCTGCAGGTCGGCAAAGTCCTTCACCCCCGCCTCCCACACGTAGTCCGGCACCGCCAGGGTGAACTCGGTGCCCTCCAGGTTCTGCGCCAGCCGCTGCACAGCACCGGTGTCGACGAACTTGTCGTGGAAGCCTTGCTGGGCCGGCATCCAGTTGCCGAGGAAGGCATCGACTTTGCCGTCCTTGAGCCCGCCGTAGATGATCGGCACGGCCAGTGTGTCGATCTTTACCTTGTAGCCGAGGTTTTCCAGCAGCAGGCGGGCGACGGCGTTGGTCGAGGCGATGTCGCTCCAGCCCGGGTCGGCCATTTTCACCGTGTCGCACTGGGCATCGCTGGCCGCGTGAGCAGCGGTGGCGCCTATGCCGAGGGCCAGGGCGACGAAAACTGCGGAGTATCTGCTCATGAAAGTCTCTCTGTTCAATCCAGGGGGGCGGGCTGTGGATAACGTGCCTTGCGCTCGAGGTCGTCGAGATCGATGTGGTTACGCATGTACTGCTGGCTGGCATCGACCTTGGGCTGGTGGTCCCAACTGGTCAGCTTGCCGATGGCCAGGGCCTGGCCGACCAGACGTCGACGGCGCTGGCTGGCCAGCACCTGCTGGCGCAAGGCAGGAACGTCCCAGCGCTGTTTCGCCTCGGCGATGAACGCTTGCAGCAGTACCTGGTGATCCGGGCTGTGGACAAGGTTCTCCCGCTCGTGCGGGTCGCGGTTCAGGTCAAAGAGTAGACAAGGGTCGTCCTCGCTGTAGACGAACTTGTAGTCGCCACGGCGAATCATCATCAGCGGGCCCACGGTGCCCTCGGCCATGTACTCGCCAATCACCTCGTCGTGCCCGCCCTGCCCTTGCAGGTGGCCGAGCAACGAGTGGCCGTCGAGGTGCAGGTCGGGTTCGACCCTGCCCCCGGCCAGTTCCACCAATGTGGGCAGCAAGTCGCAGGTCGACACCGAGGCTGCGACCCGCGCGGCCGGGAAATGCGTGGGCGCGTGCACCAGCAGCGGCACCCGCGCCGACATCTCGAACCAGTGCATCTTGTACCAGAGCCCGCGCTCGCCAAGCATGTCGCCGTGATCGCCGGAGAACACGATCACCGTGTCGTCGGCCAGGTTGCACTCCTGCAGGGTCTGCAAGAGCTTGCCGATGTTGTCGTCGATGTAGCTGCAGGCGCCGAAATAGGCGCGGCGGGCGTCGCGGATCTTGTGCTCGGGCAAAGGCTTGTCCCACAGGTCGTAGACCTTCAGCAGGCGTTGCGAATGCGGGTCCTGCTCGTGCTGGGCGAGGGTGTCGCGGGGCAGGGGGATGTCGACGTCCTGGTACAGGTCCCAGTAGGCCCGGGGGATGGTGTACGGGTCGTGGGGATGGGTCATCGAGACAGTCAGGCAGAAGGGCTGGCCATCGTCCTCACGCACCCGGTCGTACAGGTATTGGCGGGCCTTGAACACTACCTCTTCGTCGAAATCCAGCTGGTTGGTGCGCACGCACGGGCCGGCTTGCAGCACCGAGGCCATGTTGTGATACCAGCTCGGGCGCTCGTGCGGTGCGTCCCAGTTCACCGCCCAGCCGTAGTCGGCCGGGTAGATGTCACTGGTCAGGCGCTCTTCGTAGCCGTGCAGCTGGTCTGGGCCGCAGAAATGCATCTTGCCCGACAGCGCGGTGTGATAGCCCAGGCGGCGCAGGTAGTGGGCGTACGTGGGAATGTCGGCGGGAAAGTCGGCGGCGTTGTCGTAGGCGCCGATGCGGCTGGGCAACTGGCCACTGACGAGGGTGAAGCGCGAGGGCGCGCACAGCGGGCTGTTGCAGTACGCCGAATCGAACACCACCGCGTGCTCGGCCAGCTTGGCGAGGTGGGGCATCTTGATCGGCGACTCGGCATAGATCGGCAACAGTGGAGCTGCCATCTGGTCGGCCATGATGAACAGGATATTGGGTCGCTTCACGGTCGCCTTCCATCGTCAACGGTTATGGGGATTGCTTGCCGTCGAGCATGGAGCTGTGGATAACTGCGGTAAAGCCCATGGTGGGCAATGACTGGGATTAGCCATGCTTATGTTTGAACACTTGGCGCAGTTGTCGTTGGACACCTTGCGGGTGTTCGAAGCGGCAGCCCGTTTGCGCAGCTTCACGGCAGCGGCGCTGGCGCTGGGCACCACCCAGCCCGCCATCAGCCAGCAGATCAAGCGCCTGGAGGCGCAGCTGGACACGCGGCTGTTCGACCGGGTGTATCGCGGTATCGAGCTGACCGAAGCCGGGGCCGCGCTGTTCGAGCAGGTGCACCTCGGCTTGCAGGCCCTGGAAGAAGGCGTGGCCCAGGCCAGCGGTCGCGGGCAGCGCGAGGTGCTGCAGGTCGCCACCGACTTCGCGTTCGCTGCGTTCTGGTTGATGCCTCGTCTGCAACGGTTCCATGCGGCGTATCCCCAGGTCGATGTCAGCCTGGTGACCAGTGAGCGTGGCCAGGCCATGCTGCGGCCGGACATCGACGTCGCGGTGCTGTTTGGCGACGGGCGGCTGCACCAGGGCGAGAGCCGCTGGTTGTTCGATGAGGAGGTGTACCCGGTGTGCAACCCGCGTTTGAGCGGCGGCCGGGGGATGACTGCCGCTGCGCTGCAGCAACTGCCGTTGCTGCATCTGCGCGGTGAACAGGCCAGCCGCTGGTTCGATTGGGCGGGTCTGTTCCGCGGCTATGGCGTGACCACGCCAGCGCCGCCCGGGCAGCTGCGTTTCGACAACTACACCCTGTTGATCCAGGCCGCGATTGCCGGCCAGGGCGTGGCCATCGGCTGGCGGCATCTGGTCGATGGGCTGATCGAGCAAGGCTTGCTGTGCCGCCCGCTTGAGGGCAGCTTGCGTTCGGCGCGGGGGTACTACGTGTTGCTGCCACCGCGCAAACGGCGCAGCGCGCTGATCGAACGTTTCGTCGACTGGCTGGAGCAGGAGCGTGCGCTTCAGTGATACTGGCGTTCAGCTATCGAGTTCAGTGATTCCATTCAGGGGCCAACGTGCAGAGAATCAAGGGTTACCATGCCCACGTGTATTACGACGCCTCCACCTTCGAGCGTGCCCGCGAGGTGTGCGAAGAAGCCACCCGTCTGTTTCCGGTGAGCATGGGCCACATGCACCAACGGCCGGTGGGCCCACACCCCGACTGGAGCTGCCAACTGTCGTTCGGCCCGGAAGTGGTCGGCGTGGTGCTGCCGTGGCTGGCGCTGTACCGCAACGGCCTGGTGGTGTTCCTGCACCCGGTAACCGGTGATGAGCTGGCCGATCACCGCGACCATGCGATCTGGATGGGCGCCGTCAGGCCATTGAACCTGGCCATGTTCCAAGCCTGAACCGCGCCGGTCGGCACTGAGGTACGAAGGCAGGTAGAGGGCGCTGCGGGTAGCGGCTTGCTACGGCACATCGGCAGGTAGTGGTCGAACGCTGCAGGCTTGAGCGGGAACTGGCTCGGCTCGACCGTTGCAGCCTGGGCGGTGAAGCCCAGGCCGGTCACCGAGCAGCGGTCGCCGGCCTGGGCAATGTGTCAGCGTGCGTTGCGCACACCCTTTGCCAAGGCCGAGCACAAGCTCAGCACATCATCGATCGCCTGGCCCGGGGTTTCGGCCTGGGCGATCTTGTCGACCAACGCCGACCCCACCACCACACCGTCGGCGAGCCTGGCGATGGCCGCGGCTTGCTCGGGTGTGCGGATGCCGAAGCCCACGCTGATCGGCAGGTCGGTGTGCCGGCGCAGGCGCGCCACAGCGCTTTCGACATGCTCGCTGGTGGCCGAACCGGCGCCGGTGACACCGGCAACCGACACGTAATAGACGAAGCCCGAGCTGCGCTCCAGGACGCGCGGCAGACGGGCATCGTCAGTGGTCGGGGTGGTCAGGCGGATGAAGTCGATGCCAGCGGCCTGGGCCGGGGTGGCCAGCTCGCCATCATGCTCGGGCGGCAGGTCGACGATGATCAGGCCGTCGACGCCGGCCTCTTTGGCATCGGCCACGAAACGCTCCACGCCGAAACGGTGGATAGGGTTGTAGTAGCCCATCAGCACGATCGGCGTGGTCTGGTTGCCGGTGCGGAACTCGCGCACCATCTGCAGGGTTTTCGCGAGGTTCTGGCCAGCCTCCAGGGCGCGCAGGGTGGCGAGCTGAATCGCCACGCCGTCGGCCATCGGATCGGTGAACGGCATGCCCAGCTCGATCACATCGGCACCGGCGTCCGGCAGGCCTTTGAGGATCGCCAGGGAGGCGTCATAACCGGGGTCACCGGCGGTGACGAAGGTCACCAGCGCTGCGCGGCCTTCGGCTTTCAGGTCGGCGAAACGTTGCTCAAGACGGCTCATGCCTGCTTCTCCTGGTCGGCCATGTGGTTCATCACGGTCTGCATGTCTTTGTCACCGCGCCCGGACAAGCACACCACCATCAGGTGATCCTTGGGCAGGGTGGGCGCGCGGCGCATGGCTTCGGCCAGGGCGTGGGCGGTTTCCAGGGCGGGAATGATGCCCTCCAGGCGGCAGCTGGCGTGGAAGGCGTCGAGCGCCTCGTCATCGGTGATGCTGACGTATTCCACGCGCTTCACTTCGTGCAGGAAGGCGTGCTCCGGGCCGATGCCGGGATAGTCCAGGCCTGCGGAGATCGAGTGGGCGTCGGTGATCTGGCCGTCGTCGTCCTGCAGCAGGTAGGTACGGTTACCGTGCAGTACGCCCGGCACCCCGCCGTTGAGGCTGGCAGCGTGCTTGTCGGTGCTCACGCCATGGCCACCGGCTTCAACGCCGATGATCTGCACGCTGGCATCGTCGAGAAATTCATGGAACAGGCCCATGGCGTTGGAGCCACCGCCTACGCAGGCGACCAGGCTGTCAGGCACGCGGCCTTCCTTTTCCTGCATCTGGGCGCGGGTTTCCTTGCCGATGATCGACTGGAAGTCACGCACCATGGCGGGGTATGGGTGCGGGCCGGCGACGGTGCCGATCAGGTAGAAAGTGTCTTCGACGTTGGTGACCCAGTCGCGCAGGGCCTCGTTCATGGCGTCTTTGAGGGTGCCGGTGCCGGCAGTCACTGGCACGATTTCGGCGCCCAGCAATTTCATGCGGAACACGTTGGCCTGCTGGCGCTCGATGTCGGTGGCGCCCATGTAGATCACGCAAGGAATGCCAAAACGCGCGGCGACGGTGGCGGTGGCCACACCGTGCATGCCAGCGCCGGTTTCGGCGATCAGGCGCTTTTTGCCCATGCGGCGGGCCAGCAGCACCTGGCCGATGCAGTTGTTCACCTTGTGCGCGCCGGTATGGTTGAGCTCTTCGCGCTTGAAGTAGATCTTGGCGCCGCCGCAGTGCTCGGTCAGGCGCTCAGCGAAGTACAGCGGGTTGGGGCGGCCGATGTAGTCGCGCTGGAAGTACGCCAGCTCTTCGAGAAACGCCGGATCGGCCTTGGCGGCCTCGTATTCGCGGGCAAGGTCGAGCACCAGCGGCATCAGGGTTTCAGCCACGTAGCGGCCACCGAACGCGCCGAACAGGCCGTTGGCATCAGGGCCGGCGCGGTATTGAGTCTGGGTCATGGAGGCTCCAGGGCGTAATGAATGAGTGATGGGCTTTACTCTACCCACGCCAGCCCCGGCTGAAAACCGATAAGATTGCGGCAACCTGTCAGGAAAACTCACAAATCCATGCGCGATGAACTGCCTCCCCTGAATGCGTTGCGTGCCTTTGAGGTGACCGCCCGGCTCAATAGCGTCAGCCAGGCGGCCGAAGCGCTGCATGTCACCCACGGCGCCGTGAGCCGGCAGATCAAGGTGCTGGAAACGCACTTGGGCGTCGCCTTGTTCGTGAAAGATGGACGCGGCATCAAACTCACAGATGAAGGGCTGCGGCTGCGCGATGCCAGCAGCGAGGCGTTCGACCGACTGCGCAGTGTATGCACGCAACTGGGTCGCGACGGGCGCGAAGCACCGTTTGTGCTGGGGTGCTCGGGGAGTTTGCTGGCGCGCTGGTTCATCCCGCGCCTGGGTCGGTTGAGGGCCGACCTGCCAGCGCTGCGCTTGCATCTGTCTGCCGGTGAGGGTGACCTGGACCCGCGCCGACCCGGCCTGGACGCGCTGCTGGTCTATGCCGAACCGCCATGGCCGGCCGACATGCACGTGCACGTGCTGCTCGAAGAACGCATTGGCCCGGTGGTGAGCCCGCATTTCAACGGCTTTGTGCGGCTGCATGACGCGCCGGCAGCGGCTTTGCTCGATCAGGCGTTGTTGCACACCACTTCAAGGCCGCAGGCGTGGCCGAACTGGGCGCAGGAACAGGGGCTGGCGGCCGCGCAGCTGCAACTGGGCCAGGCGTTCGAACATCTGTATTACCTGTTGGAGGCGGCAGTGGCGGGATTGGGTGTGGCGATTGCGCCGGAGCCGTTGGTGGCCGATGACATCCGGGCAGGAAGGCTGGCTGCACCGTGGGGCTTCACCCCGACGAAGGCCGCCCTGGCACTGTGGGTGCCGCGGCGCGCCGCAGACGGGCGCGCCGAGCAACTGGCGCAATGGCTGCGCTGCGAGTTGCAGCGCCAGCTCAGTTGAGCGCCAGCTCGATCAGTCGCGGCGGCAGATCAGCCAGGCAGCCAGCAGGCCCAGGGCGCCAATGGCAACGCCAGCGGTGGCCAGTGGGCGCTCTTGAGCGTAATCGCGGGCAGCGATGCCGGTTTCCTTGGTGCGGGTCTTCACTTCTTCGTAGGCATCGCTGATCAGGCCACGGGAGTGACGCAGGGCGTTTTCGGCGTTGCCACGAATGGCCTTGATGGTCTTGTGCGACTCTTCGGTCGCGTCGTGCTTGAGGGTTTCCAGAGTGCTGAGCAGGCTTTCGATCTCGGCTTCCATGCTTTCCAGCGACGTCTTGCGCAGTGAGTTACGAGCCATGGTGTTGCTCCTTAGCAGGGGTATGGGATGTACGGAATGCGACTGCGGGGCGGCGTGAAAGTGCAATCGAACTTTTTCCCTCCGAAACGGCTCGCAGGAAGACCAGGCCTGCATCGCCAGGCATCGTCAAGCCATCCAAGGAGCATGTTCATGAGTGATCATCACACTTACAAGAAAGTCGAATTGGTCGGATCTTCGCGCACCAGCATCGAAGACGCGATCAACAATGCTCTGGCAGAGGCCAGCAGCAGCCTGAAGAACATGGAATGGTTCGAGGTGACGGAAACCCGTGGCCACATCGAAGACAACAAGGTCGGCCATTTCCAGGTCACCTTGAAAGTCGGCTTCAAGATCGTTCAGAGCTGAGCACATTCGCTCGCCTGTAAGCACTGCCGCCCGCCGCCCTGATGTCGAGCGGTGACGGGTTGCAGTGCGGTATCGAAGGCCTTTGCGTAGGAGTGGGCGGGCGGTTAGCGGGGGGTCGTTTTTGCGGCCCCTCGCCCGCAGCTCGCTCCCGCGATCGTGGCGGTGTGCGCTATGTTTGAAAGCTGCGCCTGCTGTACTGGAGCGCCGTTCATGCAACCGCGTTTACCGTTGTAATCCGATTTTCATCTGTACAAGGAAAGCAGTCGATGAAGAAGTGGCTAGTGGCCTCTGGCCTGATGATGTTGGCGACCGGTGCTCTGGCAGCCGGTAAACCGTGCGAAGACCTCAAGGCGGAAATCGCCGCCAAGCTCGATGCCAAAGGGGTGCAGAACTACACCCTGGATGTGGTCGACAAGGGCACGCCCGAAGGCAAGGTCATCGGTAGTTGTGAAGGTGGAACCAAGGAAATCGTCTACCGTCGCGATTGAATCGTGGATTCACCCTGCTGCCAAGGCGTGGCCGCCAGGCCACGCACCTTGGGCATCAGCCTTGCTTGAGCGCTTGCGCCAACAGTTCGTACGAGCGCAACCGGTCGGCGTGCTCATACAGATCACAGGTAAAGATGAGCTCATCTGCGCCGGTCTGTTCCAGTAACACGTCCACCTTCGCCTTGACCTTCTGCGGGCTGCCGATCATCGCCAGGCCGAGGAAACTGCTGACCGCTTCGCGCTCATGGGGCAACCACAGGCCGTCCATGCGCTCGACCGGTGGGCGCTGCACCAGGCTCTGCCCACGCATCAGCGCCAGAATCCGCTGGTACACCGAGGTTGCCAGGTACTCGGCGTGCTCGTCGGTGTCGGCCACCACCATCGGCACACCGAGCATGACGTAGGGCTTGTCCAGCACCGTCGAGGGCTTGAAGTGGTTGCGGTAGGTGCGGATCGCTTCATGCAGGTAGCGCGGGGCGAAATGCGAGGCGAAGGCGTAAGGCAGCCCGCGCATGCCGGCCAATTGCGCGCTGTACAGGCTTGAGCCGAGCAGCCACAGCGGCACATCGGTGTCATACCCCGGCACGGCGATCACTTTTTGATCATCGGTGCGTGGGCCAAGGTAGCGCGACAGCTCTTCCACGTCTTCGGGGAAATCATCCGCGCTGCCGGAGCGTTCCCGGCGCAAGGCGCGGGCGGTCATCTGGTCAGACCCCGGCGCACGGCCCAAGCCCAGGTCGATACGGCCTGGGTACAAGCTGGCCAGGGTGCCGAACTGCTCGGCGATGACCAGCGGCGCATGGTTGGGCAGCATGACCCCACCCGAGCCCACGCGGATGCTCGAGGTGCCACCGGCCAGGTAGCCAATCAGCACCGCCGTGGCGGAACTGGCGATGCCATCCATGTTGTGGTGCTCGGCCACCCAGAAGCGGTTGTAACCCAGGCGTTCGGCGTGTTGGGCGAGGTCGAGCGAATTGTGCAGCGACTGTGCGGGCCCGGCGTCCTGGCGCACGGGCACCAGGTCGAGCACTGAATACTTGAAGTCGGACAAAGCCGTCATGGGAGTCTCCGCTGAAAATGGTTGGCCTGGGCCCTGTACGGAAAAAACCTGCGCTTGGGCAGGCGTCTTGCGTAAAGGGCCGATGCCCTTATGACTCAGTATGGGCAGAATCGGTCGATTCAATGCCGGGGCAGGGATTGGTCTGAACTTGCTGTCAGGGGTGTCCTCTGATTTTCAGTACTTCACACTATCCAGGAGGCATCATGAGCATCAAGAAGACTGCATCGGCGATTTGGGAAGGCAGTGTCAAAGAAGGCAAGGGTCAGCTGTCCACTGAAAGCGGCGCGCTGAAGCACAACCCCTATGGCTTCAACACCCGCTTCGAAGGCCAGGCAGGTACCAACCCTGAAGAGTTGATCGGCGCGGCGCATGCCGGCTGCTTCTCGATGGCCCTGTCGATGATGCTGGGTGAATCCCAGCTGACGCCGGAGCGCATCGACACCAAGGCCGAAGTGACCTTGGAAAAACAGGACGGCGGCTTTGCCATCACCGCGATCCATCTCACCTTGCAAGCCAAGGTGCCCGGCGCGACTGAAGCGCAGTTCAAAGAGATCGCCAACAAGGCGAAGGAAGGCTGCCCAGTGTCGAAAGTGTTGAACGCCAAGATCACCCTGGACGCCACCCTGGTCTCCTGATCGCGGCAACTGGAACGGCTTGCTGTAGTCTATTGCGTATCGGCAGCTCGCCTGCCACTACCGGAGCCGTTCCATGATTCGCCTCGCAATCGCTGTGCTGGCATCCCTGATGGCAACCGTCGCTGTGGCGGCGCCCAAGCCGTGCGAAGAGCTCAAGGCCGAGATCGAGGCCAAGATCCAGGCCAGCGGCGTGACGTCTTACACCTTGGAAATTGTCCCCAACAGCGAAGTGTCCGACCCCAACATGGTGGTAGGTAGCTGTGACAATCAGACGCGCAAGATCATTTACCAGAAGAACGATCAGTAACGCCTGATCGACCCGCCCGGCACCGTTCCCGGTGCCGGGCATCTTTATTCATTCATGGCACGCAAAAGATGCGACTGGGCTCGTCGACCAGCACAGTGCGCTGCGCGTCGTACAGGTAGATACGCGGCTGCATGGCCGGCGCGCGGGCCTCGAGGCGGTAGCGTTCACCGGCCTTGAACTGATTGAAGCGCACGGTCAGGTAGCAGGTGCGGTCGGTGGGATTGGTGGAGATCCCGCCTGAGTACACCTCATAGTCGAAACGCACCACGAGTTCGTGCTTGCCTGGGCTCACCTGAAAATAACGGCCATCGTTCAGGCGCTCGCCGTCGAGGCGATCGGCCATCAGCAGGCGGCCGGGGGTGATGGTGTAGAGGTCCACCCATGCCTGTTTCGGATCGACGGGCGGCAGCGGGCTGGCGCACCCTCCCAGTACGGTGAAGGCGAGCAGCATCATGGGCTGGCGCATGGTCAATCTCCTCAGGGGGTCACGATTGCAGCATAGCGCCAAACCGTGCGTATCACGTGCGTTGGCAACCGGCCGGCAAACCTTGGCCGATCAGCTTCTGGCGCTCGTCGTAGAGCTTGATCCACGGATGAAAGCCCGTGTTGCCCGCTTGCAGACGATAACGCTCACCGGCGTTGAAATCCTTGAAGGACACATTGAGCTGGCAATCACGCTGCAACGGCGCATCGACAGCGCCGATGTTGCTGGGTGCCACGGCAAACTGGTAACGCACCGTCAGCTCATGCTTGCCCGGTGGCACCTCGAAATAGCGCGTGTCGGACCAGTCGCGCTCATCCACCTGCACGGCATCGAGCGAGGTGTCTGCATGGGGCGCCAGATCGATCCAGGCCTGTTGCGGATCAGGATCGGGCAGTGTGGAACACGCAGATAGCAGCAACAGGCTGCTGACGGTAACCAGCGTACGCATGGCAAAGCTCCCCCGGGGCAAGATAGGCTTGGATGCATTGGCCATTGAGCGAGATCGACACCGTTGAAGCTTCGATTATTTCTGTTCGAGCGCTCAGGCCGCGGGGCTCTGGACTGCATTTTCAGGCGCTTTGTTCCCGCTTGCGCTGCGCTTCTGCTGAGCGGTTGCACCCCCTTGAGCTACTACGGCCAACTGGCCGAAGGCCAATGGCAGCTGCTGCGCGCCCGGCAGCCGGTGGCCAGCGTGGTGGATGATGCACACACCCGCCCTGCCCTGCGCCAGCACCTGCAACGTGCACAAGCCGCCCGCGTTTTTGCCAGCCAGCACCTGCACTTGCCCGACAACCAGAGCTATCGGGTGTACGCCGACCTGGGTCGACCGTTCGTGGTGTGGAACGTGTTTGCTACGCCCGAGCTGTCATTGCAGCCGATCACCCACTGCTTTCCCATTGCCGGGTGCGTGGCCTATCGCGGTTACTACCGCCAGGGCGCCGCCCGTGGTGCGGCGGCGCTGCTGCGCCAGGACGGGTCGGACGTTTATGTCGGCGGTGTGGAGGCCTATTCGACCTTGGGCTGGTTCGATGACCCGATCCTGTCATCGATGCTCGGCTGGGGCGATGAGCGCCTGGCCACGCTGATCTTCCACGAGCTGTCGCACCAGCAGGTGTATGTGCAGGACGACACCGCGTTCAACGAGTCCTACGCCACCTTCGTCGAGCGGGAAGGCACCCGCCAGTGGCGTGCGGTGCGCGGGCTGAAGGCCGCCAGTGACGAGGGTGTGCGCCAGCGCGAGCAGTTCATTCACCTGGTGCTGCGCAGCCGCGCGCGGCTCGAAGCGATCTACCAGAGCCCGCGTGATGACGCCGCCAAACGTGCGGCCAAACAGGCTGAGTTCGCGCGCTTGCGCGCCGACTATCGACAGCTGCGCGATGGCCAATGGCACGGCGACGGCCGATACGATGCCTGGATCTACGGCCCCCTGAACAACGCCAAGCTGCTGCCCTTCGGCCTTTACGATCAGTGGGTGCCGGCCTTTTCCGCGTTGTTTCAGCAGGTCGGTGGCGACTGGCAACGCTTTCACCAGCGCGTCGCCGAACTGGGGCGTCTACCGGCGGCGGCGCGTACGGCGCAGCTGCAGCAGCTCGCCCCACCGCGCGAGGCCGTCAGCGGCTGACGAAGGCCTGGTGCAGCTCAGCCAGGGTCTCGAAATGGAAGGCCGGCGCTTGGGCCTGCAGCTCTTCAGGGGTGCCGAACCCATACCCCACTGCAACCGCTTGCAGGCCGTTGCTGCGTGCGCCGATGAGGTCGTGCTCGCGGTCGCCGATCATCAGGGTGTGTGCGGGGTCCAGGCCTTCCTCATCGAGCAGGTGGCGGATCAGCTCGACCTTGTTGGTACGGGTACCATCGAGTTCGCTGCCGTAGATCACCTTGAAGTGCTGATCGAAGGCGAAGTGCCGAGCGATCTCACGGGCGAACTCCCAGGGCTTGGAGGTGGCGATGTACAGCGTGCGGCCCTGCTCGCCCAGCGCTGACAGCAGCTGCGGAACGCCGGCGTAGACCTGGTTTTCGTACAGGCCGGTGACGCGGAAGCGCTCGCGGTAGAAATTCACCGCCTCCCAGGCCCTGGCTTCGTCGAAGCCGTAATTGAGCATGAACGCTTGCAGCAGTGGCGGGCCGATGAAGTGTTCCAGGCGCGCCAGGTCCGGCTCGTCGATGCCCAGCTTGGCCAATGCGTACTGGATCGAGCGGGTGATGCCCAGGCGGGGGTCGGTGAGCGTGCCGTCGAGGTCGAACAGAATGTTTTGCTGGTGCATGGGGGGCGTGTCCAATCAGTGAGTGCGTTGACGCGAAGCGTCACTCGGGCCGGTCGAAGCCTTCGGCCAGGTGCTGGTCCTTGAGCTTGACGTAGTTGCCGGCGGTGTAGGTGAAGAAGGCCCGTTCCTTGTCGGTCAACGGGCGACTGGCCTTGGCCGGGCTGCCCACGTAGAGGAAGCCGCTGGCCAGGCGTCTGCCCGGTGGCACCAGGCTGCCGGCGCCGATGATCACCTCGTCTTCGACCACCGCGCCGTCCATCACGGTGCTGCCCATGCCCACCAGAATACGGCTGCCCAGGGTGCAGCCGTGCAGCATGACCTTGTGACCGATGGTCACGTCATCGCCGATCAGCAGAGCAAAGCCATCGGGGTTGAAAGGGCCGGCGTGGGTGATGTGCAGCACGCTGGCGTCCTGCACGCTGGTGCGCGCGCCGATGCGGATGCGGTGCATGTCGCCGCGGATCACGGTGAGCGGCCACACCGAGCTGTCTTCGCCGATCTCGACGTCACCGATGACGACCGCCGAGCGGTCGACGAACGCGCGAGCGCCCAAGCGGGGTGTGTGCTGGGAAAATGAGCGAATGGCCATGGAAATAGTGCCTCTCTTGCAGACTCATAGGCAGGCTGCTTGCTGCGGTCGGCGTCGATTGTAATTAAGATGGGCCAGTGTTTCTTCTGCCAAGGTGCCAAACCGTGAGTGCGACCAACCCGCTTCTGCAGTCCTATGACCTGCCGCCCTTCTCGTTGATCCGCGCAGAGCACGTGCTGCCAGCGGTCGAGCAGATCCTGGCCGACAACCGCGCTGCCATCGCCCGCCTCCTCGAAACCCAGGCCCAGCAGCCGACCTGGGCCGGACTGGTCCTCGCCATGGACGAGCTCAATGCCCGCCTGGGCGCGGCCTGGAGCCCGGTCAGCCACCTCAACGCCGTGTGCAACAGCAGCGAGCTGCGCGAAGCCTATGAGGCATGCCTGCCAGCATTGAGCGCCTACTCCACCGAGCTGGGGCAGAACCGCGCCCTGTTCGAGGCCTACCAGACCCTGGCCAATAGCCCTGAAGCCGCCGGCTTCGACCAGGCGCAGAAAACCATCCTGGAACAGGCCCTGCGCGATTTCCGCCTGTCGGGTATCGACCTGCCGGCCGAACAGCAGCAGCGCTACGGCCAGGTGCAGAGCAGCCTCAGCGAGCTGGGCAGCCGCTTTTCCAACCAACTGCTCGATGCTACCCAGGCCTGGAGCAAGCACGTCACCGACGAAGCCCTGCTGACCGGCCTGCCGGATTCGGCCAAGGCGCAGATGGCCGCCGCCGCCCAGGCCAAAGACCTCGACGGCTGGCTGATCACCCTCGAATTCCCCAGCTACTACGCGGTCATGACCTACGCCAGCGACCGCGCCTTGCGTGAAGAGCTGTACGCCGCCTACTGCACCCGTGCATCGGACCAAGGCCCGAACGCCGGCCAGTTCGACAACGGCCCGGTGATGCAGTACATCCTCGACCTGCGCCAGGAACTGGCGCAGCTGCTGGGCTACCCGAACTACGCAGAACTCAGCCTGGCCACCAAGATGGCCGAGAGCAGCGACCAGGTGCTGAGCTTCCTGCGCGACCTGGCCAAGCGCAGCAAGCCCTTTGCCGCCCAGGACCTGGCTCAGCTCAAGGCCTATGCCGCCGAACAGGGCTGCGCGGAACTGAGCAGCTGGGACGTCGGCTACTACGGCGAAAAACTGCGCGAGCAACGCTACAGCGTGTCCCAGGAAGCGCTGCGCGCCTACTTCCCGATCGACACCGTGCTGACCGGCCTGTTCGCCATCGTGCAGCGTCTGTACGGCATCGAGATTGCCGAGCTCGAAGGCTTCGACGGCTGGCACCCGGACGTGCGCCTGTTCGAGATCAAGGAAAACGGCCAGCACGTCGGCCGCTTCTTCTTCGACCTCTACGCCCGCGCCAACAAGCGCGGCGGCGCCTGGATGGACGGCGCCCGCGACCGTCGCCGCACCGCCGCCGGCGAGCTGCAGAGCCCGGTGGCCAACCTGGTGTGCAACTTCACCCCGGCCGAAGCCGGCAAGCCCGCGCTGCTGACCCACGACGAAGTCACCACGCTGTTCCACGAGTTCGGCCACGGCCTGCACCACCTGCTGACCCGCATCGAGCATGCCGGTGTCTCCGGCATCAACGGCGTGGCCTGGGATGCCGTCGAGCTGCCAAGCCAGTTCATGGAGAACTGGTGCTGGGAACCCGAAGGCCTGGCGCTCATGTCCGGTCATTACCAGACCCAGGCCGCGCTGCCGCAGGACCTGCTCGACAAGATGCTCGCGGCGAAGAATTTCCAGTCCGGCATGATGATGGTGCGCCAGCTGGAGTTCTCGCTGTTCGACTTCGAGCTGCACGCCACCCATGGCGATGGTCGCAATGCGCTGCAGGTGCTCGAAGGCGTGCGCGACGAAGTCACGGTGATGCGTCCACCGGCCTACAACCGCTTCCCCAACAGCTTCGCGCACATCTTCGCGGGCGGTTACGCGGCCGGTTACTACAGTTACAAATGGGCCGAAGTGCTGTCGGCCGACGCGTTCTCGCGTTTCGAGGAAGACGGCGTGCTCAATGCCGAGACGGGGCGTGCCTTCCGAGAAGCGATTCTGGCGCGTGGCGGCTCGTTGGCGCCGATGGTGCTGTTCGTCGACTTCCGTGGGCGCGAGCCGTCCATCGATGCCCTGCTGCGTCACTGCGGCCTCAGCGACGCTGCGGCGGCATGAGCGAGGTGGCTGTCATGAAGACCAAGAAGCGCTTCATCGCCGGGGCGGTCTGCCCGGCGTGCAGCGAGCCGGACAAGCTGATGATGTGGAACGAAGACGGCACCCCGCACCGCGAGTGCGTGGCCTGCGGCTTCAGCGACACGCTCAATGAGCAAGGCCTGTCGGTGCCCAAGGAGCTGGGCACGCGGGTCAATCACCTCGCGCCCAAGGCCGTACCGGTGCAAGTGGTACAGCCCGTGCAGTTCTTCCCCAATCCCAAGCTGAAGAAACCCACAGAGTAAGTGCCCTGTGCCGCCCTTGCGGGCGGCACGACGGCGCTCAGGCCTGGGCGGCAGATAGTCAACGCATCCGCCGCCAGCCCTCCCCGCATGCTCCGGCGCTTATCCAACAGCGCAATGGAGCGTTTCATGCACCCTAACCCCCTTCTGCACCCCAGTGCGGTTCCGGTCGACTACCCGCAGGTCACACTGGAAAACGCTCGTGAGGCCTTCGAGCACGTACTCACGGCCCACCGTGACGGCATCGCCCGGCTCATCCAGAGCCAACGCCATCTGCCCACCTGGGATGACCTGGTGCTGGCCGTCGATGGCCTCGACGCGCAACTGATGGGCGTGCTTATCGCGTTGTCTCCACTGGTCTGTCGCGGTGAAGAATGGTTCACGCTGGTTCACCAGAGCTACGGGCAGCTGCTCGGCCGCTTCGATGAAAAACTCGCCGATACGCAGTTGCAGGCGTTGTACCAACAACTGGCAGACAGCCCCCACGGGCAGAGCCTGGACGCCCACGAGCGGGCCACGCTGCGCTGGTACCGCGACGCCTTCATGCTGCACGGCGCCGGCCTCGATGCCTCGGCCAAGCTCACCCTGGCCAGTCTGCAAACGCGGCTGTTCGCCTTGGCCGGGCAATTCGCCGACAACCTGCAACTGGACCCCACACCGGTCACCGACCCTTCGCTGCTCGTGGGCTTGCCGCCGCGGGTGATCGATGAGCTGGCCGCACAGGCCCGGCAGGCACAAGCCCCAGGCTGGCTGATCGGCACCGACCACACGGCCACTCAGACCATCCTCGACCAGGCGGCCCACCGTGGCCTGCGCGAAACGGTCTATCGCCGTCATCATCAACGCGGTGTGGGCAGTGCCGGGCAGTTGGACAACGGCGAGCTGCTACTGGCGCTGGCCGACGCCCGCGACCAGCGCGCGCGGCTGCTGGGCTTTGCCGATCATCCGTCCTTGAGCCTGAAGGCCAAGAGCGCAGGTTCGCTGGATGAAGTGCTGGGCTTTCTGCACGCGCTGGCCGAGCGCATGCAGCCGCTGATGATCGCGCACCGGGCAACCGTGGAACGTCACGCTGCGGCGTCGGGCTTGGAGCCTCTGCAGCCCTGGGACCGGTGCTACGTTCAGGCGCAGGCGCGCCATGCGGCCAATCTGCTGGGCATGGAGGTCTTCCGGGAACACTTCCCGCTGAGCAATGTGATCGATGCCTTGCTGACGCTGGCAAGGCGCTTGTTCGGCCTTGAACTGCTGCGCCCTGCGGCGCCGCTCCCGGTCTGGCAGGAGGGCGTGCAGGCATTCGAGGTATGGCTCGACCATGCCCATGTCGGCTACCTGTACCTGGACCTTGTGCAATACCCCGGCAAACAGCCGGACCTGGTGGAAACCCGTTACGCACACAACCGCCGGGTCGATGCCGAAGGGCTGTTCCATCCCGCCGTGGCGCTGGTGTTCAGCGATATTGCGCAACCCCCTGAAGGCATCGAGCCATTGCTCGATCATCTGGCCATGCGCAAGCTGTTCCATGAGTTCGGCCACGCGCTGCATCACCTGCTGGTGCGCACCACCAACCACGTCAACTCGAACATCACGACCCTGGGCGCCGACGGCGTGGAGGTGTTCAGCAAGCTGCTCGAGCGCTGGGTATGGGATGCCCCTTACCTGGCAGGCCTGTCGGCCCATTACCTGCACGGCACCCGGTTGCAGCATGCGCAGGTGGCCGGGTTGCTGGAAAGTCTGCGCCTGGCTGAACTCGACAAGGCCGCCGAAGACCTGTCTCTGGCCCTGTTCGACCTCGACCTGCACACCTCCCCGCATGACGGCAGAAGCCTGCGCGCACGCCTGGAGGCCGCGCGCAGTCGCTGTGGCTACTGGCCGCTGGAGGCGTACGAGCACCCCGCGCACAGCTTCGATCATCTGCTGGGTTACTACGACGCGGGCTACTACGCCTATGTCTGGTCGGACGTCCATGCCTTCGACCTGTTCTCGCGTTTCCAGGCCAAGGGGCTGCTCGACCGTGCGACGGGCAAGGCGCTGCACATCGCGCTGCTCGAACCCGGCGCTGCCCAGCCGCTGCATGAGGGGCTACGCGCATTCCTCGGGCGTGAGCCGAGCGCCGATGCCTTTCTGAGCTGGCACGGGCTGGCGCCGCTCGGTCAGGGCTAGCAGCGACCCGAGCAGGTTCGATCGCACAGCGCCATCACCGGCCTGAGGCAGTGCGCCTGCTCGGCTGGCCGGCCCTGAAGGCGCGGCGCTCGACCCTGGACGGTCTGCAGTCCCCACACAGCGCGACACACAAAGAGGGTGCCGCTGATCAGAGGTGCTGGAGGGATCGAACAAGAGGCGATACTGTATGCACATACAGCTTAGAGGTCGCCATGATCCCCCCAGCACCCCAGAAGGGCCGTGGTACGGCCCACAATCCGCATAACCGCTTCGCTCCCAGCCAGTCCGTGGCGCTGGACGACGGCTGGCACCAGGAAGTGCCGGTGACCCAGGGCACCGAAGTGCGCATCGAACGGGCCAAGACCATCATTGCCCGCAACACCTCCCCCGACTTGCCGTTCGACCGCTCCATCAACCCTTACCGCGGTTGCGAGCACGGCTGTATCTACTGCTATGCCCGCCCCAGCCACGCTTATTGGGACCTTTCCCCGGGGCTCGACTTCGAGACCAAGCTGATCGCCAAGACCAACGCTGCCGAGGTGCTCGAACAGCAACTGAGCAAACCGGGCTACGTGTGCGCACCCATCAACCTGGGCGCCAATACCGATCCCTATCAGCCCATCGAGCGCGAGCACCAGCTCAGCCGCCGTCTGCTGGACGTGCTCCTGCGCTTTCGCCACCCGGTGACCATCGTCACCAAGGGCTCGCTGGTGCTGCGCGACCTCGACCTGCTGACCGAGCTGGCCCGCCTACGCCTGGTACGGGTGATGATCAGCCTCACCACGCTGGACGATGGCCTCAAGCGCGTGCTGGAACCCCGCGCCGCCGCGCCGACGGCAAGGCTTCGAGCGATTCGCGTGTTGCGCGAGGCGGGCGTGCCGGTGGGGGTGCTCTGCTCACCGATGATTCCGATGATCAACGACAGCGAACTGGAGCATCTGCTGGAGGCTGCCCGGGATGCTGGCGCGCAGAGTGCGGCCTACATGATGCTGCGCCTGCCGTTGGAGGTGGCGCCGTTGTTCGAGCAGTGGTTGCAGGACCATTACCCGCAGCGCGCCAGCCATGTCCTCAGCCTGATCCGCCAGAGCCGGGGGGGCGAGCTGTATGACAGCCGCTTTGGATCACAGATGCGTGGCGAAGGAGTCTTTGCCGAGTTGCTGGAGCAACGCTTTCGCAAGGCCTCGCGGCAGTTGGGGTTTGCCGGGCGTGATGCGCTGGCGCTCGACTGCACGGCGTTTGCACCGCCGGGGGAGCAAATGAGGTTGTTTTAAAGGAATAAAGAAGTGGTTCCCACAGGCACACTATTCATAACCAATAATTCTACTAATGTCCCTAGGCATCTGATGTTTTTTTGCTATTATCCAATTCCCGCCAAAGCGCTCTAGAACGCCCGTTCTAGGCCACTCGTAATTAAGCTTCAGTTAAGTTTTCCTCTATAGCGTAGGAAATCACTCCACACCGGCTGTGATTAATTACCTGTGCGTGTCATCTAAATCCCCGCATAGCCCTGATCTTTCATCGGTAACATGGACCGTAGCCACTACCGCCAAGAGGATGAATCATGCCCGTCAAGGACCCTACCAAGGCCGTACCGGCTGCACCCGCAGAGAGCGCTGAGAGCGCGATGAAGCACATCGTCGATGGCTTTCTGCGGTTTCACACCGAAGTCTTCCCCGAGCAGCAAGCGCTGTTCAAGAAACTGGCCACCGCGCAGAAGCCACGGGCGATGTTCATCACCTGTGCCGACTCGCGCATCGTCCCTGAGTTGATCACCCAGAGCTCGCCGGGCGACCTGTTCGTGACCCGTAACGTCGGTAACGTCGTGCCGCCGTACGGGCAGATGAACGGCGGTGTTTCCAGCGCCATCGAGTACGCGGTCATGGCCCTGGGCGTGCACCACATCATCATTTGCGGCCATTCCGATTGCGGCGCCATGCGGGCGGTGCTCAACCCGCAGTCGCTGGCCAAGATGCCGACGGTCTCTGCCTGGCTGCGCCACGCCGAAGTGGCGCGCACCGTGGTCGAAGACAACTGCTCCTGCGGCACCGAGCACGAAAGCATGCAACTGCTGACCCGCGAAAACGTCATCGCCCAGCTGCATCACCTGCGCACGCATCCATCGGTGGCGTCGCGTCTGGCCGCCGGCCAGCTGCACATCCATGGCTGGATCTACGACATCGAGACCAGCCAGATCGAGGCTTACGACGCTGCCGGCGACTGCTTCCTGCCGCTGACCGAAGGCGACTCGATTCCCTGCGCAACGCCGAGAGGCCGCTACTAAGCGACCCTGTCACCTGCAAATGCCTGGATAGCCGCCTGCACCCACCGGGTGCGGCGCGGTCATTAGCCTTCCCCTGAAATGCCCTGTCTGTGCTGCCGGACTTTCCCCTGGCGGCTAGCGCCTGCGCGCCATTCAGGGATTTGCGTGCTATCGGCCAGCGGAATGGCCGAGACATTGAGAAAGGAGCGTCATGGTGAACGTCACACAGATGAAAGCGGCGCTGCCGCGTGAGTTACTGGCTTCGGTCGTGGTCTTTCTGGTGGCCTTGCCGTTGTGCATGGGCATTGCCATTGCCTCGGGCATGCCGCCGGCCAAGGGCCTGATCACCGGCATCATCGGTGGGTTGGTGGTGGGCTTTCTCGCCGGCTCGCCGTTGCAGGTCAGCGGCCCTGCCGCAGGCTTGGCGGTGCTGGTCTTCGAGCTGGTGCGCCAGCACGGCATGGCGATGCTCGGGCCGATCCTGCTGCTGGCCGGCGTGCTGCAACTGCTGGCCGGACGTTTTCGTCTGGGCTGCTGGTTCCGCGTCACGGCCCCGGCGGTGGTGTACGGCATGCTGGCCGGTATCGGCGTGCTGATTGTGCTGTCGCAGGTGCATGTGATGTTCGATGCCTCGCCGCAGCCCTCGGGGCTGGAAAACCTGATGGGCTTTCCCGCTACGGTCATGGCGGCGCTGCCGCTCGAAAGCCCCGATGCCGGCTGGCAAGCCGGGCTGCTGGGCCTGGGCACCATCGCCCTGATGTGGGGCTGGGAGCGCTGGCGGCCGCAGCGCTTGCGCTTCGTACCGGGCGCCTTGTTGGGTGTGGCGGCGATGACCGGCATCAGCCTGTGGCTGGCGCTGCCGGTCAACCGTGTGGTGGTGCCGGCGGACCTGTCCGAAGCGATCGATTGGCTGCGCTTCGATGACCTGCTCAAACTGGCCGACCCGTCCCTGCTGGTGGCCGCGTTCGCGCTGGCCTTCATCGCCAGTGCCGAGACCTTGCTGTCTGCCGCTGCCGTAGACCGCATGCACAGCGGGCAGCGTTCGGATTTCGACCGCGAGCTGTCGGCTCAGGGCATCGGCAACATGCTCTGCGGCATCCTCGGCGCCCTGCCGATGACCGGCGTGATCGTGCGCAGCTCGGCCAACGTCCAGGCGGGGGCGCAGACGCGGGCTTCGGCGATTCTGCATGGCGTGTGGCTGCTGGCCTTCGTGGTGGTGCTGAGCAGCGTGCTGCAACAGATCCCCATCGCCAGCCTGGCCGGGGTGCTGGTCTACACCGGTATCAAGCTGGTGGACTTCAAGGCACTGCGCAGCTTGGGCCAGTACGGCCGCATGCCGATGCTGACCTATGCGGTGACCGCGCTTGCGATCATCTTCACCGACCTGCTGACCGGCGTATTGCTGGGCTTCGCCATGACCCTGGTCACCCTGGCACTGAAGGCGGCGCGGCTGAAGATCAGCCTGGTGCAAATGGACCGGAGCGGCCACATGGAACTGCGCCTGACCGGTGCGGCCACCTTCCTCAAGGTGCCGGCGCTGACCCAGGTGCTGGAGACGGTGCCTGCGGGTACGACGCTGCATGTGCCGTTGAGCAACGTCAGCTACATCGACCATGCGTGCCTGGAGCTGCTGGAAGACTGGGGGCGCAGCAATGCGGCGCACGGCTCACGGTTATGCATCGAACAGCGACGACTCAAGCGCCGCATCGAGGGGCAGATGCGCAGTTCGGCGGGGGCTGGGGCGTGAGGACGGTGAGCGTGGGTCAGGCGACCTGCGCAAGACGAGCCGGTGGCCGACTTCAACGCAGCAACGGCGGCGACGTGACTGGCCGCGGGGTCTGAACCCGTCGCCTGTTGCTGCCATGGACGCGATGAAGCCGTTGTTGGAGTGGCGCCGCCGGCCTGCGCAGGCCAAGCGCAGCGCCGGTCGCCCGCGCCTGCAGCGCTGAGGGTGAACCCGCCTGCACGGGGTCGAGGTGGCCCGCTTGCAGGGCGTTCGAGGGTGAGCGTGTTGCCACAGGTTGCGTGGCCAGCCCCGGCGCTGTGTTCATGCGTGCCAGGGCTGGCAGGGCATGAAGCACGCTTCAGGCCGACTGGCCGAGCGCTACCCCCCACTGGCGCGACAAGCACGGCCAGCGCTTCCACGCCTCACCGGTCTCGGGGCTGCACAGGGTATCGCGGTACTGCTCGACCGACTCGGCGGCAAAACTCTGATCGTCGAGCATTTCGTCGACCGAATGGTGCACGACCTCATCGAGCTGGTTGGCGAACGCCTCGCCGATCAACTGATGGGCGATGAGGTTGGCCACGGTGGTGTCCAGCGGAATCAGCGGCTGGCTGAAGTGGCGGATGTACAGGTCGTTGACTTCTTCGACCAGGCGATGCGCCAGGTAGGCTTCGTCGAGCAGGCAGTCCAGCCCCACATGGCCTTGCAGTTCACTGGGCGGCAGCAGGAAATAGGCTTCAGCGATCTGCAGCACGGGTTTGATCTGCGCTTCGATCCCCGCCTGGCGTGCTACCGCATGGGCCGCCTCGAGCAGCTCTGGCACTTGGTCGATGTAGGCGCTGACGAAACGCGCCAGGGTGCCACGGGCGTCCTGCTCGGGCAGCTGAATGAGCGGGTGCAGGTGAGGCAGTTGCTGTTCCAGGCGTTGCTCGAGCTGGCCGGTCTGGCGCTCGTGTTGGTGGGCTTGGCTGATCTGCTCGCGTAAAGCGGCAATGTTCATGACGACTCCAGTGGTAGGGGCAGGACAAACGGAAGACAGTAAGGTAGCTCGGTATGCCAGATACCTAAGACCGATTGGTCATAACGCGATGCACCGTTCAGGTGCTGGGGCATATGGCTTGGTCACTATTGTGACATAGCCCCCGCAGTTCGGGCCTTTGCGCGAAATTGTTCACAATCGGCAAGCGCCGGCGTAGCAGCCTTGCCCAGCATATGTTTCGAGCCTGCGCGTCGTTTTGAAACAGGGTATGTGCTAGCCACGGCCAGGTGCAGCGATGTGGCGCCGACCCGCCAGCGTGTTCGGCCATTCTGGCCCTCGGGTGGGACGTTGCCTCCCTTATGGAGCAGCGCAGAGGCGCGAATCGAGGGCGCGTCTACCCGGGGCCGGGCTGGCCGGGTGGCAAACGCTGGGGTACCGTGTCGCGCGTCGCCTCTCTCTTCGGTAGCCCACCCCATGACCCGAACCCAGAAAACCGCTGCCGTGCTCGTCGCCCTGGTGGCGCTGATCGTCGGCCTGACCGCCCACGAGGTGCTCGACGGCAAGGCCGAGCTCAACCCCGCCGAGCTGATCGATGCGGGCATCATTCTGCTGCCGCAAAGCCGTACGGTGCCGGCGGTGAGCATGACCAACCAGGACGGTGAACCGGTGGTCCTGGACCAGCTCAAGGGCAAATGGTCGTTGCTGTTCTTCGGCTACACCTACTGCCCGGACATCTGCCCGACCACCCTCGCGCAACTGCGCCAGGTGAAGCGCGAGTTGCCCAAGGAGGCGCTGGAGCGCCTGCAAGTGGTGCTGGTCAGCGTCGATCCGGACCGCGACACGGCCAATCAGCTCAAGCAGTACCTGGGCTACTTCGACAAGAACTTCGTCGGCTTGCGTGGGTCGATTGCCGATACGCAAACCCTGGCCAATGCCCTGAGCATCCCGTTCATTCCCGCAGACACCAGCAAACCCGGTTACACCGTGGACCACAGCGGTAACCTGGCGGTGGTCGGGCCGGATGGGCGGCAGCGGGGCTTCATCCGGGCGCCGTTCAACAGTCAGAAGCTGGTCGCGCGACTGCCCGCATTGGTCAGGCGCGACTGAACAGCGTTGCCCGGATCGCTCGGGCAATCATCTTTGTTAAGCATGGAGCAAGAGATGCAAATAGCAGGCAGTCACGGTCTTACCGTTGTTGGGAGACGCCCCCATGACGCGTGAGCAACGCATACTTGGCTGGCGCTTGGTGCTGTTGCCGTTTCTGCTGCTGCTCATGGCGCTGTGGCAAGGGCAGCGCGCAGACGATACCCGTACCATCAGCTTGCAGGTGCAGAACGAACTGCATGGCTTCGTGCTGAACATGCAGCAGTTGCAGGTGGAAAACCCCCGCGAACGTGTACAGATCGGTGACAAGGACTATTCACCCGCCCTGGCCGAGGCCTTGGCCCAGCGCAGGCTGCATCAGGTCGATCGCGAGGTCGCGGTGGCACGGATCGGTGGCTGGTTACCGGGGGTTTCGCAGGGCTTCGCCGCGCTGCTGCTGGTGCTGGGCGCGGTGTCACTGTTGGCCCTGCACTGGGCGGGCAAGGTGGCGCTGCGGTCCCGGGATCGTCTGGTCAGCCTGTTCTATGTGGGTCGGCAGATCTTGCCGACGGTCCTGCTGTCATTGGTGCTGTTGCTGACCATCACGGTCGTGTTGGAAATCGCCTATGAAGCGCTGTGGTTGTTCACCCTGGATCAAGGCTCGTCCGGGGTGGCCAAGCTGCAGGGGCTGGTGGGCATCATCATCGTGGTCATGCTGTGGCCCCTGTACCGTCTGCCCAGCCAGCTCAAGGCCATGACGCATCTGTTTGCCAGCGAGCCGCACGCCATCTTTGGTGTTGAGCTGACAGAAACGCAGGCCCCCGCATTGTGGGCGCGTGTGCGGACCTTGGCCGGCCGGCTGGAGGCGCTGGTGCCGGACCATATCGTGGTGGGCTACCTGGACGGCTTCTATGTCACCTCCAGCGAGGTCGAGCTCGCACCGCTCGGGCAGCGTCTGCAGGGCCGCACCTTGTACGTACCTTTGCCGCTGCTGGCCCTGCTCGACCTGCACGAGACCGATGCAGTGATCGGGCATGAGCTGGCGCATTTTTCTGGCCAGGACACCGAGTACAGCATCCGTTTCATGCCGATCTACGATGGCGCCTGGCGCAGCTTGGGCGTACTCAGCGAACGAATGGACGGTGGCTTTCTACAAGGTTTGCTGACCATGCCGGCGTATGGTCTGGCAGCGCACTTCATGCAAGGCTTCGACCATGCGGTCAGCCACTGGAGCCGTAACCGTGAGCTGCTCGCCGACGCCACGGCGGCGCGTCTGCAAGGCGCTCAAGCGGTGGTCGACTCACTGGTGCGCACCACGGCGGTGGCTCCAGCCGTCGAGGCGCTGTTGGATGAATGGTGCCAGCAGCCTGAGGCCTGGCCCGAAGATGTGTTGCAAGCGCTCGTGCTGCACCTGGCAGCCCACCCGCCGCAGTTACCGGACGCAGAGCTGGACGACAAGTTGCCACACCCAAGCGACACCCATCCGCCCACCATCCAGCGCATCCAGGCTCTGGGGGCAGGACTGGATACCGTGCACAGCGGGCGCGGGCTACGTCGCGTGCTACCGGCCGAGGCCATGGCCTGTCTCGAACAGGCGTTGCCTGGCGCGGCGGCATTGGCGCGACAACTGAGCGAGGAACTGGGCAAGCGCTTGGTCGACACCCGCGAGGCGCTGCGCCAAGACCTGCAAGCGCGCGTCGAGGCGGTGCAAGAACGCTGTGTACTTCACGAAGGGGCAACGCTGCGCGGCCGTCTGGTGATGGCCTTTTCGCTGTTGTTCGTGGTGGGCGGGTTGTGCCTGTGGCTGGCACCCTTCACCCAGCACCCGAATCCGGCAGTGATCACGTTCTTCACTATCCTGGCGGCCAGTGCCGGGACATTGGGCCTGATTTTTGCCGCCCTGGGCTGGCGCCTGATCCAGCGGGCGGCCACGCCAGCACTGATCTTCGAAGGCCAGACCGTGCGCTTTCACAACACGCCAGAGCCGGTGCCACTGCACCACATCGCTGGCTACCGCCTGATGGTCGGCGCCGGCGCTGCCATACAGTTCGTGCTCGATGAAGACGCTCCGCTGCCGTTGTTCCACACGCCCAGCTTCTGGCAGCCAGACGCCAAGTTCGATCCCAAGAAGCGAATGATCGTGCTGCAGCTGACCCGCTGGAGCATCGACGGCAAGGCCCTCAAGCCACAGGCGTTGTCCGAGCTGGTGGGCAAGTACATGGAGGGCGCCCATGCCCATCAAGCGCTGACCGAACTGCAAGCGCATGCGACGAGTGTCGAGACGGCGCCCGCTGGCGCTGATCAGATGCGGTAGGAACCGGCAGTTCAGTGCGTGGGCGGCTGAACCGCCCACTTGTCTGCGCGCGATGCAGCCGATCAGAAGGCCGGAATCACCGCGCCTTTGTACTTCTCGACGATGAACTGCTTGACCTCGGGCGAATGCAAGGCCTGAACCAGCTTCTGCATGTCGGCCGAGTCCTTGTTGTCCGGACGGGCAACGAGGATGTTCACGTAGGGCGAGTCCTTGCCTTCGATGGCCAGGGCGTCCTTTTCAGGGTCGAGCTTGGCTTCCAGGGCATAGTTGGTGTTGATCAGCGCCAGGTCGACCTGGGTCAGCACGCGCGGAATGGTCGCGGCTTCCAGTTCGCGGAACTTGAGGTTCTTCGGGTTGCCGGTGATGTCTTTGACGGTCGACAGGATATTGCCGTTGTCCTTGAGGGTAATCAGCCCGGCATTGGCCAGCAGCAGCAAGGCGCGACCGCCGTTGGTGGCGTCGTTGGGAATCACCACGGTGGCGCCGGTGGGCAGCTCGTCGAGCTTCTTCAGCTTGTCGGCGTAGGCGCCCAAAGGCTCCAGGTGCACGCCGGTGACGCTGACCAGATCGGTGCCCCTGGCCTTGTTGAACTCGTCCAGGTACGGCTGGTGCTGGAAGAAGTTGGCGTCCAGGCGTTTTTCCGCCACTTGTACGTTGGGCTGGATGTAGTCCGTGAATTCCTTGACCTTCAGCTCCACGCCTTGTTTGGCCAACAGCGGCTTGACCACGTTGAGGATCTCGGCGTGCGGCACCGGGCTGGCGGCGACGGTCAGGGTGTCGGCATGGACCGAGAACGCCGCGACAGCGGCGGCCAGAGCAAGCAGTTTCTTCATCAATCACTCCTCAGGGAGGCCACAACGGCCGCCGATTTTCAGCGCGGCGCGACAACGGTCGGCGCGCGGGATACCACATTCAAACACGCCTTGGCGCATACACATTCAGTGCCGACACGGGCTGGTCAGGCCAGCCCCGTGTCGGTTACTTGCGGGAAAAATGCACAACCAGTTTGTCGCCCACGCTTTGCAGCACTTGGACCAGGATCAACAACAGGACCACGGTCACGACCATCACATCGGTCTGGAAGCGCTGGTAGCCGAAGCGGATGGCCAGGTCACCCAAACCGCCTGCGCCCACCACACCCGCCATAGCGGTGTACGACACCAGGGTGATGGCGGTGACGGTGATCGCCGCAAAAATACCTGGGCGGGCTTCGGGCAGCAGCGCGTTGGTGATGATCTGCCGGGTGGTGGCGCCCATCGACTGGGTGGCTTCGATGATGCCGCGGTCCACTTCACGCAGCGCGGTTTCCACGAGGCGGGCAAAGAACGGCGTGGCGCCGACCACCAGCGGTGGAATGGCACCGGCCACGCCCAGGGAGGTGCCAGTGATCAGCACGGTGATCGGGATCATCACGATCAGCAGGATGATGAACGGCAGCGAACGTAGCACGTTGACCACCAGCGACAGCAGCGCATACACGCCCTTCTGCTCGAACATCTGCCGCGGCCCGCACAGGAACAACAGCACGCCCAGCGGCAGGCCCAGCAGCACGGTGAAGAACAGCGAGCCGAACAGCATGATCATGGTATCGACCGTAGCGAGCCAGATTTCGGCCCAGTCGACGTTGGCGAAGAAATTCAGAGCGTCCATCAACGCAGTACCTCCATATGCACATCCGCTGCAGCGAAGCAGGCAAAGGCCGCTTCCATGTCACCGCCGGTCACGGCCAGGGTGAGCTGCCCGTAGGGCACATCCTTGATGCGGTCGATGCGCCCGGCCAGGATGCTGTAGTCCACGCCGGTCTCGCGGGCCACGGTGCCCAGCAGCGGTGCGTAGGTGGCCTCGCCCTGGAAAGTCAGGCGCACGATGCGCCCTGGCACGTGGGCAAAATCGTCGCGCTGCTCGTGTTCATCGACCTGCTCGTCTTCCTGCACGAAGCGCTTGGTGGTCGGGTGCTGGGGGTGCAGGAACACCTCGGCAACACTGCCCTGCTCGACGATCTGCCCGGCATCCATCACCGCCACGCGGTCGCAGACCCGGCGGATCACATCCATTTCATGGGTGATCAGCACGATGGTCAGCTTCAGCTCACGGTTGATCTCGGCCAGCAGTTGCAGCACCGAAGCGGTGGTCTGTGGGTCCAGGGCGCTGGTGGCTTCGTCGCACAGCAGGATCTTCGGGCTGGTCGACAGCGCCCGGGCGATGCCCACGCGTTGCTTCTGCCCGCCCGACAACTGCGCGGGGTATTTTTTCGCGTGCTCGGACAGCCCGACCCGCGCCAGCAGCTCGGTGACGCGCTGGTCGATGGCGCTGCGCGGCAGTTCGCCGGCCAGGATCAGCGGCAAGGCGACGTTGTCGGCCACCGTCTTGGAAGCCAGCAGGTTGAAGTGCTGGAAGATCATGCCGACCTGCTGGCGGAACTGGCGCAGGCGGTTGGCGTTGAGGGCGGTGATGTCTTCGCCGTCGACGATGATCGTGCCACCGCTGGGGTTTTCCAGCCGGTTGATCAGGCGCAGCAAGGTGCTCTTGCCGGCGCCGGAATGGCCGATCAGGCCAAAGACCTGGCCGTTCTGGATGCTCAGGCTGGTGGGATGAAGGGCGGGGATGTCCCTACCGGCAACGCGGTAGGTCTTGTGTACCTGCTGGAACTCGATCACGTAGCGAACCTTGTGGGGCGCATGGAAGGTGAGGCGGCGGTGAGCCGAAACCGCGCATTTTAGCCTTTTCCCTGCTCGGTTCTTAGCTTTTATTTCACAGCGACGCGAACCGGAAGGCATAACACGACGGTTGGTAAACCCGATGGAACGTACGGGGAATTTGCCAAGTCACTACTTGAACGAGCCCGAATGGGCAGCCTGATAATGATGAGGAGCACCCGAGATGCCGACCAAGAAGACGCCGGATCCCAAGCACAGTGAGGTTGCCGGGGTCGATACACCCGACAAGGCCAACACCAACGCCAAGCTGCAGAGCCTGGGCGATGTTCGCAGCGATGCCACCGGCCAGGCGCTGCGCACCAACCAGGGCGTGAAGATTTCCGACAACCAGAACACCCTCAAGGCCGGCGCGCGCGGCCCCTCGCTGCTTGAAGATTTCATCATGCGCGAGAAGATCACCCATTTCGACCACGAGCGCATCCCGGAGCGTATCGTCCACGCCCGCGGCACCGGCGCCCATGGCTACTTCCAGAGCTATGGCGACCACAGCGCGCTGACCAAGGCCGGCTTCCTCTGCGACCCGGAGAAGATCACCCCGGTGTTCACACGTTTCTCCACGGTGCAGGGCCCACGCGGCTCGGGCGATACCGTGCGCGATGTGCGCGGTTTTGCCGTGAAGTTCTATACCGACGAAGGCAATTTCGACCTGGTCGGCAACAACATGCCGGTGTTCTTCATCCAGGATGCGATCAAGTTCCCCGACTTCGTTCACGCGGTGAAGCCTGAGCCGCACAACGAGATGCCTACCGGCGGCTCGGCGCACGACACGTTCTGGGATTTCGTTTCGCTGGTGCCAGAGTCTGCGCACATGGTGGTCTGGGCCATGTCGGACCGGGCCATTCCGCGCAGCCTGCGCATGATGGAAGGCTTTGGCGTGCACACCTTCCGTCTGATCAATACCGAGGGTAAGGCGAGCTTCGTCAAGTTCCACTGGAAGCCGAGCAACGGTGTGAACTCCGTGCTGTGGGACGAGGCGCAGAAGCTGGCGGGCAAGGACACCGACTACCACCGCCGCGACCTGCGCGAAGCGATCGAAACCGGTGACTACCCCGAGTGGGAACTGGGCGTGCAGATCGTTGCAGAAGAAGACGAGCACAATTTCGACTTCGACCTGCTCGACCCGACCAAGCTCATCCCCGAAGAACTGGTGCCGGTCACCCCGCTGGGCAAGATGGTGCTCAACCGCAACCCTGACAACTTCTTCGCCGAAGTCGAGCAGGTCGCGTTCTGCCCAGGTCATATCGTGCCGGGCATCGACTTCACCAATGACCCGCTGCTGCAGGGCCGACTGTTCTCGTACACCGACACCCAGCTCAGCCGTCTCGGTGGACCGAACTTCCACGAGATTCCGATCAACCGTCCGGTAGCGCCGAACCACAACAACCAGCGCGATGCCATTCACCGTCAGACCATCCACAAGGGCCAGGCTTCTTACGAGCCGAACTCCATTGACGGTGGCTGGCCGAAAGAAACTGCGCCGGGCCCTAAAGACGGTGGTTTCGAGACGTATTACGAGCGCGTCGATGCGCACAAGGTGCGTGAACGCAGCGAGTCGTTCTCCGATCACTTCTCCCAGGCGCGCCTGTTCTACAAGAGCATGAGCCCGAACGAGCAGCAGCACATCGTCAAGGCGTACAGCTTCGAGTTGGGCAAGGTCGAGCGCGAGCACATCCGTGCGCGCCAGGTGAATGAGATCCTCGCCAACATCGACCTGGACCTGGCTGCGGCAGTGGCTGCCAACCTGGGCCTGCCGGCGCCGAAAAAAGGCACCGTCGAGGTCAAGGAATCGAGCACCAAGACCTCGCCTGCCCTGAGCCAGATGAACCTGCCAGGCACCGTGGGCATCAAGGGCCGCAAGATCGCCCTGCTGGTCGCTGACGGGGTGGATGGCGCCAGTGTCGATCGTCTGACCAAGGCGTTTGAAGCGCAGAGCGCCCGCGTGCTGCTGCTCGGCCCATCCAGCGCCCCGGTGAAAACCGCCGACGGCAAGGAATTGAAGGTCGATGCGTCGATGGAAGGCATGCCGTCGGTGATGATCGATGGTCTGTGGGTGCCGGCCGGCAAGGCGGCCCTGGACGCACTGGGCAAAAGCGGCCTGGCCAAACACTACCTGCTCGAGGCGTACAAGCACCTCAAGCCGATGGGCCTGGCGGCTGAGGGCAAGGCATTGCTGAGCACGTTGGGCCTGCAGGAAGACAAAGGCCTGTTGCTGGGCGACGATCAGAAGGCAGTCGATGCCTTCGTGGCCGTGCTCAAGGAGCACCGCGTGTGGGACCGCGAGGCGGCAGCCGAAGCGATTCCGGCCTGACCTTGCGCTGCGACAGGCCCGGTCTCTATCGGGCCTGTCGCAGCCCAGGCCACCCAAACAAAACGGGGCAAACCGATTGCGGTTTGCCCCGTTTTGTTTGGGTGGGGTTTCAGGGCTTGGCTGGAATCAGCACGGCCTGTGCGCTGAGCATGCGCTGGATTTCGTGGCGCTGCGTGAGGTTGAAGTCAGGGTCGATGCTGTGCACGCGCTTTTTCAAGAGGGTTTTGAGCCACGGCGCGTCTTGCTTGCGCGGCACCTGGAACACCACCTCGCAGTTGTAATTGATCGCGTCGGTGGCGATGTCATCGAGCTGGCGCCGCATGGCGGCGATGTCGGTGGTGTGCAGGGCAATTACCGTGCTCGGCGCAGTGGGGTCGATGACCCGCGCCTTGGGCTTGGCTTCGGCGGCCTGCAGGGCGGCTTCTGCGCGGGCGAGTTCGGCCTTGCGCGCCTGGGCCACGGAGTCGCCGCCGATCACGGCCGGGGCCTGCGGCATCAGCGCGCGGGCCCGCGCCAGTGCGGTGGCGGCGGCATTGACGTCGCCTTTTTGCAACACGATCTGGCTGCGTTGCAGGTAGGCCTCGGCGAGCTGGCGCTGGTAGTGCTCCAGGCGTGCGTCATCCGGCGAGCCGGTTTGCAGCGCGCTGAGCTGGTCTTCTGCGGTGGCCAGCTCATGGCTGGCGATGGTTCGCTGCAGCTGCTCCCAGGCGTCGGGCTGGGCGGCCACGGGCGGTGCTTCGACCGGCTTGCTGGTACAGGCGCCCAGCAACAGCGAAAAGGCAGCAAGGAGTAGATAACGGGTGGCGAACGGCTTCATTCCTGCGACTCTCTAATTGCGCAAAAAGCGAGCAAGTCTACACCCAGGTGCGCACGCTCGAAAACAGGTCTTACAGACCCTTTACCGGGGAAAAGGTTGCAGGGTGTGCTGGTTCACACCCTGGCGCTTCAGCGTTTTGGCAGGGCCAGGCTCAGCAAGAATAGCACCGCCGCGCAGACCACGATCGATGGCCCGGCGGGCGTGTCCTTGAACCACGACATCGCCAGGCCCGCGCACACTGCCGTGATCCCCAGGAGGCTGGCGGCCACTGCCATCTGCTCGGGAGAACGGGCGTGACGCTGCGCCGCCGCTGCCGGGATGATCAGCAAGGAGGTGATCAGCAGTACCCCGACGATCTTCATCGCCACGGCAATCACCACGGCAATCAGCAGCATCAGTGCCAGGCGCAACCCGGCCACGGGCAAGCCTTCGACCGTGGCCAGCTCTTCGTGCACGGTGACCGCCAGCAGCGGGCGCCAGAGCACCGCAAGCAGCACCAGCACCAGCGCGCTGCCACCCAGAATCCAACCCAGGTCGGTGGGGCTGATGGCCAGCAGGTCGCCGAACAGGTAGCCCATCAGGTCGATGCGCACATCGTGCATGAAGCTCAGCACCACCAGGCCGAGCGACAAGGTGCTCGGTGCCAGAATGCCCAGCAGGGTGTCGGAGGCCAGTGGCTGGCGCTGTTGCAGGGTCACCAGCAGGATCGCCAGCAGCAGGCAGCCGATGGTCACCGCCAGGGTCGGGCTGACATCCAGGGCAAAGCCCAGCGCCACCCCGAGCAAGGCTGCATGCGACAACGTGTCGCCGAAATAGGCCATGCGCCGCCACACCACGAACGATCCGAGCGGCCCGGCCACCACCGCCAGGGCCAGGCCTGCAAGCAGGGCATACAGAAGAAAATCAGCCATGCTTGCAGTGTGCTCCGTGGACATGGGGGGCGGGGGTGACGACCGCGCCATGCAGGTCATGGCTGTGGTCGTGATGGTGGTGGTAGATCGCCAGGTTCGACGCCGTTTGGCCGAACAGCTCGACGAAGGCTGGATCGCCGCTGACCTGCTCCGGGTGGCCCGAGCAGCACACGTGGCGGTTCAGGCACACCACCTGGTCGGTGGCGCTCATCACCAGGTGCAGGTCGTGGGAGACCATCAACACACCGCAGCCATAGCGGTCACGCAGGCGCGTGATCAGGCGGTAGAGCTCGGACTGGCCAACCACGTCCACGCCCTGTACCGGCTCATCCAGCACCAGCAGTTGCGGCTTGCGCAGCAAGGCCCGGGCCAGCAGCACGCGCTGCATTTCCCCACCCGAGACGGTCTGAACCGGGCTGTCGATGACGTGTTCGGCGCCGACTTCCTGCAATGCCGACAGCGCCGTGGCGCGGTCCACGCCTGGTACCAGACGCAGAAAGCGCAGCACCGACAGCGGCAAGGTAGGGTCGACCTGGATTTTCTGCGGCATGTAGCCGATGCGCAGGCGTGGCTTGCGCCAGACCGTGCCACGGTGCGGCTTGAGCAGGCCCAGCACGGCGCGGACCAGGGTGGTCTTACCCGCGCCATTGGGGCCGATCAATGTAACGATCTGCCCGGGCGCGACGGCCAGGTCGATGTGCTCGAGCACCGTTTCACCGGCAAAGCTGACGCCGACCTGTTCCAGGCGGATCAGGGCATCGCTCATGCCGCACTCCGGCAGTGGCCACACAGGCCGACCACTTCCACGGTCTGGGTTTCGACGGTAAAGCCCACCTCGGCTGCGCTGCCGACGATGGCCTCGCTGATGCTCGCCTGCTCCAGCTCCAGGGCCACATGGCACACCCGGCAGATCAGGAACTGGCCTTGGTGGGCGTGCTCCGGATGGGTGCAGCCGATGAAGGCATTGAGCGAGGCGATGCGGTGGACCAGGCCGTTGTCCAACAGAAAATCCAGGGCGCGGTAGACCGTGGGCGGCGCCGCGCGGCGGCCGTCCTGTTCGCTCAGCACGGCGAGGATGTCGTAGGCACCCAGCGGCTTGTGGCTCTGCCACACCAGCTCCAGCACGCGCCGACGCAGGGCGGTCAGGCGCAGACCCTGGCGGGCGCAGAGGACATCGGCTTCGCTCAGCGCACTGTGCACGCAGCGGGAGTGATCGTGGGGGCGATGGGCCAGCGGTGTGATGGACATGGGCAGCGACGGTTCTGGATGGAGACGTTATTATGTTACCTCTTCTGTTCAGTCGAGTATTCACCATGGCCCGATTCCTGGCTTTTTTTGTCGCTTTCATTACTTTCTCGGCCCAGGCCGAGGTGCGCGTGCTGACCAGCATCAAGCCTTTGCAGCAGATCGCTGCGGCGATTCAGGACGGCGTTGGCAGCCCCGATGTACTGCTGCCACCCGGCGCTTCGCCGCATCACTACGCGCTTCGCCCGTCCGACGTGCGCCGGGTCGCCGATGCCGACCTGTTCTACTGGATCGGCCCGGACCTGGAAAACTTCCTGCCGCGGGTGATCGGCTCGCGCAGCAAGCCGACGGTGGCAGTGATGACGCTCAAGAACATGCACCTGCGTCATTTCGGTGAAGACAGCCAGGGCCACGATGATCACGACGGTCATCAAGCCCAAGAAACTTCCAGCGCCGACGAGCATGATCACGACCACCGCCCCGGCAGCCTGGACGCGCACCTGTGGCTGTCCACGGCCAACGCCCGCGTGATCGCGAGAAAGATGGCTTCTGACCTGGGCCATGCGGACCCGGCCAACGTTGCGCGCTACCATGCCAACACGCTGGCCTTCCTCGAGCGCCTCGACGCTTTGGATGGGCGCATCAAGACCCGCGTGGCGGGCGTTGCCGACAAACCCTTCTTCGTCTTCCACGAAGCGTTCGACTATTTCGAGGCGGCCTATGGCCTGAAACACACCGGCGTGTTCAGCGTGGCCTCGGAAGTGCAGCCCGGCGCCCAGCATGTGGCGGCCATGCGCGAGCGTCTGCAAACGGTCGGCAAGACGTGCGTGTTCAGCGAGCCGCCGATGCGTCCGCGCCTGGCCGAAACCCTGACTGCCGGGCTGCCGGTGCGCCTGGCCGAGCTGGATGCGCTGGGCGGCACCGACCCGGTGGACGGCAAGGGCTATGAGCGTCTGCTGGAAAAACTGGGCAACGACCTGGCGGGCTGCCTCGAACAACTCTGAGCGCGACCCGCCAGGTCCAGGCGCGACCAGCCGGGCGACGCGCGCGCCCGGCCGACGCCTCACAAAGCGAAGGGCAGCGTCAACGTGACTTGCTGACGCTGCGCCAGGCGCACCTCGAACTCGCGTGGGTCGTGAATCATCACATCCATGCCGGCAAAGGACTTGGCGGCGATCAGGCGAGACAACCAGAAACGCACGCAGGCCACACGCAACATCACCGGCCATAGTTCGGCTTCGCCTGCGCTGAACGGCCGCAGCGCTGCGTAGGCACCGAGCAGTGCGCGGGCCCGGGGCAGGTCGAGGGCGCCATCGGCGCTGCTGCACCAGTCGTTCAAGGTGATGGCGATGTCGTACAGCATCGGCCCGGAGCAGGCGTTGTAGAAGTCGATCACACCGGTCAGGTGGGTGCCTTCGAACATCACGTTGTCACGGAACAGGTCGGCATGCAGGTTGGCCTGCGGCAAGGCCATGATCTTCGGCTGATGGGCCTTGATCTCCTCGAGGGCGGCATTGAGCAGTTGCTGTTGCGCGCTGTCCAGGCCCGCGGACAGTTCCACGCCAGACGCCAGCATCCAGTCCAGCCCACGGTCGGTGCGCCGCACGATGATGCGCTCGCGCGTGGCCAGGTGGATGTGCGCCAGCAGCTCGCCGACCTGGGCGCAGTGCTGGTTGTTCGGGGTGTGGATGTGCTTGCCGTTGAGCCGCGGCTGTAGCAGCGCCGGCTTGCCGCACAGCTCGCGCAGGGCATTGCCGTCCGTGTCGCGCAGGGCGAATGGCACGGGCATGTCGGCCTCGTGCAGCACATCGAGCAACTCGATGAAGAACGGCATGTCTTCGCTGGGGCCGCGCTCGATCAGCGTCAGCACGAACTCACCCTGCTCCAGGCTCACGAAGAAATTGCTGTTCTCGGTACCGGCGGCGATGCCTTGGAAATCCAGCAGACGGCCCAGTCGATAAGGCGCCAGAAAGGTTTCCAGCTCAGGCCGGGTCACGGGGGTGAAAACTGACATGATGAAAAACTGCCCATGCGGGCGCTGCCTGACTGGCAGCGCCGGTTGATGTGAACGGTACGGCTCAGATTACCACTCGAAGATTTTCCAAGAGGGAATCAGCATGTCCGGCTGGTCGGAGCGAATGAAGTTGCCGTCGGAGCCGTCTGCGCGTACCAGGAAATAAGGTTTGCCGTGTTTGGGCGTGACTTTGATCGCATACAGGAAGCCGTTCTGCCGGTATTCCTGAATGGTGCGCTCGCCTTCCGTGCGAATGGTCACTTCGGGATCGGCCGAAGGGGCGTCGTCCGCCGCCAGGGTGACGATCGGCGTGGTTGCCAGGAGGCCGAGCAGTAACAGGCGATTGAATGTCCGCATGATAACCTTGTCCCTTTATCGTCAATGATTCTGGCTATTCTAGCGCCGGACCCGCCGAAAAGGTTGATTGCCCTCATGAGCCTAGCGCCCCTCGTCCTGGTGGACGGTTCCTCTTATCTGTACCGCGCGTTCCATGCGCTGCCACCACTGACCACCAGCAAGGGGATGCCCACCGGTGCGGTCAAGGGTGTGCTGAACATGCTCAAGAGCCTGCGCCGTCAGTACCCCGACAGCCTCTTTGCGGTGGTTTTCGACGCCAAGGGCGGCACGTTCCGCGACGCGCTGTTCGCCGAGTACAAGGCCAACCGCCCGAGCATGCCCGATGACCTGCGCGTGCAGGTCGAGCCGTTGCACGCCAGCGTGCGTGCCATGGGCTACCCGCTGCTGTGCATCGAAGGCGTCGAGGCCGACGATGTGATCGGTACCCTGGCCCGCAGCAGCGCGGCGCAGAACCGTCCGGTGATCATCTCCACCGGCGACAAGGACATGGCGCAGCTGGTCGACGGCCACATCACCCTGGTCAACACCATGACCGGCAGCGTGCTCGACATCGCTGGCGTGCATGAAAAATTCGGCGTCGGCCCAGAGCACATCATCGACTTCCTGGCGCTGATGGGCGACAAGGTCGACAACATTCCCGGCGTGCCGGGCGTGGGCGAAAAGACCGCCGTGGGCCTGCTGACCGGCATCGGCGGCGGCCTGAGCGATGTCTACGCCAACCTCGACAAGGTCGCCGGCCTGTCGATTCGCGGCGCCAAGACCCTGGCCAGCAAGCTGGAGGAGCACCGCGAGGCGGCGTTCATGTCGTACGAGCTGGCCACCATCAAGATCGACGTGCCGCTGGACATCGAGGTAGAGGCGCTGGTCTGCGCCGAGCCAGACCGCGAAAGCCTGATCGCGCTCTATACCGAAATGGAGTTCAAGAGCTGGATTGCCGATGTGCAGCGCGAGGCGGTCAAGGTCGGCGACACGGTGGCTCCGGCCAAGGCGCCGGTGGAAAAGGTCGAAGCCCGGTACGAGGTCATTCTCGATCAGGCCCGCTTCGACCACTGGCTGGCGCGCCTGAACAAGGCTGCGCTGTTCGCCTTCGACACCGAAACCACCGGCCTCGATGCGCAACAGGCGCAATTGGTCGGTCTGTCCTTCGCCATCGAACCGCATGAAGCCGCCTACGTGCCGCTGATGCACGACTACGAAGGCGCCCCGGCGCAGCTCGACCGCGACACCGTGCTGCTGGCGCTCAAACCGCTGCTGGAAAACCCTGCCAAGGGCAAGGTGGCGCAGAACGGCAAGTACGACATCAATATCCTGGCCAACTGCGCCATCGGCGGTGATCCGGCCAATGGCATCGACATGCGCGGTGTGGCGTATGACACGCTGCTCGAATCCTACGTGTTGAATTCCACCGCCACCCGCCACGACATGGACAGCCTGGCCCAGCGTTACCTGGAGCACACCACGGTCACCTTCGAGGACATCGCCGGCAAAGGCGCCAAGCAGCTCACGTTCAACCAGATCCCGTTGGAGAAGGCCGGCCCCTACGCCGCCGAAGACGCCGACATCACCTTGCGCCTGCACCATGCGCTGCAAGCGCTGCTGGCGCAAACGCCCAGCGTGCAGCCGGTGCTGATGGACATCGAAATGCCGCTGGTGCCGGTGCTGGCCAAGATCGAGCGCCAGGGCGCGCTGATCGACTGCGACTTGCTGGGGGTGCAAAGCCTTGAGCTGGGGAACAAGCTGGCCGATCTGGAGAAAGAGGCCTGGGCCTTGGCCGGTGAAGAATTCAACCTCGGTTCGCCCAAGCAACTGGGCATGATTCTCTACGACAAGCTGGGCATGCCAGTCCTGAGCAAAACCTCCAAGGGGCAGGCCTCGACGGCCGAGGCCGTCCTGGATGAGTTGGCGCAGATGCAATACCCGCTGCCCAAAGTGCTGATGCAGTACCGCACGCTGAGCAAGCTCAAAGGCACCTATACCGATAAGTTGCCGCTGCAGGTCAACCCGCGCACCCAGCGCATTCACACCTCCTATCACCAGGCGGTGACCGCCACAGGGCGGCTGTCGTCGAGCGATCCGAACCTGCAGAACATCCCGATCCGCACCGCCGAAGGCCGCCGTATCCGCCAGGCGTTCATCGCCAGCCCCGGCTATAAACTGGTGGCCGCCGACTACTCGCAGATCGAGCTGCGCATCATGGCCCACCTGGCCCAGGACGAAGGCCTGCTGCATGCTTTCCGCAATGACCTGGACGTGCACCGTGCCACCGCGGCCGAGGTCTTCGGTGTGGAGCTGGAGGCGGTCAGCAACGACCAGCGGCGCAGCGCCAAGGCGATCAACTTCGGCCTGATCTACGGCATGAGTGCGTTTGGCCTGGCGCGGCAGATCGGTGTCGACCGCAAGCAGTCGCAGGATTACATCGACCGCTACTTCGCCCGCTACCCCGGTGTGCTGGCCTACATGGAGCGCACCCGCACCCAAGCGGCCGAGCAGGGCTTCGTCGAGACGATCTTCGGCCGCCGGCTGTACCTGCCGGACATCAATGCGAAGAACCCGGCGTTGCGCCGCGGTGCCGAACGCACCGCGATCAACGCCCCGATGCAGGGCACGGCGGCAGACATCATCAAGCGCGCGATGGTGACCGTGGATGCCTGGCTGACGGAAAGCCAGCTCGATGCGCGGGTCATCCTGCAGGTGCACGATGAACTGGTGCTGGAAGTCCGCGAGGATCTGGTCGAGCAGGTGGCCGAGCAGATTCGCCTACACATGAGCGCGGCGGCGCAGCTGGATGTGCCGCTGCTGGTCGAAGTGGGGATCGGCGCGAACTGGGATGAGGCGCACTAGGCCGTGACCCAGGGGTCGGGCCTGCGGCAACCTGCCGTGGGCTCGGTGCTAGCGCTTTGATGGCCTTTTTGCGCACGGCATGAAACTGATGAATTGTTGCCTGGGCTCAGGAACTAAAAGGGTGAACCCGGACTCAGAGGTACTGAATGGCTGGTGAAGCCGTTCATGCTCCTATGTTGTGTTAAGTGTTGGCAGATATCTGGATCCCGCCCCTAGCGGTCCGGACTTGGACCCCGAACTTCCCCCTCCCCATACGAAGTCCGGGGTTTTTTTTGCCTGCGATTTGGCGACAGATGCGCTGTGAGCCGGCGCGAAGCCCTTGAAGGTCGGCGTTTCTAGCGAATGGCTTGCGCCGTCAAGGCCCGCGGTAGCGGGCCTGATGCGTCAGCGTTGCGGGCCGGTCATTCGACCGCTTTGTCTTCCAGCGCCATCCACCCGGCGAGTACGCCGTACGCTTCTTCCAGCCCCTGGCGCTTGGGCGCGGAGAACAGCTGGATGGTGACGCCTTCGCCCCAGCCCTTGCGAATCTCCGCCTGCACCTTGAGCAGGGTGTTCTTGGCCGCTCCGAAGGTGAGCTTGTCGGCTTTGGTCAGCAGGATGTGCATGGACATGCCGCTGGCGCGCGCCCAGTCGAGCATCATCTTGTCGAAGTCAGTCATGGGATGGCGCACGTCCATCATCAGAATCACGCCACGCAGGCATTCGCGCCCGCCCAGGTACGCTTCGAGGTGGCGCTGCCAGTGCTGCTTCAGCGGAATCGGCACTTTTGCGTAGCCATAGCCCGGCAGGTCGACCAGGCGCCGTTCCTCATCCAGGCTGAAGAAGTTGAGCAATTGCGTGCGGCCCGGCGTTTTCGAGGTGCGCGCCAGGCTGGCGTGGGTCAGGGTGTTGAGGGCGCTGGATTTGCCGGCGTTGGAACGGCCAGCGAAGGCCACCTCGTAACCCCGGTCTTCGGGACATTGATCGACCTTGGCGGCGCTAAGGGCGAAGGTGGCTTTCTGGCAGAGGCCGAGGATGGGGTTCTTGACTTGCATGGGATATCCGATGTGGGTGTTGCCGAGGCCAGGCATGCGGCCCCTGCGGCAAGCGGTGTCGTTTCCGTTTGGATGGCGGAAGTATATAATGCCCCAGTTTTTGTGTGCGCATTATCCCAGCGTAGGACGATGTGCACGGGGAGCCGAACAACAGCTGGCGCATTAGAACGCAGCCGGTCCCCAACCCTGAAAGCTTATCGCGCACGATGAAATGGCGACGGGTCGCCAGTCTGCGCATACCGTGTTCAGGCGCTCAGGCTACACAGGGTCCCGAGGCGTTGTACAACCGCATGTGTGCGGTGTGTCACGCCGGGCACTGCCACAGGCACCGAAAACAGGTGACCAGGCTGCCTGGGATTCCCGACTGGCGCAGGGTATGCAGGTACTGGTGGCGCAGGTCACCCAGGGTTTCAAGGCTATGCCGCCGCGTGGATTGTGCACGGACTGCAGTACCGAGGACTACCGGTTGGTCATCCTCTGAACGATCGGCAGTCCCGATACATAACATTTCACTCTTAGCCGTGTTGGATTAGCTGATGAACAAACTATTCGTGAGTCTGCTGTTGACCTTGGGCGTCGCCGGTGTGGCCAGTGCTGCACAACCGATCAAGGGCGATGCTGCCGCAGGCCAGGCCAAGACGGCCGTCTGCGGTGCCTGCCACAACCCCGATGGAAACAGCCTGGCGCCCACCTTCCCCAAGTTGGCCGGTCAGGGCGAGCGCTACCTGGAAAAGCAGTTGCACGACATCAAGACCGGCAAGCGCACCGTGCTGGAAATGACGGGCATGCTGGAAGGCTTGAACGACCAGGACCTGGCCGACATTGCCGCCTATTTCGCCAGCCAGAAAGGCTCGGTCGGCGCGGCCGACCCCACGCTCGTCGAGCGAGGCCGCGCGCTGTTCAATGGCGGTGATCTGGACAAAGGCATGCCCGCCTGTACCGGCTGCCACTCGCCCAATGGTGCGGGCCTTGAGCTGGCAGGCTTCCCCCACCTGAGCGGCCAGCACGCACAATACGTGGGCAAGCAGCTCACCGACTTCCGCGAAGGCAACCGCACCAACGACGGCGACGCCATGACCATGCGCACGATTGCCGCCAAGCTCAGCAACAAAGACATCGAAGCCGTTTCGAGCTACATCCAGGGTCTGCATTAACGTTCGGTTAATGCGCGGCAGCGAGCATCGGCAGGTCACCGCAGGAACGGGGGAATCCGTACCCGCGGTGGCCCCCATGCCCTTTTTTGGTTCCACTGCCGTTACACTACAGAACTCGCCCCCCTCCGACCTGTCACAGCACGGTCGGTCTCAAGGCGACCCTTGACTGCCCAGGAGTGAAGCATGCGTAAACTGATTCTCAGCGCCACGCTGGTTGCCGCCAGCGTATTCGGTATGACCAGCGTCCAGGCTGCAGAGCCTGCCCAAGCGGGTCAGCAGTACATCGAGCTGAGCAACCCCGTTGCCGTTTCCCAACCTGGCAAGATCGAAGTCGTCGAGTTGTTCTGGTACGGCTGCCCGCACTGCTACCACTTCGAGCCGACCCTCAATCCCTGGATCGAGAAACTGCCGGCTGACGTCAACTTCAAGCGCGTGCCGGCCATGTTCGGCGGCCCTTGGGATGCCCACGGCCAGATGTTCCTGACCCTCGAAGCGATGGGTGTGGAGCAGAAGGTCCATGCGGCCGTGTTCGATGCCATCCAGAATCAGCGCAAACACCTGACCAAGCCCGATGAAATGGCCGAGTTCCTGGCCACCCAGGGCGTCGACAAAGACAAGTTCCTGGCCACCTTCAACTCGTTCGCCATCAAGGGCCAGGTCAACCAGGCCAAGGAACTGGCGAAGAAGTATGAAATCACCGGCGTGCCGAGCATGGTCGTCGATGGCAAGTACCGCTTCGACCTGGGCACCGCCGGCGGCCCGGAACAGGTGCTGAACGTGGCCGATCAACTGATCGCCAAAGAGCGCGCCGCCAAGACCCAAGCCGCCCAGTAGGTGGCGACGCCATGCGCCGCCTGAGCCCCCTGCGCAACGTTGGCCTGCACCAGCCGCAGGTCAACGAGCATCATCTGCAGGCCCCTGGCCTGCCGGATGATGGCCGCCTGCGCTTGCTCAGTTTCAACATTCAGGTGGGCATCAGCACCGAACGCTACCACCATTACCTGACCCGAAGCTGGCAGCACTTGCTGCCGCACACGGGGCGTGCGGGCAACTTGCAGAAGATCGGCCAGCTACTGGCCGACTTCGACCTGGTGGCCCTGCAGGAAGTAGACGGCGGCAGCCTGCGTTCCGGCTATGTGAATCAGGTCGAGCATCTGGCCCAGCTCGGCGCCTTTCCGTACTGGTACCAGCAGCTCAACCGCAACCTGGGCCGTTTCGCCCAGCACAGCAACGGCGTGCTCAGCCGGCTCAAGCCGCAACAGCTGGAAGACCATCCCCTGCCCGGCCCGTCCGGGCGCGGGGCGATTCTGGTGCGTTTCGGTGAAGGCGAAAACGCCCTCATCGTGGTGATGATGCACCTCGCCCTGGGCGCCAAGACCCGCACCCGCCAGTTGGCCTATATCCGCGAGCTGATCGGCGGCTATCGGCATCAGGTACTGATGGGCGACATGAATACCCACGCCTCGGACCTGCTCGAACACTCGCCATTACGCGACCTGGGCCTGGTCGCCCCGCAAATCGAGGCCACCTTTCCCAGCTGGCGCCCGCAGCGCTGCCTTGATCACATTCTGCTCAGCCCATCGCTCACCCTGGAGCGTGTCCAGGTGCTTGCACAGCCGATCTCCGACCACCTCCCGGTGGCCGTCGAGATTCGTTTGCCTGACGCCCTGACTGTGGCTAACCTGCCGGTTCTGAGCTAGCGGCCTGATCACCTCTTCCCCCCTTGCAGGCCGCCTCCCGCCATCACCCCTCCCTAGTGGAACCTGGGCATGACAGACGACGCCGAGCGTTGGAAAGAAAAGTACCTCAAGAGCCTTGAGCAGCAGGAAAAACTCGAGCGCCGCTGGGATGCGCGTCTCGACTTGCTGCGCCGTGGCCTGGTGCGTAGTTCGCTGGCCGCCGAGGGCAGTGACAAGGCGGTCGATGAATGCATGAAGGAGATGCGTGAGGTGATTCGCGGGGACAGCATGGATGCGGGCCTGGCGGCCCTTATCCCGCGTCTGGAAAGGGCTGTACTCGATTCAGAGCATCGCCGGGAAACGCGCATGAATCAGGTGCGTGAGGCGCTTACCTCCCTGGTGCAGCAGTTGCAGAGCCTGCCGTTGCCCAGCGAGCAGGGTCGTGCCTTGAAGAAGCTGGCCAAGAAGCTCGACGGCGGCGTCAGCCAGTCCCGCGAGTTGCCGCCGTTGCTCGGTGAGCTGAGCGGCCTGCAGGGGCGTGCCCTGGCGGCGTTGCAAAATCCCGCGCACGACGCGCGGCCCGGCCTGTTCCAGCGCTTGTTCGGTACGCGCGAGGCAGAGCCATCGGCGGTAGCCGACGATTCTGCGCCGTTCACAGGGCAGGCTGGGGGCGAGCCGGTTGTGGCCGAGGCTGCGGCTCAACCCGCTGCAGCCCCCAGCGCCGAGGCATCCGCGCCGGCGCCAGGCGACGCACCTGCGCCGGCAGCGGCCCCCGCCGCGTCGGCTGGGTCGATGATGCCTCCAGCGCCTGCGGCGTCTAAAGGTCCAGCGCCTGCGGCTGATTCGACCGCCAATGCGGCGCCCGATGCAACAGCGGCCCTTGCAAGGCCTGCCGCGCCTGACGTTCGGACGCCCCCTGAAGCGCCTGCAGCCGTCGATGCGCCCAGCGCACCGAGCGCACTCCCGGCGCAGGCTGCGCCAGTGCCCCCTGCTGAGGGCGATACCCCGACGCCCCTTGCAGTCTCTGCAGCGCCTGATGCTCCAGCGACCGTTGAACCGCCCGAGCCATCCCCGGCGGCATCCCACCCGGCGCCCGCGACGTCGCCCGCCTTGGCAACACCGGCCCTGGATGCAAGCCCTGGCCACGAAGCGGCCGATGAGCGCGGTGCCCACGCAGACCCTGTGCAGCGCCCATCCTCCAGCCCGACAGCGCTTCAAACCCCAGTCACGCAGCCCATCGACAACGCATTCGCCGATCCTGCACCGCCCCAGCTGCACGCCGAATCGGCGCCAGGATCAGAGCCCACACACGCAGCGCAGCTCGGTGCCGAGCAGCCGCCCCCGCTCCCTCCGCTGACCGATACCTACGCCAGCGAAGACGGCCCCTACGCCCTGCCCCACGCGGTCGAGCCGCCGTACAGCCAGGTCGCCGCGCACATCGAACACACCCTGCTCGGCCTGCTCGACGACCTTACCCTGCCCGAGCGTTACAAGGATCAGGCCCTGGGCATGCGCGAGCGCGTGGCACGGGGGCTGAACTGGTACGAACTGATCCCCATCCTCGATGACCTCGCCGTGCTGATGCTGGCCATCAATGACAGCGGCCAGCACGCGTTCGAGGCCTACCTGCAAGCGCTCAACGAACGCCTGGAGGCATTTCACAGCCACCTGCGCGATGCCAGCGCCGGGCATGCCGATAACCAGGTCGCGGCGCGTCAGCTCGACAGCCAGTTGCGCGAGCACGTCGCCGGCCTGCAGCACAGCGTGCAAGGCGCCCACGACCTGGACAGTCTCAAGCAGGTGCTCGACAGCCGCCTTGAGGGCCTGATCGGTACGCTCGATGAGCACCAGCAGGCACGCGATCGTCGCGAGCAAGCGCTTGCAGACCGCTTGCAAGGCCTGACCGCGCGTGTGGCGGGCATGGAGCAGGAAGCCCTGGGCTTTCGCGAACACCTCGAAGAGCAGCGCCAGAAAGCGTTGATCGATCCGCTTACCGGCCTGCCCAATCGCGCCGCCTGGGCCGAGCGTGTGGCGCAGGAGCTGCACGCCTGGCAGGCCCAGGGCGGTCATTTGTCGATGGCCATCTTCGACCTCGACCATTTCAAGCGCATCAATGACGGCTACGGTCATCTGGCCGGCGACAAAGTGCTCAAGCTGGTCGCCAACGTGCTGCGCAAGCGCCTGCGGGGTCGCGATTTCATGGCCCGCTTTGGTGGTGAAGAGTTCGTTCTGCTGATGCCGCAGACCGCACCCGCTGCCGCGGCGCAGCATGTGGAAAGCCTGCGCGCTGCGGTGCAGGCATGCCCCTTCCACTTCAAGGGCGAGCCCGTCACCATCACCACCTCGATCGGCCTCAGCGCTTTCCGCTCAGGAGAAGCCAGCGAGGTGGTGCTGGACCGCGCCGACAAGGCCCTCTACCGCGCCAAGGGCCAAGGGCGCAATCGCATCGAACAAGGTTGAGTGACGGCGGGGTCCGTACGTTATGCTAGGCGCCACTGATTTCGACAGACCCCCTCTCGCCATGAAAGCTCTCTTTACCGCTGTTCTAGCACTGCTGCTGGTTGGTTGCTCCAGCGGCCTGCGCATCGACCGTGACCACGTTTCGGCCAACCAGGATGGACGCATCCAGTTCGTCGTCCTGCATTACACCAACGCCTCGCTCGAACGCTCGCTGGCCCTGCTGACCCATGGCGAGGTGAGCAGCCATTACCTGATCGGCGATGGTCCGGCCACGGTCTACCAGTTGGTCGACGAAAGCCGCCGCGCCTGGCATGCCGGTGACAGCCAGTGGGATGGCCGCACTTGGCTCAACTCCACCTCCATCGGCATCGAGATCGTCAATCCAGGCTTTACCGACACGCCGCAGGGCCGCGTCTGGCACCCCTATAGCGAAGCGCAGATCCAGTCGCTGATCGCGCTGCTCAAGGACATCGTCAAGCGCAACGCCATCCAGCCGCGCTACATCGTGGGCCACAGCGACATTGCCCCCCTGCGCAAGCAGGACCCAGGCCCGCTGTTCCCGTGGAAGCGCCTGGCCGACGCGGGCTTGGGCCTCTGGCCCGATGCCAGTGCCGTGGCCCAGCAGCAAGCTTGGTTCAACACCAATCCGCCATCGATCAGCTGGTATCAGCAGCAGCTGACCCGTTTCGGCTACGCTGTCTCGCAGACCGGCGAGCTGGACGAAGCCACCCGTCATGTGATCGCAGCCTTCCAGATGCGCTTCCGCCCCCAGCGCTTCGACGGCCAGCCGGACGCCCAGACGGCGGCGATGCTGCAGGTGCTCAACCGGATGCGTTGAGTGGTTTGATTGGCCCGGCTGCGACACGGTCCTGTGAGCGGCTAGTGCCGCGATGGGCGGCAGCGCCGCCCTACCACAAGCGCCGCCCGCTAACTGCGTGTTGCCTGAGATTCACACGGCCCTGCAGGAACGGCCGGTCCGGCGCTCTGGTCAGCCGCGCTGGGCGGCGCAGTCTTGAAACCGTCGTGGCCCACAACAGAACGCGCGTTACCACTGGCACGGCCCCTTGCTTCGCCCATCGCAGTCCAAGCCGACTGTGCTAGGCCCCCTGCAAAAGGTTCATGAAGGCCGCCCAACGGCCAGGCTGAAACGGTTCCCAGTTGCTATACCTTGGTGACTCAACCGGATGCCGCACATGCCCGTCCCCCCTGTTTCGTTGCGCCAGATGATCCTTCGTCCCTGGCTATTGGCTGCGCTCGCAGCCCTGGCCAGTGCTGCGCTATTGCTGGCGGCCAGCGTCGGCCTCAACCTGCAGCAGACCCGGCAGAGTGAAAGTGCCCACATGAATGCTCAGGGCGAGCGCTTTCTCGAACGCCTCGAACAGGTGTTCGGCGAGTTGCGGCAGGGCGTCGATACCCTGCAGGCGCAACCGCTGCGCAGGTGTGATGGGGCCATGAAGGCTCTTCTGCAAGAGGTCGGGCTAGGGTCGCGTTTCATCTATGAGGCCGCGTATGTCGACGCTCAGGTGGCGTGCTCCAACCGTGGCGGCGAGCGCGTCGTCGAGCCGCAGCGGGTGGCAGACATTCAGGGCCCCACCTACAGCTACTGGCTCAATACCAGCACCGAACCCAACGACAACCTCGCGGCCCTGATGCTTGGCCGCGGCCGTTTTCTGGTCTCGACTTCACGGGGTCACCTGACCGATGTAGTCGATCTGCCCGCCGGCGGCAGCCTGCTGGTGGTGCTCGACCACGGCAAGCGGGCGATTCCCGTGCTCGGCCCACCGCAGCCCTGGCCGCCCGCTCAGCCGTGGCCTCCGGCCTCGCACAAACCGCTGGTGGAACTGGATGACCGCCTGATATACCGCATGGCCACTCGCTCGTCTGATTACCAGTGGGTACTGATCGCGCCGCGCACCCGCCTGCCGCTCACGCTCGATGGGCCGCTGTGGCTGCTGTTCCCAGGCAGCGTAGCGCTGGCCTGCTTCATCGGTTGGCTGGTACTGCAGCTGATCCAGCAGCGCCGCTCCATGAGCGCCGAGCTGCAGAGCGCCCTGCGCCGCGGTGAGCTGCAGGTGCTGTATCAGCCGATTTTCGAACTGGCCAGCCGGCGCTGCGTGGGCGCCGAGGCCTTGGTGCGCTGGCGCCGTCACGATGGCAGCCTGACCAGCCCCGAGTTGTTCATCCCTCTGGCGGAAAACACCGGGCAGATTCGCCAGATCACCGATTTCGTGCTGCAACGCGTCCTTGAACAGCTGGGGCCGCTGCTGCGCGGTAATCGCCAGCTGTACATTTCGGTCAACCTGGCGGCCTGCGACGTCATGGCCCCACGCATTGGCCGCGTGGCGGCGCGCCTGCTGGCCCGGCACCGGGTCTCGGCCACGCAGATCGCCTTTGAAGTCACCGAGCGCGGCTTGATCGATGTGGTGGTGGCGCGGGAGAACCTGCAGGCCCTGCGCGCTTCTGGGCATCAGGTGCTGATCGATGATTTCGGCACCGGCTATTGCAGCCTGTCCTATCTGCAGACCCTGCCTGTGGACTGCCTGAAGATCGACAAGGCCTTCATCGACGCGCTCGGCCATGACGCCGCCAGCAGCGGCGTGGCCCCACACATCATCCGCATGGCTCATTCGCTGCATTTGCGGGTGATTGCCGAAGGCATCGAGTGTGAAGACCAGGCGGTGCTATTGACCAGCGAAGGGGTGAACTACGGGCAAGGCTGGCTGTTCGCCCATCCGCTCAGCGCCCGCCAGTTCATCGGCCTGATTGCTCGCGGGCGGCGGATGGGCCAGCAGCGCCTGGACGACGAACCCTGAAGGCCCGTCGCAGGCATCGACTCAGACTGGCAAGGCCATGTAGAACTGCGTGCCCTGCCCAGGCCGGGAGAACACGCCCATACGGCCGCCATGCAGTTGCACGATTTCCTTGCACAGCGCCAGGCCCAGACCAGCCCCGCCTTTCTTGCGACCCACCTGTACGAACGGTTCGAAGATCCGTCCTTGCTGACCGTAGGCAATGCCCTCGCCGCTGTCTTCCACGCTGACGATCACCCGCTCGGCATGCCGCCGTGCATGCAGGCGAATGCGCCCACCGCTGGGGGTGTGCCGAATGGCGTTGTGCAGCAGGTTGTCCAGCACCCGGTCCAGCTGGCTGACATCCGCCTGGATGCGCGGCAGCGGCAACTCCATCTCGACCACCAGCTCGATCTGTTTCTCGCGCGCCGAGGCCTCGAAGCGCTGGTTGGCCCGCGCCAGCAACGCCTCGATATCGCATGGCGCCACGTCGAGTTTCTGCAGGCCGCTCTGGTAGCGCGAGAAATTCAGCAGGTCATTGATCAACTGGGTCAGGCGCTGCATCTCTTCGCCGATGGTGTCCAGCAGATCGTACTCGCGCGTGTCAGCCGGGAATTTGATGCGCTCGCGGAACAGACCGAAGGCCATGTGCATGCCGGTGATCGGGGTGCGCAGCTCGTGGGACGCGCGCAACACGAACTCACTGCGCACTCGTTCGAAGGCCCGCTGTTCAGTGACATCGCGCAGCACCATCACCGCACCGAGAATCGGCCCCTGCGGGTGGCTGACCGGGGTCAGGCTGTAGCTGAGCAGGCGGGTGTCTTCGTCGATCTCGAAGCTGAGGTCGTCGGGCGGCCGGTCCAGGTTGCCGCCGCGCAGCACTTGGCGCAGTTGCTGTTCCAGCTCGGGCCGTTGCAGCGCCTGTTCAAGTGGCATGCCGACACGGCTGCTGTCCCAGCCCAGCTGGCGTTGGGCGACCGGGTTGAGGTGTGCCAGGCAGCCTTGTGGGTCGATGATCAGCAAGCCGTCGTCGATGCTGTCGAGCACCGCCTGCAGGCGCTGCTGCCCGGCCATCACCTCATCGATATTGGTGGCCTGATGCTTGCGCAGGGCATCGGCCATCAGGCCGAAACGGCGGGTCAGCTGGTTCAGCTCGCTGGCCTGGGCCACGGGCAGGGTCACGTTGAAGTCGCCGCGTCCAACCTGATCCGCCGCGCGTGCCAACGCTTCTATCGGCAAGCCGAACCGGCGGGCAATGCTGTGTGCGGTAATGAAGCCCAGTATCAGCACGACCAGCCCGATCAGCCCCAGAATGCCGCTGACCAGAAACGCTTGGTCGTGGTTGCGTTCCTCATTGCGGTTGATCTGCTCCAGAGCGCGAGTGCTCGAAGTAATCAGACTGCGCCGCACCTGATCGAACGCGATGCCCAGCGGCTGCTCCAGGCCCATCTGACGAGCTGGCGAGGCGCTTTCCCGATAGGCCTGCAAGAAGCTCAGGTAGCTACTGCTGACCTGGTCCAAACCGGTGACTTCGCCGCCTCCCTGCAAGCCCTGATCGAGCAGCGCCTGGAACTGAACTTGCAGGTCAGTGAGGCTTTCACGATTGGGGCTCTCATCAAGAATCTGCGTCAGTTGCTCACCCAGGTTCTGACGCAGCTTCACGCCGAGCTCCAGCACATGGCTGGTGTCCTTGAGCAGACCCTGCTGCATCGAGGCCATCTGCATCACGCTCACCAGGCCCAGCAGCAGGCCCAGCAAGGCCACGGTGATCAGCGCCGAAATACTCAGGAACAGCCGCGTACGCAGCTTCATGGACCACTTCACAGGTTGTACTGCTTGCGCTTGCGGTACAGCGTCGAGGCATCGATGCCCAGGGTCTTGGCGGCCTGATCCAGGGTGTCGCTGGTGGCCAGTACCGCCCCGATGTGCGCCCGCTCCAGCTCATCGAGGCTCAACGCCGCGCCAACACGCGGCGCGTTACCGGTCGGTTGCTCGCCCATGCCCAGGTGGCTGATCTCGACACGCTCCTGCGGGCAGATGATGCTTGCGCGCTCGATCACGTTGCGCAGCTCGCGAATGTTGCCGGGCCAGCGGTAGTTGAGCAGCGCCGCACGGGCTTCATCGGAGAAGCCACGTGCCGGGCGCGAGTAGTCCTTGACGAAACGCGCCAGGAAACGCTCGGCCAGGGTCAGGATGTCTTCGCTGCGCTCGCGCAGGGGCGGCAAGTGCAAGGTGATGACGTTCAGGCGGTACAGCAAGTCTTCACGGAAACGGCCTTCACGCACCATTTCTTCAAGGTTGAGGTTGGTCGCCGCCAGGATGCGCACGTCGGCGCGGCGCGTGACCGGGTCACCGACCCGCTCGTATTCCTTGTCTTGAATGAAGCGCAGCAGCTTGGGTTGCAGGGTCAGCGGGAAATCGCCGATCTCGTCAAGGAACAGCGTGCCGCCATCGGCCTGATTGACCCGGCCCAAGGTGCTTTCGCTGGCGCCAGTGAACGCGCCGCGGCTGTGGCCGAACAGCTCGCTTTCCATCAGCTCGGCGGTCAGCGACGGGCAGTTGATGGTCACGCAAGACTTGCGCGCGCGCTTGCTCCAACCATGAATGGCCCGCGCCAGCTCACCTTTACCGGTGCCCGACTCGCCCAGGATCAGGATGTTGGCATCGGTGATGGCCACCTGCCGCGCCGTTTCCAGCACCACCATCATGGCCGGGCTGTGCGAGTCGAGCCCGTCTTTGGGCTTGCGCACCTCGCCTTCGAGCGCTTCCAGCCGCGCCGAAAGCTGGCGTACTTCCAGCTGTTTGGCGGTGGCCAGACGCAGTTGATCGGGGCTGCACGGTTTTACCAGGTAATCGGCGGCGCCTGCCTGGATGGCATCGACGGCAGTGTCGATGGCCGAGTGGGCCGTGACGATCACCACACGCATCCAAGGCGCTTGAATGCGCATCTGTGCCAACACATCCAGGCCGTTGTCTTCACCCAGGCGCAGGTCGAGGAAGCACAGGTCGAAGACCTGGCGTTGCAGCAGGGTCTCAGCCTGGGACGCGCTGTTGGCGGTCGCAACGCTGTAGCCCTCGTCTTCCAGGCAATAACGGAAGGTACGCAGGATCGCGGACTCGTCGTCCACCAGCAGAATGCGGCCTTGGTTGTCCGGGGCGGATTCCATATTTCCTACGCTCCTTTGGGAATAGTCAGACTTAGTGTCGGAAATATCGGGCAAGTTGCATGGTCTTTTCCTGATACATCCGAAGTTTGCAATGCTAGCCGGTTGCCTTCAGGTTAGCTAACTCGTTGAAACATTGAATTTTTCCAGTGAATTTCGCGCTGGCATGGCCGTTGCGAGATCCACAGATTGTTTAAACGCTTTACCCATGACAGGAGATTTCCATGAAGCGCGCCCCTTCCCTCGCCGTATTTGCCCTCAGCGTCATGGCCAGCGCCTGCGCGTGTGCCGACCCCGTTCAAGACGCGCGGATCGAGGGCAGCGTGCAGACTGCACTCTCGCTCAACCGGGTACTCAACCCGTTCAGCATCCGGGTTGAGGTGCAAGGCGAGCAGGCACGGCTGAGCGGTGAGGTGGAGAACGAGGTGGAGCGCAGCTTGGCCGAACGCGTGGCAATGGCCACCAAAGGTATTGGCAAGGTCGATAACCAGCTGAAGGTCAACGCCGAGCTGGTCGAGCATCCGCTGGAGGCCCGCGCCTACGCCCAGCGCCTGGACGATGCGACGCTGGCTGCCATGGTCCGCGCACGTCTGGTGTGGAGCCGGGTCACGGAAAAATCACCGATCGAGGTGCAAAGCCGCGAAGGTGTCGTCACGCTGCGCGGCCGGGTCGACACAGCTGAAGCCAAAGAGCTGGCGGGGGTCATTGCGCGTACCACCGACGGCGTGCACCTGGCCAATAACCTGGTGAGCCTCGATAGCGCCGCCATGGCCCAAGCGCGCAACCAGCCAGTGGATGCGCCGTCCGGGCCGCAACCCAGTGATGCCTGGGTGATCGACAAGATTCAGAACAGCTACCGCTTCAGCCGCAACCTGGATGGCGCGACCATCCGCGTGGTCAGTGAAGAAGGCATGGTGCGGCTGTCAGGGGATGTCGTCAGCCAGGAGCTGAAGAAAGTGGCCGTCGAAATCGCGCGGCAAATCGTCGGCGTGCGGGGCGTAGACGCTGACATGCTGAAAGTGGCGACCAAGGTCGAGGGCTAGTTCTTGCAAATTGCACGACCGCAGAGGGGGCATCGTGCAGGATACGTCCTCACACCCCTTCTGCAATGTGGTTAAGTCATTGATTTAATTGGATATTTATTCTTTTCAAAGGCTGGCATGCAGGCTGCAATCATCTGGATAAGTTCGAAAAGAAAAATTCAGCAGGAGCAGCCGGCATGACTCGCCAGACCCCACACACTCAGCAGACCCCCAACACCTTGCCACTGCGCAAGCTTTTGCTGCTCGGTGTCGCTCTGGTACTCACCGTGGTCGCCGGCCAGTTCTATCACAGCGTGCAAACCGCGCGCCTGGCCGACCAGGTCGCTGCGCAGACTGCACTGCTTGCCACCATGAAAGCGGACCGGAGCCAATCGCTCGTCCAAGCCGCTGAGAAGCCGCAGCAAGCGCCGCGTGCCAAAGCTTCCCCTGCAACCATCGATACCGTAGTTCCTCAGGAGCGCTGGGTCTTCTAAGGCCCGACTCACTGATCCCATAGAGAAAGGAGAATCACCATGCTGAGTTGGGCACTTACCTTCCTGATCATCGCCATCGTCGCTGGCTACTTTGGTTTCGTAGCCGTCGCTGGCGCTGCCACGGGCATCGCGAAGATTCTGTTTATCCTCTTCCTGGTGCTGTTCGTTGCATCCTTCTTCTTCGGTCGAGGCCGTGGTCGTCCATGAACAACCTGCTTCGACATGCGCTGGCCGCTGCCCTGCTACTGGGCAGCAGCACAGCGGCGTTGGCGGCCAATGATGGCCAGGTGTACCTGAACCGGATACTGGGATCGGATGCCGAGTACCGCGATGCTTGGCAAGGTGCCATCAAGGGGCAGGAACGTTTACCGGATTGGGTCATCAGCCTGTCGGGTACCTCGCAACAGCAGATGTCTGCCACCACCGAAGACGGTGACAAATACCTGGTCGGTTCGCTCTGCGAGAGCGAGCAGACGTGTTCGCAAAAGCGCTTGGTCGCAGCCTTCAGCTGGGACAAGGACGATGCCTACGGGTTGCTCGTCGAGGCGCCTGCCGAATCGTCCCCCACGCACGATCCGCGTTTTCGCTGGATCGGCGACCCGGACGAGGGCATGAAGGCGCTGCTCAAAGAGCAGCTCTGAACGTATGCCGCCGGGTTCCTGACCCGCGGCTGCGCACTGTAATCATTTGGACGCGGAACTTCCTTAGTGTTCCGGCTTCCATGATGCGCCGCACCGATGAGGCGTGGCACATGACCAAGGGGCTGGGCTGTTCTGACGGATACACAGTCGGCGCGGCCTAGGGGCACAGGGAGTGCCTCCGTCAAGGGCCGGGTCAGAAAGGTAGCCTCGGAGGGTTCAGGTCTATGCGCTGGCGAGACCTGACCTCCGAGGCCCCGATACCCCTTTAATCGGGGTGTAGCGGTGGAAATGTCTGAGAGGACACATTTTTCCTTCACCACACATCGTTTTTTTCGCTTCGTTTGCATTCCTTTTCCGATCTCTCGACGACCATTCGGATTGTCGAACACAGCTTGTACTGTTCCCGCCACCTGCCCAATCGGTCGCTTCGTGACCGCCAACCGCTGTTCGGTTAACCGAACAGGCGTCAGCAGTGCCCTGAAAAATGCCGGTTTTAAGCCGTTTACGGTATGCAGTTTCGGCATGGGGTAGTCGTTTCCGGCATTAGACTGGCCTTCTTCGCATCGCAATAGTTGCGGCCTTTTCGCGGGCCCGAGCCCAGCTTGGACAGCCTGCGGTGACCTTTCATGGAGTCTGCCTAACGGAAGCAACAGCACCACTCGTAACCCAGCCAGATGGCTCTGGTACGGGTATTTCCGGCCGGCACACCATGTCCACTAAAATAAAGGGTAACGACATGAAGAAGGCAAAACTGAGCCTCGCCTGGCAGATCGTCATCGGTCTGGTACTGGGTGTTGCAATCGGCGCGCTGCTGAATCATTTCAGTGCAGAAAAGGCATGGTGGATCAGCAACGTCCTCCAACCTGCCGGTGACATCTTCATTCGTCTGATCAAGATGATCGTCGTGCCTATCGTAGTCTCGTCGCTGATCGTCGGTATCGCCGGTGTCGGTGATGCCAAGAAGCTGGGCAGCATCGGCTTGAAGACCATCCTGTACTTCGAGGTCGTGACCACCCTGGCCATCGTCGTCGGTCTGGTGTTTGCCAACGTCTTCCACCCAGGCGCTGGTATCGACATGAGCACTCTGGGCACTGTGGACATCTCCAAGTACCAGGCCACTGCCGCCGAAGTACAGCATGAGCATGCGTTCATCCAGACCCTGCTCAACCTGATCCCGTCGAACATCTTCGCCTCCCTGATGCGTGGCGAGATGCTGCCGATCATCTTCTTCTCGGTGATGTTCGGCATGGGCCTGTCGAGCCTGCCGAGCGACCTGCGTGACCCGCTGGTGCGCACCTTCCAGGGCGTGTCGGAGACCATGTTCAAGGTCACCCACATGATCATGAACTACGCCCCGATCGGTGTGTTCGCCCTGATCGCCGTCACGGTCGCCAACTTCGGCTTCGCCTCGCTGCTGCCGCTGGCCAAGCTGGTCGTGCTGGTGTACTTCGCCATCGCCTTCTTCGCCTTCATGGTGCTGGGCCTGGTGGCGCGGCTGTTCGGCTTCTCGGTCATCAAGATCATGCGCATCATGAAAGACGAGCTGATCCTGGCCTACTCCACTTCCAGCTCTGAAACCGTGCTGCCACGGGTGATCGAGAAGATGGAAGCCTACGGCGCGCCGAGATCGATCTGCAGCTTCGTGGTGCCGACCGGCTACTCGTTCAACCTCGACGGTTCGACCCTGTACCAGAGCATTGCGGCCCTGTTCATCGCCCAGCTGTATGGCATCGACCTGTCGATCAGCCAGCAATTGCTGCTGGTCCTGACCCTGATGGTGACCTCCAAGGGCATCGCCGGTGTACCGGGTGTGTCGTTCGTGGTGCTGCTGGCAACGCTGGGCAGCGTCGGTATTCCGCTGGAGGGCCTGGCCTTCATCGCCGGTGTCGACCGCATCATGGACATGGCACGTACCGCGCTGAACGTGATCGGCAACGCCCTGGCAGCCTTGGTCATCGCCCGCTGGGAAGGCATGTACGACTCGGTCAAAGGCGAGGCGTACTACAACACCCTGCCACACATGACCGGCAAGAAAGCGGCCACCCCCTCTGCCCAAGCGGTCAAACAGTAAGCAATACCTGGCACTCGCGGGGCTGACCCGCGAGCAGCCCGAAGCCCCGCTAGCGCGCCATTGGGTTCATCTGCATGAACCGCCCGGCGACCTAGCGGGGCTTTTTGCTGTCTGTGCAACGCGCATGTGCCGCGCAGTTCCTGGGTGGCAAGGCGCATGCGCTATGATGCGGACATTTTTCAGGGGGACTCGCAAATGCTCAACGGCCTGTGGCTCGGCTTTTTCCTGGTGGGCGCGGTTTCCGCCTTGGGGCAATGGCTGATCGGCGGCAACGCCGGGATCTTTGCCGCCATGGTCGAAAGTATCTTCGCCATGGCCAAGTTGTCGGTCGAGGTGGTGATCCTGCTGTTCGGCACCCTGACCCTCTGGCTGGGCTTTCTCAAGATCGCCGAGCAGGCCGGCATCGTCGAATGGTTGGCCAAGGTGCTGGGGCCACTGTTCGCCCGGCTGATGCCCGAGGTGCCCAAGGGCCACCCGGCGCTGGGCCTGATCACCATGAACTTCGCTGCCAACGGCTTGGGCCTGGACAACGCCGCCACCCCCATCGGCCTCAAGGCCATGCGCGCGTTGCAGGAGCTCAACCCCAGCAGCACCACGGCAAGCAACGCGCAAATCCTCTTTCTGGTGCTCAACGCGTCGTCGTTGACGCTACTGCCGGTGACCATCTTCATGTACCGCGCCCAGCAAGGCGCGCCTGACCCGACCATGGTCTTCCTGCCCATCCTGCTGGCAACCAGCGTCTCGACCCTGGTCGGCCTGCTGTCGGTTGCGCTGATGCAGCGCCTGCGCCTGTGGGACCCCGTGGTGCTCGCCTACCTGATCCCCGGCGCCCTGCTGCTGGGCTGCTTCATGGCCTTCCTGGGCACACTGTCTGCCGCCGCGCTGGCCAGCCTGTCGTCGATTCTTGGCAACCTCACCCTGTTCGGCATCATCGTCGTGTTCCTGGTGATCGGCGCGCTGCGGCGTGTGCAGGTCTATGAGGTGTTCATCGAAGGCGCCAAGGAAGGCTTCGATGTGGCCAAGAGCCTGCTGCCGTACCTGGTGGCGATGCTGGTGGCGGTCGGCGTGCTGCGCGCCTCGGGCGCCCTGGAGCTGGCCCTGGACGGCATTCGCCACGCGGTGAGCTGGCTGGGCCTGGACACCCGCTTCGTCGACGGCCTGCCCACCGCGCTGGTCAAACCGTTCTCCGGCAGCGCTGCGCGGGCAATGATGATCGAGACCATGCAGGCCCAAGGTGTCGACAGTTTCCCGGCACTGGTGGCGGCGACCATCCAGGGCAGCACGGAAACCACCTTCTACGTCTTGGCCGTGTATTTCGGCGCGGTGGGTATCCAGCGCGTGCGCCACGCGGTCGGTTGCGCCCTGCTGGCGGAATTTTCCGGCGTGGTGGCCGCCATCTGCGTCTGCTATTGGTTCTTTGCCTGACCCTGCGCCCGACCCTCCCCCAGCCCCTGCGCGCCTCAGCGTGAGGCTGCGGGGGCGTCTGCGGTGATCTTGAATCGCAGCACGCCAATCACTTGGCCATCTTCGGTGAGCACCCGTACCTGCCAACGGCCAACGGGGTTGGGCGGGAAGTTCTGCTTGTGGGTCCAGGCGCGATAGCCTTCCTTGCGCCCGCCACGGATGTCGAGGGCGATACGGTCGACCTCCTGGCCGTCTTTTTGCCACACGTGGTAGATCCGCTCGTCGAGCCCGCGTGGCGCGTTGATCGAGGTATAGGCATACAGGCCGTTGCTGCGAATGCGGCTGGCAGGCACCTCCTCCAGCGATTCACCGGGCTGACGGTTGTTGACCTCGGTACTGACTGCCACCTCGGTCATCCACAGCGTGGCCGGCGGGACCCACGAGCGCAGCAACCAACCGCCAGCGCCGATGGTCAGGCTCAGCAGCACCAGCGCGACACCTCGCCGCCAACTGGCCGGCGGGAAGCTGCTGACCAGGCTGGGGAACGACAGCACCATGGCCGTGACCAGGGCCAGCTTGAAGCTCTCGGCGGTGGTCAGGTGCAGGATGATCGGCAGCGCGGTGAGCAGGGCGGCGAACAGGGTCAGCGTGTGCAGCGCCAGGAATAGCCAGCGCCGCGGTGCCAGCCAGCGGTAGTACAGCGGATCGACGATGGAAATCAGCCCGGCAGCGGCGAGCAACCCGGTGAACACCAGTTGGCCACTGTTCCAGGTGGTGGTGATGAAGAAGAAGGGCAAGACGAAGAACAGGCTTTCCTGGTGGATCATCTGCGTGGCATAGCGCAGCAGCGGTTGCGGGATTTCGCGCTTGAAGGTGCGGGTGAACAGCCGGGTAAGGGTGTTTTCCAGCATCAGCCAGACCCAGCTGACCAGCAGCACGATGGCAATCCAGCTGGCCAGACCGGCCTGCCGGTCGACCAGAATGAAGCTGCCGATACCCGACAGGAAACCGCCCAAGGCAATGACGCCGGGGTAGCGTTTGAGCAGCGCGATGAGGCGCTGCACGATCACAGGGATTGGAGGCATGGGTCAGCAACAGGGCCGTAGAGAGAGGGCTGCGTCGGCGTACGTGCCGAGGCTGGCGCAAGGATAGCGCTGAATCATCGCTGCCGTGTAGCGCCGCTGGGGCGAGGTGCCGGGTGGCGTTGCCGGCGCGCACGCAGACCCAGCAGCAGCCCGGCGGCCAGAATCAACACCAGGCCCACGCCCACCAGCCCGTACAGCGCGTCATCGTCGAGCAAGGGGCGTTCGATGCGCACGTAGCCCTGGGACTTGAGCAGCTCGGCCAGCGCCGCATTGGCGTCCGCCAGGCTGACTTGGCGCAGTTTGCCGATCGGGTCGGTGTAGCGGCTGTTGTCGTAGTCGTTGAGGGCGCCCCAGTAATAGTCGGCCAGCGCACTGTTGCCCTGGGTGGCCCAGCTCTGGCGGGCAATGGATGCTTCCTTGATCCGGGCAAAGGTCTTGGCGTCGAGCCCATCCTTGCGCAATTGATCGAACAGCGCTTGCAGTGATGTGACGGCGGCATCGATGTCTTTGCGTTCCAGGTCGGCGTTGATGTTGAGCATGCCGCTGTCACCAAAGCTTTCGCGCTTGACCGATGGTCCGTAAGACAACCCATCGCGCAAGCGCAGCTGCTGATACACCGCCCAATCCAAGTAGCGCGACAGCAGTTCGAGGGTCTGGTCATGGTCAGTCGCCAGCACCGGCTCGATGAACAGCCAGTTCAGCTTGGCGGTGTCGCCCAGCCAGCCGCGGGTCAGCGTGCGCCGCGCCTCGGCTTGATGGGTAATGGTCTCCAGGTCGCGGCGCTCACCCGGCTCGGTGGCTGGCAACTCGGCGAAGGTGCGTTCCAGGTAGGCGGGCAGCAGCTTGTCCAGGCCGCCGACGATGATCAAGGTCATGTTATTGGCGGCGTACCAGTGCTCGCGCGCCGCACTGACCTGTTCCAGGGTCATTGCGCTCACGTCCGAACGTTCCGCGCATTTCAGGCCCAGCTCTTCGGCAAGCTGTTCGCTGGGGCGATGGCCGATGTCCTGGCGGTCGAGCCAGCGCTGCAGGTGGCCGTAATGGCCGCCGTCTTCGCGCTCGATGATGGTCTGTGCAGTGGCCAGTGCCTGGGCGTCGATGCGGGTGTCGCGCAGCAGCGCCAGCAGCAGGTCGAGCACCTTGCGCTGGTTGCGCGCCGGGGCCTCGATCACGAAGGTGGTATCGGCGCTGCTGGTAAAGGCGTTCCACTCACCGCCCAAGGCTTGCAGGCGCTCTTCCAGGCCGCCCTCGCCCGATGCGTCGATACCGCTGAACAGCAGGTGTTCGAGCAAGTGCGGCAGCTCACGCTGGTCACAGGCAAAGTCGTCCAGGCCCACGCCGATCACCAGGCGGATCGACACATGGTCGCGTTCATAGCCCGACTTGAGCACCACCTGCAGGCCATTGGGCAGCAGGTAGCCTTCGACCCGGGAGCGGTCGAGGGCCAGCGACGGCAGGGTGAACACCAGCAGGCAAACGAACATCAGGTAACGCATGGGCAGGTCCGGCACTCTCCGAAATGAGCAGGTTCACGCTTGGCGGGGCTCGTCGGGCACGCTGTCGAGCATCAGCCCACCGGTGTCCGAGCCGCCCAGTACCACATAGGCACTGCTGCAGAACAAAGAGTTCAAACGCTTCATGTCGGCGATCAGCTCCAGGTGCAGCGAGCTGGTCTCGAGACTTTGCACCACCTTGCGTTGCAGGCGACTGACATGGGCATGGGCGAGCCGTCGCTCCTGGGCGCGGAAACGGCGCTTTTCCCGCAGTAGCAGACGCGCGCTTTCCGGGTCGGCGCTGAGGAATACCGACAGGCCCAGGCGCAGATTGGCCAGCAACTGTTCCTGCAGCCCGGTGAGTTCGCCCAGGCCGACTTCGGAGAACTCCCGGCGCTGGGCAGTCTTCTGTTGCTGCACCTTGCGCAGCATGCGTTCGATCAGGTCGCTCGACAGCTTGAGGTTGATCGCCAGCTCGATGATCTCGGCCCAGCGGCGGTTGTCGTGCTCGCTCAGGTCTTCGCGGGTCATCTGCGCCAGGTACAGCTTGATCGCGCTGTACAGCGCATCGGCGTCTTCTCCCAGCGTCCGTACCTGTTGCGCCATGGCCGGCTGGGTCCCGCGCAGCGCGCCGAGCATGGCGGTCAGCAGGCTCTCGACGATATCGCCCAGGCGCAGGGTTTCCCGTGCGGCGTTGGCCAGGGCCAGGCTGGGCGTTTCCAGTGCTGACGGATCAAGGTGGCGCGGCTGGGTCTGGCTGTCCAAGTGGTCGCGCTCAGGCAACAGCGTGTTGCAGATCCGCCCCATGAACTTCACGGTGGGCAGCATCAGCAGGCAGCGCAGGGTGTTGTAGAGCAGGTGGAAGCCGATCACCAGCTCCTGCGGGCTGAAGCTCAGGCTGTCCATCCAGTTCACCAGTGGATGCAGCACCGGGATGATCAGCACCAGGCCGATCAGCTTGTACAGCAGGCTGCCCAGGGCCACGCGGCGTCCGGCGGTGTTCTGCATGCTGGTGCTGAGGAAGGCCAGCAGGCCGCTGCCGATGTTGGCGCCGACCACCAGGCCGATGGCCACCGGCAGGCTGATCAGCTCGGAGCCGGCCAAGGTCGCGGTGAGCAGCACCGCCGCCAGGCTGGAGTAGGAAATCATCGCGAACAGCGCGCCAACCAGGGCATCGAGCAGAATGTCGCCGGTCAGCGAGGCGAACAGCACCTTGACCCCTTGTGCCTGAGTGATCGGCGCTGCCGACTGCACGATCAGTTCCAGCGCCAGGATGATCAGGCCCAGGCCGATAAAGACCCGGCCCATCTGGCCAACCCGGGTCTGCTTGCGCGAGAGAAAGAAGATGACCCCGACGAAGATCAGCAGTGGCGACAGCCAGGACAGGTCGAAGGTCAGCACCCGGGCCATCAGCGCCGTACCGACATCGGCGCCGAGCATGATGGCCAGGGCTGGGGTCATGGCCATCAGGCCCTGACCGACGAACGAGGTGACCAGCATGGCCGTGGCATTGCTGCTCTGCACCATGGCCGTGACCACGATGCCGGCGATGAAGGCCAGCGGGCGCTTGTCCATGTTGTTGCCGATCACGCGGCGCAGGTCGGAGCCATACACCCGCAGGATGCCGGTACGCACGATATGCGTGCCCCAGACCAGCAAGGTGACGGCCGACAGCAGGTTGAGCAGGGTCAGCACGATGAAGCCCCCTTCACGCAATGCCCTGGATGGGCCAATGGATGACGCGGTGAGCCTGGCCCTGGCGGGGCGGTTCTGGCAGGTCTCACTCAAGCTGTAGCTGCTGTGCGCAGTGCCTGCCAGCTTGGCACGGCCGATACATATTTGAAACATCTTGCGGTATTTGCCGGAAGGCGCCGGCAATGGGGTCACATGCGCCGCCGGCACGCCATTGCGCAAGGCGTGCCGGCCGAACCCTGCAAGCCGTTACAGGCTGCTGAACAACGGGAAGATGCCCATGAGCAACGCTGCCAGCAGGATGCACAGGCCTACCAGCAAGGCCCATTTGAGGGTGAAGCGCTGGTGATCGCCGAACTCGATACCGGCCAGGGCGACCAGTCGGTAGGTCGAGGGCACCAGCGGGCTGAGCAGGTGCACCGGCTGGCCGACGATGGACGCGCGGGCCATGTCCACGGGGCTGATGCCGTAGTGGCTGGCGGCTTCGGTCAGTACCGGCAGCACCCCGTAGTAGACGGCGTCGTTGGACAATGCAGGTGACAGAAGGTCAACGGCGCCGGTCCGGCGCCGTCGACCTCAGGGCAGTTGCAGACCGCCGGCGGCCTTGTGCAAGGCGCGCAGGTGATCGCCGATCAGCCGGGCGTTGGCTTCCACGGCGGCAATTTCCTTGGCCCGGTCCGGGGACAGCAAGGCGCGCACTTGCTGGTCGAGGTTCGTACTCAAACGCAGCAACTGTGCCTGACGCTCACTGGCTGTGCGTTCCAGATGGGCGCGTTCGGCGGGCTGCGGCAGGCCGTAACCCTGGGTGCCGAGCAACTCGGCCGGCTGACTCAGAAAGCCGCTGTTGGCCAGCATCTGTTGCAAGGTGTCATTGGCGCTGTCCACCGAGCCGTCCTTGAGCGCGCTGGCGTTGAGGTAGCGCTGCTTGACCTCGTCTTGAGCCAGCAGCAGTTGGCGGCGCAGGCTGGCCTGTTCAAGCAGCAGCAATGCTGCGCTGGTGCGCAAGTCGGCCTTGGCGAACCAGGGGCGGCGCTGCTCGGCATCCTGGCCCAGCCAGTCTTCGACATTTTGCTGGGGTACCGGCAACTGCTTGCGCAGCACCTGGAACATGGCCTCGAAGCGGTCGCGGTAGGAATCGAAGCGATAACCCATGCGCAACGCCTTGCGCGGGTCGTCCAGCACGCTGGTATCGGCAAGGCCACGGGCCTTGAGCACTTCGAGCAGGCCATTGGGCATGATGCTGTCGAGGTCGTTGAGTCGCGGGTTGCCGGTGCCGCTGCGCAGCAACTTGAGCGATTCCACCGCGCAGTTGTTCGACAGGAAGTAATAGCTGCCGTCATAGCTCCAATGCATTTCCGCGGCCTGGCGCACCAGGTTTTCCACTTCGGTGCGGCTGAACTTCAGCGGAACGGATGCCAGGCTGCGCAGTTCGGTCTTGGTGTATTCATCGATCACCTGCCCCAGCGGCAATACGAACAGCCGCGAGGGATAGGCACCGACCAGGCCGTCCCAGCTCGACAGCTGGACGTCGTTGACGAAGGCGCGATAGGACAGCACCAGGTGCTGGTCGAGGTCGAGCCGACAGTCGGGCCCGCGCGGCCGGCCTGGGGCGCAGATGACCAGTCGCAGCATGCTGTGGCCCCAGCGGCTGACCCAGTTCTGGTTGGCCTCTGCCAGCAGGTAGTCGACCTCGTACACACGCTGCGGATCGATTTCGCCCAGTGGCTGGCGGGCGAAGTCGTTGCCGGCATTGATGAAGGGCAGGCCTTTGGCGCAGGTGTCCTGCGGCGGCGCCCAGCCGAAATGCTCACGCAGATACTGGTTCAACGCCGGGCGTCGGCAGGCGTAGCTGGGGTCGAGCAGGAAATACTCCATGTTGACCGCCACGAACTCCTTCGGGCTGCTCAGCTCATAGGCATCCGGGCTGCGCACGTCCTGACCGTTGTGCTGCTCGCGCTCACCGCGCCGGCCCACGTATTGCTGCCAACCGGCAAGGTCAAGCAGGCGCGGGTCGTCGCTCAAGGTGAAGCGCCGCTCTGTCTGGCCGCGGCACTGTTCGGGCAGGCCGATCTTGCCCACGCTGCTCAGCTGGCGTTTGCAGCGGTTGAGCAACGGGCGGTCGGCGGCCGACCAGAGCCGTGCGCGGTCGTAGAGGTGGGTCAGTTCGTGCAGGACGGTGGCCAGCAGTTCCTCGCGCACGGTGCCGTGCGGGCGTTGGGTCTTCTGGGTGGCGGCGCTGCCGTCTACCAGCCCTGGCAGCAGGCGCTGGTTGAGCGAGAGCGTGTCCACTAACGATGCCTGACCGTAGGCATCTTTGCGCATGGCCGGGTCCCAGCTGACCTGCACGCGGCGGTCAAGCTGCGCCTTGAAACGCGGCGGCAGCTTGGCCATGGCTTCGTCGAGCAGCGTGCGCGTGGCCTGCTGCTGCGCTGCATCAAGGCCGTTGGTCTGCAGTTCGAGGCGTAGGTCAGCCAGTACGGGCGTGCCCAGTAACGTCAGTGCGCAACCGAGAAGCCAGGCACGCACGCCGGTCACAGTGCCAGGATGGCTTCGGCCAGCACCTGATCGCTGGCATCACGCGCTTCGGGCAGGCGTTCGCGCAGCGTGCCGAAGGCCGCTTCGAGCTGGGCACCGCGGATGTCGCCGTCGCTGGCGACGAAACTGGCGGCGTCGTCGTGGGCTTCACGCACCACTTTCGAATCGCGGATCGAGGTCGTGGTGTCGGAGGTGAAATCGATCGAACGGCCAAAGGCGCGGACGATGATGTTGCTGGTGGCCACCAGGGTTTGCGCCTGGGCCAGGTCAGCGAGCAAGAACAGGCCCAAGGTGGCGGCGATCAGCGGTTTGCGCATGGAGCATCTCCAGAAAATACGGGGGGATCGGACAGTGAACGTTGGACGAGAATTGCCCGCGCCAGTTCAAGGTCGTTGGCACATTGTGCAGGGCCTGCCTGGCGCAAGGTCCGTAGTGCTGCCTCCAGCCGCGCGCCGCGAACCTGACCGGCACTGGCGACAAACACAGCCGCATCGTCGCGGGCCTGCATGATCACCTTGCGGTCGAAGGGCGCAGTGGTCAGTTGGGTCAGGCCATAGGCACTGATCACCAGACCTTGGGTGGTGGTATCGAAGGCATAGGCGCTGGGCACGGCCAGCAGGCAGAGCATTGCAAGCAAGGATCGCATCAGAGGATTAGGCACAGCGGTTGAGCGGGACGTCAGTCGCGCTGGCCTGCGCCAGCGCGGCGATACAGCGTTACAGCGCGAGAATGGCCTGGGCCAATTGCGCGTCGCTGGCCTGCAGCGATGGCGCCTGCTGGCGGATGAAGCCAAACGCGCTTTCCAGCTTGGCGCCACGGATCTCACCCTGGCTGCCGACGAAGCTGGCCGCGTCGTCACGGGCGGCCTGGACAATCTTGTTGTCGCGCAGCGAAGAGGAGGCATCGGACGTGGCATGGGTGGAGGCGGCAATGCCGTCGACCACGGCATCGGTGGTGACGATGAAGCTGGACGCACTGGCGGTGCCGGCCATGGCCAGCAGTAGAGCGGCGCCGAACAGGGATTTACGGGACATGAAATAGGGCTCCTGACTAGAGTCGAAGGTGAATCTGCGTAATCGGACGCTCGCAGTGGCCATTGAGGTACGTGGGCCTGACGGGTTTCTAACAGACTCCCGGGCGCAAAGTATCACATGGAGTTATTTCCAGATGTAAAGCTTCAGCCAAAACTGTATCGGTAGTATTAGGTTTAAAGCTAACTGTACCGGTTAGTGGCCATACCGCTTCAAACGGCCCCTAGAAACAAAAAACCCGTCGCAGTTCCCTGCGACGGGTTTCAAGAGCACTGCCGGGCGAACCGGCTAGCGAGGGCTTAGCGCCAGAACGGCTTGCCCAGCTCTTCGTAACGCTGCGACTCGCTGATACCAGCGTCGGCCAGCAGGCGGGTGTCAAGACGCGCCAGTTGACGACGGCTGGACAAGCGGCGCTGCCACAGCATCAGAGTGGAAAGTGCACGCAGCGGCAGCGAGGCCTGGGCGTTGGAGGTTTGTTCGAAAGCCAGATCGGAACTGAGTGTACGTTCCATGATTTCATCCTTCCGCTTATGGCGGCATTAGATAGTGGTTAACTGGTGCCCATCATCCTCCTCGGCCGTCCAGAGAAGTAGGTACAGTTCAGGGGTATTGCACGTGTTCAGTTAATTGTGAAATGCAGCTGTTGCACACTAAAACGGCATAACTGTACTGGTATGCACCTTAATGATGCATTTTGGCGTCTGGCTCCTATGGCGCGATGCTTTTCGCAGTCGCGCGACCAGTACAGTAGTACAGTTAACTTTAATTTCCGCGCACAGTTTCTCCAGGTACAAAAAACCCGCAAGCGTTCCGATCCATCCCTTGGAACCGCGTGCGGGTGTTCAATGCGGCTTCAGGTCAAACAGTCAGCATGCTACCGCGTTCTTCAAGGTTCTCATGCCAGCTCAGCGCCTCACGCAGGATATGCGGGGTATGCCCGCCCCGCTCGCAGGCGCGGGTGAAATAGTCATCGAGCGCGGCGCGGTAATCGGGGTGTACACAGTTGTCGATCACTACCCTCGCCCGCTCACGTGGCGCCAGCCCGCGCAGATCCGCCAGGCCCTGTTCGGTCACGAGGATGTCAACGTCATGCTCTGTGTGGTCCACATGGCTGACCATCGGCACCACGCTGGAAATGGCGCCGCCCTTGGCAATCGACTTGGTCACGAAGATTGCCAGGTGGGCATTGCGCGCGAAGTCGCCCGAGCCGCCAATGCCGTTCATCATTCGCGTGCCGCACACATGGGTGGAGTTGACGTTGCCATACAGGTCGAACTCCAGCGCCGTGTTGATACCGATGATGCCCAGGCGCCGCACGACTTCGGGGTGGTTGGAGATTTCTTGCGGGCGCAGTACCAACTTGTCCTTGTAGCGCTCCAGGTTGCCGAACACGTCCGCGTTGCGCCGCTCGGACAGCGTGATCGAGCTGCCGGACGCAAAGCTCAGCTTGCCTGCATCGATCAGGTCAAAGGTCGAGTCCTGCAGCACTTCGGAATACATGGTCAGGTCTTCGAACGGCGAGTCGATCAGCCCGCACATCACCGCATTGGCGATGTTGCCGATGCCGGCCTGCAGGGGGCCGAGGCGATTGGTCATGCGCCCTGCTGCCACTTCCTGTTTGAAGAAGGCGATCAGATGATCGGCAATGCCCTGGGTTTCATGGTCAGGCGCCAGCACCGTGGAGGGTGAGTCCGGCTGATCGCTGATGACGATGCCCACGATCTTCGCCGGGTCGATCGCGATGGCACTGCCGCCGATGCGGTCGTCGACCTGCACCAGTGGAATGGGTGTACGGGTTGGCCGATAGGTCGGGATATAGATGTCGTGCAACCCTTCCAGATTCGGGTTGTGCGACAGGTTGATCTCGACGATGACCTGTTTGGCAAAGATCGCGAAGCTGGCCGAGTTGCCCACCGATGTGGTCGGCACGATATGGCCCTGCTCGGTGATGGCAACGGCCTCGATGACGGCGATATCGGGCAGTTTGAGCTGTTTGTTGCGCAGTTGCTCGACCGTTTCCGACAGGTGCTGGTCGATGAACATCACCTTGCCGGCGTTGATGGCCTTGCGCAGGGTGCTGTCGACCTGGAAAGGCATGCGCCGGGCCAGCACGCCGGCTTCGGTCAGCTGCTTGTCCAGGTCATTGCCCAGGCTTGCGCCGGTCATCAGGCTGATCTTGAGTGGCGTCTGGCGGGCGCGCTCGGCCAGCGCATGGGGCACGGCCTTGGCTTCGCCGGCGCGGGTAAAACCGCTCATGCCGACGGTCATGCCGTCTTCAATCAGGCCAGCGGCATCGGCTGCACTCATTACCTTGCTGTGCAGGGAGGACAAGCGAATACGATCACGGTACATGTGTTTATCTCGGGCTACTCAAGCTAGATGCGCAGTCTAGTGCCTTCGCCCAGTGCCGTCCCACGACCAAGGTCTATGAAATGTGGGGTTTCTCCTGGCTTGCATCAGGCTTGCCAATGAACAAAGCCCCGGCGATTGCTGCCGGGGCTTTATCGGGAAACGGCATGCCGCTGCGTCTATATAAAGAAGCAACGTGCAAGCACAGGCCTACTCCACCGCCTTGACCATGTCTTCGATCACCTTCTTGGCATCGCCGAACACCATCATGGTCTTGTCCAGGTAGAACAGTTCATTGTCCAGGCCGGCATAGCCGCTGGCCATCGAGCGTTTGTTGACGATGACGGTCTTGGCTTTGTACGCCTCAAGAATGGGCATGCCGGCAATGGGCGAGTTGGGATCGTTCTTGGCCGACGGGTTGACCACATCGTTGGCACCCAACACCAGCACCACATCGGCCTGACCGAACTCGGCGTTGATGTCGTCCATCTCGAACACTTGGTCGTATGGCACTTCGGCTTCGGCCAAGAGCACGTTCATGTGCCCGGGCATACGCCCCGCCACCGGGTGGATGGCGTATTTGACCGTCACGCCCTTGTGCACCAGTTTTTCGGTCAGTTCCTTGAGCGCATGCTGGGCGCGGGCAACGGCCAGGCCGTAGCCGGGTACGATGATCACGCTGTCGGCGTTGCTCAACAGGAAGGTGGCGTCGTCCGCAGAACCCGACTTCACGGGGCGCTGCTCGGTAGAACCGACCGCTGCCGTGGTGTCTGTGGCGCCACCGAAGCCGCCCAGAATCACGTTGAAGAACGAGCGGTTCATCGCCTTGCACATGATGTAAGAAAGGATCGCCCCCGACGAACCCACCAGCGAGCCGGCGATGATCAGCATCGAGTTGTTCAGCGAGAAGCCGATTCCCGCCGCCGCCCAGCCCGAGTAGCTGTTGAGCATCGACACCACTACCGGCATGTCGGCACCGCCGATCGGGATGATGATCAGCACACCCATCACGAAGGCCAGGGCCAGCATCAAGGTGAACGCGCTGTAATGGCCGGTGAAGGTAAAGACCAGGCCGAGTGCCAGGGTGGTCAGGCCCAGGATCAGATTCAGCGTGTGCTGGCCGGCGAATTTTACCGGGGCGCCTTGGAACAGGCGGAATTTGTACTTGCCTGACAGCTTGCCGAAGGCGATCACCGAGCCGGAGAAGGTCACGGCACCAATCGCCGCACCGAGGAACAGTTCCAGGCGGTTACCGGTTGGAATCGGATCACTGATCAGGGCAACGATGCCCATCGACTGCGGTTCAAGTACCGCGGCGATGGCGATGAACACCGCAGCCAGGCCGATCATGCTGTGCATGAAAGCCACCAGCTCAGGCATCTTGGTCATTTCCACGCGCTTGGCCATGACCGAACCTGCGGTCCCGCCGGCCAGCAGGCCGACGAGCACATAACCGATACCCGCCGTGGCCCCGCTGCTACCGACAGACAGCGCGGCAAGCTTGTAGATCAGGCCTACGGTGGTGACGATCGCGATACCCATGCCGAGCATGCCGAAGACGTTGCCACGGCGCGAGGTAGTGGGGTGCGACAGCCCTTTGAGCGCCTGGATGAAACAGATCGAGGCGACCAGATAGAGAACGGTGACGAGGTTCATGCTCATGATGATTTCTGCCCCGCGCTTTTGACTTTCTTCTTGAACATTTCCAGCATCCGCCGGGTAACCAGGAACCCGCCGAACACGTTGACCGCAGCCAGAGCCACCGCCAAGGTGCCCATGATCTTGCCGGCGGGCGTCACGGTGAGGGCCGCAGCAAGCATGGCGCCGACGATAACGATGGCGGAAATGGCGTTGGTGACCGCCATCAGCGGCGTGTGCAAGGCCGGGGTCACGTTCCACACCACGTGGTAGCCGATATAAATGGCCAGCACGAAGATGATCAGGTTGTAGATGCCGTGGGAAATCAGCATGTCGTCCATTGCTCTGCTCCTTAACCGTTCTTGCGCACGACGTGCCCGTCGCGGCACATCAGGCACGCGGCGACGATGTCGTCTTCGAGGTTGATCACCAGGGCGCCGTCCTTGTCGAACAGCAGCCTCATGAAGTCCAGCAGGTTGCGCGCATACAGCGCCGAGGCATCTGCGCCTACCTGGGCCGGAAGATTGGTCGGACCAAGGATGGTCACGCCTTGGGCATTGACCACTTGGTCGGCCACGGTCAGCGGGCAATTGCCGCCCTGCGCCGCCGCCAAGTCGACCACCACCGAGCCGGGTTTCATCTGCGCGACGGTCTCAGCGCTGAGCAGCGTTGGCGCCTTGCGGCCCGGAATCAGTGCGGTGGTGATCACAATGTCGGCCTGCTTGGCGCGTTCATGCACGGCCTGGGCCTGGCGTTGCATCCAGCTGGCCGGCATCGGCCGGGCATAGCCACCCACGCCTTGGGCGCAGTCGCGCTCTTCGTCGGTCTCGTACGGCACGTCGAGGAATTTGGCGCCCAGCGATTCGATTTGCTCTTTCACCGCAGGACGCACGTCGGACGCTTCGATTACCGCCCCCAATCGCTTGGCCGTGGCAATGGCCTGCAGCCCCGCCACACCGGCGCCCAGAATCAGCACGCGCGCCGCTTTCACCGTGCCGGCAGCTGTCATCAGCATCGGCATGAAGCGCGGATAGTGGTGAGCCGCAAGCATCACCGCCTTGTAGCCAGCGATGTTGGCCTGGGACGACAGCACGTCCAGGCTCTGCGCCCGCGAAGTGCGCGGCGCGGCCTCGAGCGCGAAGGCGGTAATGCCGTGCTCGGCCATCTTGGCGATCAATTGACTGTTGAACGGATTAAGCATCCCCACCAGCACGGTGCCGTGGGTGATCAGGCTCAGTTCCTGATCACTCGGCGCGACCACCTTGAGCACCAGTTGCGCGCCGAAGGCATCGCCTGCAGTGCCCAGCGAGGCGCCAATGGCTTCATAGGCGCTGTCCTGAATGCTGGCGCTAACGCCTGCACCCCGCTGAACAGTCACCTGATGGCCTTGGGCAATCAGTTTTTTGAGGGTTTCCGGGGTAGCGGCGACGCGCGTCTCGCCCGACTGCGTCTCGAGAGGAACACCAATATGCACGGCATGTCTCCTGCGGTGACCTTGAATCTTGTAAGAAACCAGCCCACTTCGAGTGGTGTGGCTGGGGCGTCCGTTGACCGTTTCCACGCCCGTTCCGGGGCGGGCGAAGCATTTTGCAGGCGTCGCTATCGACCTTGAATCGATTTTGAAGTGTGACCGTATTCAAACTACAAGTCAGACAGTGACTTTGTGTTGTGGCGCATTGCATTCATGTCGCCCTTGACGGGCGAGTTGGAGAATACGTCGAAAAATTAATCAAAACCGAGAAATAAACGGGTTTTGCTCAGGTTTTTTGAAAAAAAGCTCGAAAATATTGGTTCTGACATCCGGCGCCGAGTTGTTTTGATGGCCATAATAAATTTCTTATAGGCGACATAAGCGTATATCTGTAGGTTTCTTGTCTATTTGACTACTGAGTCAGCTAATGCGCTGGTTTTCCATGCAGGCCACGTATTCCCGGGCGTTGCTCACTAACCAGTCGCGGAAGACGCACAGCGAATGGGACGCCACCTTGCGGTCCGGAATCATTAAATAGTAGGCCTTGTCGCTGGTCAGGACATGCCTGTGAGCGACCACCAGACTACCCTCCAGCAACTCCCGTTGAATAAGGAAGGGGGGAATCAGCGCCACGCCCATCTGGTGCAACGCTGCCTGGGCCAGCATCGAAAACAGCTCATAGCGTGGGCCGGTCATGTCCTTGGCGACATTCATGCCCTGCGAGTTGAACCACTGTCGCCAGGCATACGGGCGGGTGGTCTGTTGCAGCAAAGGAAGCTCAGCAAGGCACGTGGCGTCCAGCTCGCCCCCGCCATCGAGCAGGCCAGGGCTGCAGACCGGCAACGGGTTCTCGCTCATCAACCAGTGCGACTGCGTGCCAGGCCAGTCGGCGTCTCCGAAATAGATAGCGGCGTCGAACGCCGTGTCAGCAAACATGAAGGGGCGCGTACGGTTGGTCAGGTTGACCGTTACCTGCGGGTGCGCCGACTGAAAGTCTTTCAGGCGCGGCAACAACCACTGCGTGCCAAAGGTAGGCACCACCGCGAGCTCGATCACATTGGCACCCTGCTGGCGCATCACCGACAACGTGTCGCGCTCCACGGCATCCAACTGCGCCGCCACCTGGCGGCTGTAGGACAAGCCTGCCTCGCTGAGTTTCACGCCGCGCTGGGACCTGCGAAACAACTCGACGTTGAGAAACGCCTCCAGCGCGGCAATCTGCCGACAGACCGCCCCTTGGGTCAGGGCCAGTTCATGAGCTGCCTTGGTAAAGCTCTCGTGCCTGGCGGCGGCTTCAAAGCAGATAAGGGCGGTGGTGCTGGGGATGGTACGGCGCATGTACGTCAAACTCACTCTGCAGAAGGGTCAGCCATTGGCTTTCGGTGTTCCAGAGTGAGAAATTATCACTGATGCGTGCGCATTCGTGGTTTGTTCCTCGGGCGAATCGGGCCTAGGATCGTTTCATCTCACGAACGTGCAGCACTACCCGAGGAGCTTGCCCATGGCTGACAAAGCGCATTTCAACTGGATTGACCCGCTGCTACTCGATCAGCAGCTCACGCAAGAGGAGCGCATGGTGCGTGACAGTGCTTATCAGTTCGCCCAGGACAAGCTGGCACCTCGGGTGATCGACGCCTTCCGTCATGAGAAAACCGATGCCGCGATCTTTCGCGAGATGGGTGAGATCGGCTTGCTCGGTGCCACCATTCCGGAGGCCTATGGCGGCAGCGGCTTGAATTACGTCTGCTATGGCCTGATTGCCCGCGAGGTCGAGCGCATCGACTCTGGCTACCGCTCGATGATGAGCGTGCAGTCATCCCTGGTCATGGTGCCGATCAATGAATTCGGCAGCGAAGCGCAAAAGCAGAAGTACCTGCCCAAGCTGGCCACCGGCGAATGGATCGGCTGCTTCGGTCTGACCGAGCCGAACCATGGTTCCGATCCGGGCGCGATGATCACCCGAGCGCGCAAGGTCGACGGCGGCTACCGCCTGAGCGGCGCGAAGATGTGGATCACCAACAGCCCGATCGCCGACGTGTTCGTGGTCTGGGCCAAGGACGATGCCGGCGATATCCGCGGTTTCATTCTTGAAAAAGGCTGGGAAGGCCTGAGCGCTCCGGCGATTCACGGCAAGGTCGGGTTGCGCGCGTCCATTACCGGCGAGATCGTCATGGACAGCGTATTTGTGCCGGAGGAAAACCGCTTCCCGGACGTGCGCGGTCTCAAAGGCCCGTTCACCTGCCTCAACTCGGCGCGCTACGGCATTTCCTGGGGTGCGCTCGGCGCTGCCGAGGCCTGCTGGCACACGGCTCGCCAATACACGCTGGACCGCCAGCAGTTTGGTCGGCCGCTGGCTGCCAATCAGCTGATCCAGAAGAAGCTGGCGGACATGCAGACCGAAATCACCCTGGGGCTGCAAGGCTGCTTGCGTTTGGGGCGAATGAAGGATGAAGGCACTGCAGCGGTGGAAATCACGTCGATCATGAAGCGCAATTCCTGTGGCAAGGCGCTGGACGTCGCGCGCATGGCCCGCGACATGCTCGGCGGCAATGGCATCTCCGATGAGTTCGGCGTTGCCCGTCACCTGGTCAACCTCGAAGTGGTCAACACCTATGAAGGTACCCATGACATCCATGCGCTGATCCTCGGGCGGGCGCAGACCGGTATCCAGGCATTCTATTAATAGAGGGGCAGGTTATGGGCGCACTGTCGCATGTACGGGTGCTGGACCTCTCGCGCGTACTGGCTGGGCCGTGGTCCGGGCAGATCCTCGCTGACCTGGGGGCCGATGTCATAAAGGTAGAGCGCCCTGGCAAGGGCGACGATACCCGCGCCTGGGGGCCACCCTTCCTGCAGGACGCCCAAGGGCGCAGCACGGGGGAAGCGTCGTATTACTTATCGGCCAATCGCAACAAGCGTTCGGTCACCATCGATTTCACCCAGCCGCAAGGCCAGGCGCTGATTCGTGCTCTGGCGGCGCAGTCGGATATTGTCATCGAGAACTTCAAGGTGGGTGGGTTGGCTGCGTATGGGCTGGACTACGACAGCCTCAAGGTGGTGAACCCTAAGCTTATCTATTGCTCGATTACCGGATTCGGCCAAAGCGGCCCCTACGCCAAGCGCGCTGGGTACGACTTCATGATCCAGGGACTTGGCGGGCTGATGAGCCTCACAGGGCGGCCTGAGGGTGAGGCTGGGGCGGGTCCGGTAAAAGTCGGTGTTGCGTTGACTGACATTCTTACAGGCCTGTACGCCACTTCTGCGATTCTGGCTGCCCTCGCTCACCGGCAGCAGACCGGCGTAGGGCAGAGCATCGACATGGCGCTGCTGGATGTGCAGGTTGCCTGCCTGGCCAACCAGGCCATGAACTACCTGACCACGGGCGCCTCCCCGCAGCGCCTGGGCAACGCGCACCCCAACATCGTGCCGTATCAGGATTTTCCGACCGCCGATGGCGATTTCATCCTGACGGTGGGTAACGACGGACAATTCGCCAAGTTCGCGCAAGTGGCGGGTCATTCGGAGTGGGCCGAGGATCCACGATTCAGCAGCAATGCCTTGCGGGTGGCCAACCGCGCGCAGCTGATTCCGCTGATTCGTCAGGCCACGGTGTTCAAGACAACGGCTGAATGGGTCGAGCAGCTGGAGCGCGTGGGCGTGCCCTGTGGACCGATCAATGACCTGGACAGCGTGTTCAAGGATCCGCAAGTGGTAGCACGGGGGCTGGCCCTGGCCCTGCCCCATGCCCTGGGTGGCAGCGTGCCGCAGGTGGCGAGCCCGATACGCTTGTCTGCCACACCCGTCGAATATCGTTGGGCACCCCCACTGTTAGGTGAGCACACTGACTCGGTACTGGCGAACGTGCTGGGTCTGGATGCGGCCGCGTTGGCTGAATTGAGGGTCGCGGGCGTTATATAAAGAAGGCGCAGTAAGGCAGAACGGCGATTTTTACCTGGATTGTCATTGGATTGA